>CAYXAF010000060.1:0-13097 GCA_964463035.1 uncultured Flavobacterium sp.
TTTATGCATAATATACTATAATTATTTGATTATCAAAATTTTAAATTATAGAAGTTTTCTTAAGATAAATTTTTGGTATAAACATTGCAGTATCATCTTTTAAAATTTCAAAACCATTGTGTTTTACCAGATTATCAACCCCTTAAACATTGCTACTTTAATTACTTAAAAATAATTATATCTTTGCACTGCCAAATTGACTTATATTTTTACTTATGTCAGACGAATTTTTTTTAAAAATAGACAATATGTCATTTCAAGATGTTGAATCAGAAACTGATTTTATTCCTTTAATGACAGCCGAAGATGAGGAGGTAATGAACAATCAACCTTTAGAGGAAGAGGTTGCAATTTTACCGTTGCGAAATACGGTTTTGTATCCAGGTGTGGTTATCCCTATAACTGCTGGGAGAGACAAATCTATAAAACTTATAAACGATGCTAACAATGCGGGTAAAAACATTGGAGTTGTAGCACAAATTGATGAAAAAGTAGAAGAGCCATCTGGGGCTGATGTATATTCTGTGGGAACTATTGCACAAATTGTTCGGATTTTAAAAATGCCTGATGGCAATACTATGGTTATTTTACAAGGTAAAAAACGCTTTGAAATTGACCAAATTACTACCACAAAGCCTTATTTACGAGCAAAAATTAAAGAAATTAACGAAGAACGACCAGCCAAAAACGATAAAGAGTTTAAAACCATTGTAGATAGCATTAAAGAATTAGCAATTAAGCTAATCAAAGAAAATCCAAACATCCCAACTGAGGCTACCTTTGCTATTCAAAACATTCATAGTGCACCTTTTTTAATCAGTTTTGTGTCATCAAATTTAAATATTTCGGTGAAAGAAAAACAAGCACTTTTAAGTGTTACAAATTTAAAGGATAGAGCTTTAGAAACACTTCGGTATATGAATATCGAAATGCAAGAATTAGAACTTAAAAATAATATACAATCAAAAGTTAGGTCAGATTTAGACCAGCAGCAACGTGAATACTTTTTACATCAGCAAATGAAAACCATTCAAGAAGAATTAGGAGGGGTTTCTTATGAAGCTGATGTAGAGGAAATGAAAAAAAAAGCCAGCAAAAAAATTTGGGTAGATGCTGTTAAGAATCACTTTGATAAAGAATTAGGGAAGTTAGTTAGAACCAACCCAAATTCGCCTGATTATGGAGTGCAACGAAACTATTTAGAAACTTTTTTAGAACTCCCTTGGAGCAACTATTCTAAAGATAATTTTGATTTAAAACGGGCTCAAAAAATATTAGACCGAGAACATTTTGGTTTAGACGATGTAAAAGAACGAATCATTGAACATTTGGCAGTTTTAAAACTCCGAAACGATATGAAATCGCCTATTATTTGCTTATATGGGCCTCCGGGTGTGGGTAAAACCTCTATTGGAAAATCGATTGCTGAAGCCTTAGGACGTGAATATGTTAGAATTTCTCTTGGTGGTATGCGAGACGAAGCAGAAATACGAGGACATAGAAAAACATATATTGGTGCTATGCCTGGACGAATTTTACAAAGCCTAAAAAAAGCAGGAACTTCAAACCCCGTATTTGTGTTAGACGAAATTGACAAACTTTCAACCAGCTATAACGGAGACCCCTCTTCTGCCCTACTCGAAGTGCTTGATCCAGAACAAAACTCAGAATTTCATGATAATTTTTTAGAAATTGGTTACGACCTTTCAAAAGTAATGTTTGTAGCCACATCTAATAGTATGAATACCATACAAGCTCCGTTAAAAGACCGTATGGAAATTATCAACATGACGGGTTATACCCTTGAAGAAAAAGTAGAAATAGCCAAACAACATTTATTACCGAAACAAATAAAAGAACATGGTTTAACCACAAAAGATATTGTCATAGGCAAAAAACAATTAGAAAAAATTGTATCGGGCTACACAAGAGAATCTGGAGTGAGAAGTTTAGAGAAAAAAATTGCACAAATGGTTCGATATGTAGCAAAATGCAAAGCTATGGACGAGCCTTATAACACAAAAATATCGGACAAAGATATTATAAAAGTGCTTAAAGCTCCGAGATTAGAACGAGATAAATATGAAAATAACGAAACAGCAGGTGTAGTAACCGGCTTGGCATGGACGAGTGTAGGAGGCGATATTTTGTTTATAGAATCGATTTTATCAAAAGGAAAAGGGATCTTAACAACAACCGGAAATTTAGGCAATGTAATGAAAGAATCGGTTACTATTGCTATGGAATATATCAAATCAAATGCTGCTGAATTAAACATAAATAATGATATTTTAGATAAATATAACGTTCATATCCATGTGCCCGAAGGTGCCACTCCAAAAGACGGACCAAGTGCTGGTATTGCAATGCTTACCTCTTTAGTATCATCGTTTACACAAAAACGAGTGAAAAAAAATTTAGCTATGACTGGCGAAATTACACTTAGAGGAAAAGTATTACCTGTAGGAGGAATAAAAGAAAAAATATTAGCCGCAAAACGTGCTGATATTAAAGAAATTATTTTATGTAAAGAAAATAAATTAGATATAGACGAAATAAAACCCGAATATATTGAAGGAATAGCGTTTCATTTTGTAGAAACAATGAAAGAAGTGATTGAAATTGCAATTACCAATCAAAAAGTTAAAAATGCAAAGGAATTTAGTTGATGGTTGATGGTTATTAAAATATTAAAAATGAGATTGTTAAAAGTTTTTGCTTAATGAAAATCTTAACTTCTTAATAGTTAAGGAGACTTCTAAAAATTCATTTTTATTCCAAAAAGTTCTTTTTAAAAATTAGTTCGTTAAAATTTAAAAAGCATCCTCATCGTAGCTACGACTACGTCTGCGATTCTTTTTAACTTTTACCTTCTACTTCTTAAAAATAACAAATTTTCATTAGAAAACCAGTTTTTAGAAGTCCCCTTAACAAATTGTAAATTTTAATTTATATCTTTTACATTCTTCTTGAATACTGAATACCCTAATACTAAAAACAATTTATAATCGTTACTAATTTGCCTATTGCATAAAGATTATAACTTTTTTAAAAAATGATTCAAAAAAAAAATATACTTTTATTTATTTTCTATTCTTATATGGCTTCTGCACAAATAGGCGGTAAAAATGTATATCAATTTCTAAATTTATCAACCTCACCTCGTCAGGCAGCAATGGGAGGAAAATTAGTTACTTTAAACGATTACGATGTAAATCAAATGCACTATAACCCTGCCAGTATAAACCCTGAAATGGACAATCATTTTTCGGTAAATTACGGAAGTTTATTTGGCGAAGTATCATACGGAACAGCCGCTTATGCCTACAGCTTGGACAGGCACATTCAAACCTTTGTAGTTGGAGTAAACTATATCAATTATGGCACATTTGATGGCAGAGATGAACTTGGTTTAAAAACAGGTACTTTTACAGGTTCAGAAATGGCATTATCGGTTGGTTATGGCTATAATATTCCTTGGACAGATATGTATATAGGTGCCAACGCAAAGCTAATTAGCTCAACTTTAGAAAGTTACAACTCTTTTGGAGGTGCTTTAGACATAGGTTTTTTATATAAAGATGAAGACAATGATATTCATTACGGACTTGCAATTAGAAACATAGGCACTCAATTAACTACATATAGCGAAACTCACGAAAAATTACCCCTATCAATAGATGCTGGAATTTCGCAATTAGCACCCAATGTGCCTATCCGATGGCACATAACCCTTGAAAATTTACAACAATGGAACATCGCTTTTAAAAACCCAAACAGAGCGCAAACCACCCTAGAAGACGAAGTTATTGAAGAAAAAATCTCGTTTTTTAACAACGCTTTAAGGCACATAATTTTAGGTGCAGAATTGTTTCCAGACAAAGGCTTTAACCTACGAATTGGTTATAATTTTAGAAAAAGTGAAGAATTAAGAATTGTAGAACAACGTCATTTTTCTGGCATTTCATTAGGCTTTGGGCTCAAATTCAATAATATAAGGTTTAATTATTCCTATTCTCGACTTACATCGGCTGCTAATACCAGCTTATTTGGGCTAATGATACATTTTGAATAGAAATACTTAAAAGGTTATTCTATATATGAAAAAATAATGCCTTTTTTTTGATAATTTTGGTTAATCCTTTAATAATGAAAAATAAGATAATAATTGCTATTGATGGGCATTCATCAACCGGAAAAAGCACCCTAGCCAAACAATTAGCTTCACATTTAGGTTATGTTTATATTGATACGGGTGCTATGTACAGAGCCATTACGCTTTATGCTATACAAAACCATCTAATTGATAATAAACATTTTGATAAAGAAAATTTAGTTCAAAAATTACCTAATATTACCTTGCATTTTGAGTTTGATAAAACCTTAGGTTATGGACAGATGTTTATAAACAATATAAATGTAGAAAAAGAAATCAGAACCATGGAAGTATCTAATTTTGTAAGTAAAATTGCCGAAATTTCGGAAGTAAGAGCTAAAATGGTAGAACAGCAACAAGAAATGGGCATCAAAAAAGGAATTGTAATGGACGGGCGAGATATTGGAACGGTGGTTTTTCCAAAGGCTGAAATTAAATTTTTTATGACTGCCTCGCCAGAAATTAGAGCCAAAAGACGCTTTGATGAACTGCAAAACAAAGGACAAAACATTTCATACAACGAAGTGCTTACAAACGTAATCGAACGTGATTTTATAGACTCCAACCGAACCGATTCTCCTTTAATACAAGCAAAAGATGCAATTTTAATAGACAATTCAAACATTACGAAAGACGAACAATTTAAAAAAATTGTAGCATTGGTGGAAAAACGATTGTAATTTTTTTTTTGAGATGTTATTATTACATCTGTGAAACTTTGAGAAGCTTTTGTGTACGCTGTGTAATAACTTATAGGGGACTTCTAAAAATTGAATTTCTAATAAAATAAAGACTATATACTCATTATATCACTACAATGAAAAAGATAGAAAATATAGTCAAAAAAAACGTATTTAACGTATTAGTTTATATTTAAAATTGTAATTTTGCAAAATAAAATATTATTTAGACTTTAAATTAAATGGCAAAGAGAAAAAATGAAACTTTAACAGATTTTACTCTTTTAAATTTTTTAAAGGAGCATAAAGTTTTTTCTAATAATTGGACTGTAAAAAAATTTCCAAATAATACTGCTATTCAGGAATGTTTAGATAAATCAAGTAAAAGTGGCACAAACGAAAGAGGTGAACCAGATTTGATATACATAAACGAGCATAAAAAGCTTTTAATATTAATAGAAAATAAAGATTTAATAAAATACCACCAATCGAAAGATGGTAAAAACACAAAAGGTTACGCTGTAGATGGTATAAAACACTACTTAAGTTATTTTACCGAAGAAAATCTTAAAAATAGAAAGGAGACAACTAAAAAATATCTTAAAGACTGGAAAATTGTAGGTATTGCATTTTCTGGAGACATTTACGATGATTATAACCATTTGATAACTACATTTATAATTTCAGATAATAAAATAGTTAATATTGATACTAAAGAATTTTTAGATGAAGAAGACTACATTGCTTTTTTTGAAAATATAGATTTAGAAAAAATTGCCACAAATATATCAAAGTCTTCTTCCGAAATAAATCGTTATTTAAGAGCAATTGATTCACAAAAAAGACCCATTTTATTAAGTGCATTGATGATTTGTCTTTATGAAAGATATAATTTTACAAATGACTTTAAAAATAGCTATCTGTCTTGGACCACAACAAATATTATAAGAAATATACCAACAACTATTGAAGATATTTTAAGTAGTGAAGGTATTGATAATCAAAAAATTCAAGTTTTAATAAATGAATTAACTTTTGTTAAAACAGATAATGATTTAACACGTACAGAAATATTAAAAGACATATTAAAAGAATTAGAAAACAATGTTTTACCTCTTTTTAACAGAAAAACAAACTATGACATAATTGGAAAATTTTATGAAGAGTTTTTAAGTTATGCAGGTGTAACAAATGTAAAAAAAGGTATTGTTTTAACGCCAAACCATATTACAAAATTATTTACCGAATTAGTTCCTATTAAAAATAATGACGTTATTTTTGATTCATGCTGTGGGACTGGGGCTTTTTTAATTTCGGGTATGAATAAATTAGTTTCAGAAATCGAAAGTTCTACATTAGCAAATAAAGACGAAAGAATTAAAAAATTAAAACAAAATCAACTAATTGGATTTGAGAAAAGTAGCACCATGTATTCTTTGGCAATTTCCAATATGTTATTTAGGGGAGATGGAAAATCTAGAATTTTTAATGCTGATTTTTTTTCAAACGAAGCCGATGAAATATTAATTAATTTAGAGCAGAGTGGCATTAAACCAACAATAGGTTTTATAAATCCTCCATATAGTGGAAAAGACAATAAAACAGACCCAACTAAAAAAGAAATTCAATTTTTAGAAAAAACATTAGATTGTGTTAGTAGATACGCTATAATCATAGCTCCACTTTCTACATTTTTTAAAGATGAAATTGAGCGAAATAGAATATTAACCAAGCATACTTTAAAGTTTGTTATTAATATGCCAAGCGAGTTGTTTCAACCAAATGCTTCCACACATACTGCAATTGCTGTTTTTGAAACACACCAACCGCATAATAATAACGATGTCATTTTTTATAACTTAAAAGACGATGGTTTTGTGCTTTCAAAAAATAAAGGGAGAACAGATGTTTTAAATAAATGGAATATCATAAAAAAAGATTTATTACAAAAACTAAATAATCCTGATACCTTTGTAAATAATACTAATTTAGTCAAAACAAATATTACTGAGAATGACGAGTGGATTATACAAGCTCATTCAAAAATTGATTACACGAAACTAACAACAAGAAAATTTATTGATACGATAAAAAGATATATAATATTCTCTATCAAGTTTAAACTTAATCTTTTAAATAAAGATATTGATGAATTAACCTTTATGGAAATACTTAATGATAATTTAGTAAACAAAGAAAGTATTATAAATGAAAATATAGAAATAAAGACTGAAAATTGGAAAGAGTTTAAGTTAAATGAATTATTTAAAATAGACAAAGGCGAAAGATTAGTAAAATTAGAGAGAGAGTTTGGCACAATTCCATTATTAACTGCTTCTGCATATAATAACGGAATTTCTAATTATATTGACTACGAAACATTTATTTTAAACAAAAAAATATTTGAAAATAAAATTACTGTTGATATGTTTTGTAATGTTTTTTATCACGATTATCAGTATTTTAGTGATGATAATATTCATACTTTATCATTTTTAAATAAAGATTTTGAAGTATATTATGAAAATAAATATGTAAATCTTTTTTTAGTAACAATACTCAAAGAATTACAAGGTAAGTTTGATTACGGTAGACAAGTAAGATTAAAAAGATTTGAGGAAGAAATTATTAGTTTGCCTTATAAAAAAATCATTGACAAAGATATTCCAGATTTTGAATTTATGGAGAATTTTATAAAATCATTGCCTTACTCTAAATCTATAATATTGTAAAAACAACAAAACGATAACTACATATTCCTACGATACTGTCCGCCCACTTCAAAAAGTGTTTGGGTTATTTGTCCAATACTGCAATATTTAGTAGCTTCCATCAGCTTTTCAAAGATATTTTTATTTTTTATAGCAGTTTCTTGAATTTCAACTAATTGATTTTTAACGACTTCTTTATTCGCTTGATGCAAATTTTTTAAAATTTCTATTTGATATTGTTTTTCGGTTTCGGTGGCTCGGATTACCTCAAGCGGAACAATTGTTGGTGAACCTTTGCTACTTAAAAAAGTATTAACACCAATAATTGGATAATCTCCTGTGTGTTTCAGCATTTCATAATACATACTTTCTTCTTGAATTTGATTCCTTTGATACATGGTTTCCATAGCTCCTAAAACACCTCCTCGTTCGGTAATTTTATCAAATTCTTTTAATACAGCTTCTTCAACCAAATCTGTTAATTCTTCAATAATAAATGAACCCTGTATCGGATTTTCGTTTTTAGCCAAACCTAATTCTTTGTTAATAATCAACTGTATTGCCATTGCTCTACGTACCGATTCTTCGGTTGGAGTGGTTATTGCTTCGTCATACGCATTGGTATGCAAGGAGTTACAATTATCATAAATTGCATACAAGGCTTGGAGTGTGGTTCTAATATCATTAAAATCAATTTCTTGTGCATGCAAACTTCGTCCAGATGTTTGAATATGGTATTTAAGCATTTGACTGCGTTCGTTAGCTCCGTATTTTTCTTTCATCGCTTTTGCCCAAATTTTTCGGGCTACCCTACCAATTACAGCATATTCTGGGTCGATACCATTGCTAAAAAAGAAGGATAAATTAGGGGCAAAATCGTTGATATTCATCCCTCTACTTAAATAATACTCTACATATGTGAAGCCATTTGCCAAGGTAAATGCAAGTTGCGTGATAGGATTGGCACCTGCTTCGGCAATGTGATAGCCAGAAATAGATACTGAATAGAAGTTTCGGACATTGTTTTTTATAAAAAATTCTTGCACATCGCCCATTAATCGAAGGGCAAATTCGGTAGAAAAAATACAGGTATTTTGTGCCTGATCTTCTTTTAAAATATCTGCTTGAACGGTTCCACGAACTTGGCTTAGGGTTTTGATTTTTATTTCGTTATATATTTGTGGTTCTAAAACTTCACTACCTGTTATGCCTAATAACAATAACCCTAAACCATTATGCCCTTCGGGTAAATCTCCTTGATAACAGGGTCTTGCAATTTTTTTATTGTCATATTTTTCTTTAAATTTCGCTTCAACCAAATGTTGTAAATTATTTTCGATAATGTATTTTTCACAATTTTGGTCGATGGCTGTATTCATAAAAAAGCCTAACATCATAGGGGCTGGCCCGTTGATAGTCATAGAAACCGAAGTGGCAGGATGCGACAAATCAAAACCACTATATAATTTTTTAGCATCGTCTAAACAGCAAATAGAAACCCCTGCATTGCCAATTTTTCCGTAAATATCAGGTCGAATATCGGGGTCATTTCCATAAAGTGTAACACTATCAAAAGCAGTAGAAAGGCGTTTAGCAGGCATTCCTAAGCTTACATAATGAAATCTTCGATTGGTTCGTTCGGGTCCGCCTTCTCCAGCAAACATACGGGTTGGATCTTCTCCTTCTCGCTTAAAAGGGTATAAACCAGCCGCATAAGGAAACTCTCCGGGCACGTTTTCTTGTAAATTCCAACGAAGCACATCACCCCAAGCGGAATATTTAGGTAGGGCTATTTTCGGAATTTCGGTGTGTGATAAACTCTGCGTGCGTGTTTTTAATTCTAAAATTTTATCTCGAACTTTAAAGCTATAAATAGGGTTTTTATAGGTATCAACTTTTGCTTTCCAATTTAAAATAATTTTCCAATTATAAGGGTTTAAGTCCATTTTTAATCGGTCAAATTCTTTAAATAATAAATTTAAAAATTGTATTTTTTCGTTGTTATTTTGAGCGTTTTCGTCATTCTGAACACTTCCTCTGTTATTTTGAGTGTTTTTGTCATTCTGAGCGAAGCGAAGAATCTCTTCCTGATTTAAACCAATTTTTGTGAGGAATTGGTTCTCAACTACGCTCGAAACGTTTGCAACAGCAGTAATAGTTTTATAAATCCCGAATAATTTTTGAGCAATTTCGGTTTGTTGGTTTACATTTTCGTCATATTTTCTATTGTTTTCAGCAATTTCAGATAAATAACGCGTTCGATGAGGCGGAATTACATAAATTTTCTCGCTCATTTCTTTGGTTATAGCAAATGTTGAATTTAAGTTTGCTCCTGCCTTTTTTACCAACGTATCCATCACAGCTTTGTAAAGAGCATTCATGCCTGGGTCGTTAAATTGCGAAGCAATAGTCCCAAAAATAGGCAAATCATCAGGATTGGCATCCCATAAATTATGGTTTCGTTGGTATTGTTTTTTTACATCTCGGAGCGCATCCAAAGCCCCTCTTTTGTCAAATTTATTGATGGCAACCAAATCGGCAAAATCGAGCATATCAATTTTTTCAAGCTGGGTAGCAGCTCCAAATTCGGGCGTCATCACATATAACGAAACATCTGAATGTTCTAAAATTTCGGTATCACTTTGTCCAATTCCAGAGGTTTCAAGAATAATTAAATCATATTGAGCCAATTTTAGCACCTGAACAGCTTCTGAAACGTGTTTTGACAAGGCTAAATTTGATTGCCTTGTAGCTAAAGAACGCATATAAACTCTGGGGTTATTGATTGCATTCATTCGAATACGGTCGCCCAACAAGGCGCCTCCTGTTTTACGTTTTGATGGGTCAATGGATATTATTCCTATGGTTTTTTCTGGAAAATCTAATAAAAAACGTCTTACTAATTCATCTACTAACGATGATTTTCCTGCACCTCCTGTTCCGGTAATACCTAATACAACGTTTTTATTTTGCAAAGGTTGTGTATAAATTTTATGAAATTCTTCTGGATTGTTTTCTGCAAGTGAAATTAAACGAGCAATGGTATTTACATCTTTATTTTTCAGTTTTCCAAGTATCTGATTTATTGTTCCTTCGGGTTTTGGGGTTGGGTTTTCTGCTTTTTGCACCAAATCGTTTATCATTCCTTGCAATCCCATAGCTCTGCCATCGTCAGGTGAATAAATTCTGGTTATTCCATACCTCATCAAATTGTTTATTTCTTCGGGTAGAATTACTCCACCTCCTCCTCCAAAAATTTTGATATGACCTGCTCCTTTTTCGTGCAACAAATCATACATATATTTAAAATACTCGTTGTGTCCCCCCTGATATGAAGTCATGGCAATAGCATTTACATCTTCTTGAATTGCTGTATTTACTACCTCTTCCACGCTTCTATCGTGCCCCAAATGAATTACCTCTACACCTGTAGCTTGGATAATTCTTCGCATGATATTGATGGCAGCATCGTGTCCATCAAAAAGAGACGCAGCCGTTACAATTCTGATTTTATTTTTAGGAATATACGGTTCGGTTTGTTGCATTTTATATTTTTTAGATAGGCAAACCTCAACGGTTTTATGCCTTTTGAGGTTTGGATTATAATTTATTAAGGTTCAAAGTTAAAAAAAATATTCAATTACTATAATAATTTCTCTATCGGTACCCGTTGAAATGTGTTTTATGGGTAGTTGGGTTGCTTTTTTATGTATTTTAAATAGGTTACAAAATTAGAATCAAAATCGTTTAAAGCTGTTGTGTTTTTTATATTTTTTCAGCCTTTAAAACTTATGAGTTCGTTATTATGTTTTAGTTTTACTTCGTCAAAATCGTCTAAAACATCTGCTTTGGTAATTCCTAAACAATCAAAACCATTTAAACGATTTACATAGGTAAGCAAATCTAAATCGAGCCATCACAACGTCTTTTTCTGCCTGTAACCGTGCCAATTTCGCAACCAATTTGTGCATTTTTTTCGATATTTTTTGGCAAGGCACAACTAATGGATTGTTCTATACCCCCAGCCAATGTGCAAGATGAGGTTACGTAGGGATAATCTCCATTTACATTATCAAGCATAGCCTCTTGTGCCCCTTCAATTACAATATTTTTTTGTTCTTGAAAAACTTTATGCAAAATTTCGCCTCCATCTTTTATAAACGGAGCAAAAATAAGTTCATATTGCTTGATAAAATTATAAATTTCGAGTTCCAAAGCATCGTAATTTCGGTTTAATATTGAGGCGTATTTTTTAGCAATTTTTTGCACTCGGTTTGATACGGTTTCTGTATTTTTTTCTGTCGTAAAATCTTCGGCTCTGAGAGCAATTCTCGAAGCCCTATCTTCATAAGCAATACCAATTCCGTTTTTAGTTGTGCCTATGGAGCTTTTTTCTTTTTCTAATTCGGCATCTACCAAAGGATATATGGGCAACACAATGGTTGCTTTTTTATCAATGGTTAAATTGGTTGGGTTTACGGCAATATTTGCTTGGGTAAGCGTTTCTATTTCGGTTGCTAAATTTTTTAGATTTACAACACAGCCAGCCCCAATAATGCAGGTTGCTCCTCGTAATATTCCGCTGGGTATCAGGCAAAGTTTATATACTTTATATACTTTATCTCCATCAACAATGGTGTGCCCTGCATTGTCAGCTCCTTGAAAGTGTACGCAATAATCTGCCTTTTCAGAAAAAACATCGACAAATTTTCCTTTTCCTTCATCACCCTATTGTGCACCAATAATAATTTTTGTGTTCATATATGTTGTGTTAAATTGTGTTTTTTAGGCATAAAAAAATGATTTACATTACGAAATGCAACCATCTATACTCAGAAGTGGTTTAAACTTTTTCTATTTCCTAAAAAATGGTTTAAATTTAGCCATATTTCGTTACTTTTATTATCCATAAAACCAATTATGAATTTCAAAAAGTGCCTTATCTGATTAAATTTAAATCATTTTCGGTTAAAAACAAAAAGTTTAAACCACTTCTTATAAAAATAAAATTTTGAATAATTATTTGAATCATTTTTTTAGTTTAAATAAATTATTTTTGTGTGCAATAATTTTAAGGGGACTTCTAAAAACTATGTTTAAATATTCAAAATCTTGCGTTCAAATATACGCTAAAAGCACCTTATTTTTAAGAAAACTTCTATAATTTAAAATTTTGATAATCAAATAATTATATGTATATTTGAGGCATAAAACCTATAAAAATGCAAACACAAAGACATTGATGCCCGTTGGACAAAGAAAAATGGGGAGAAATTTTACGGTTATAAAAACCACACCAAAGCCGATACAAAATCAAAATTCATTGATAGTTATGTGGTTACATGCGCTTCCGTTCACGATTGGCTACGCCGAACCACTTCGTTAGGTTTCTCAAGCATTAGACGAATTATTAACCGAGAAAGACAAAGGTCAAGAATTATATGGAGATAGTGCTTACACAGGCGAAAAACAGGAAGAAACTATCAATAAAAAAGAATTGATAAACAAAGTTCACGCAAAAAGCTAAAAACACCAAAAAATCAAAAATCA
>CAYXAF010000061.1:0-12859 GCA_964463035.1 uncultured Flavobacterium sp.
CTAACATTTTCTTGATTTTTTAATAAACCATTCCAATAATTTTGAACTTTTTCAATAAAACTAATAAAATCATTATTTAATTCATATGTTATCAATAAACCAACAGAATTTTGGTTATTAATTAAAGATGTATATATTTTTTCTAATTCACCTTTTTCCTTAAATATTGTGTTTGTGTCATATTCCCACTCTGCAATAATTGAAATTTTCCCTTCAAAATCACGTAAAATTGCATCATGCCTATTTTCTGTTTCAAACTCACATGTTAAATTAAAAAACTTTGAAGTTTCAAAAAAACTATTTGAACATAATTTTGTCCAATTTGAGCGGCTTATTGAACTTAATTTCGGTAAAAACTTTGTGTTATTTATAAATTGTAATGAAAAATACCTGCAAAAAAATAAAATATCATTATCAATATAATAATTTATATCTGAACGAGTTTTAAAGTGATTGTATATTTTGTAAATATCTTTATCAACTTCGATAGTATCTATATTATATTTTATTTCTTTAATACCTTTTAAACTCATAAAGCTAAATTTTTTAAAATAGTTTAGGAGTAACTACTTATCTGTTCTACTTCTCCTTTATCAACGCTTGATTGACTGCTAATTTTATACCCCGATTGAACCATAGCAAACGAAAAAATAATATTTTTTTGACGATATTTTTTCATAAAGCCAATACAATCCTTATACATAAAGACTTCAGTATCAAAAATAATTTCAAGTATTTTACCTTGTGAAATCGTTTGCAAAATTACATCTTTTTCGGGTAATTTTTTCCAAATATAGTACTTTTTTGTAAGATTTGAACCAATTTTTTGAATATTTTCTTCTTTGTTTGATACAATTATATAACTTTCGGGTATTAGTTTTTTATGAGTTTTGTTTTTTTTAACTACGGCAAATGAAATACTCCCTACTTTCATAAAACCATCAAAAATATACGATTTTTTAAAATGTTTAGTATAAAAATACTGCATTGCATCGCTAAAACGTTTTAAATACTGTTTGTCTTTAACGGTGCTTTCGCCTTTAAAATGAATGACCGAAGTAGTAGGGACATAATAATTTTGTAAACCTTTTTGTAAAATTCGATAACTTAAATCTATATCATCTGAATACATAAAACAATTTTCATCAAAACCCTGTAAATCAAGATATAAACTACGTTTCATAAGCATAAAAGCTCCTACCAAAATATCAGTTTTGCCTGTTTGAAATTCGGAAATATGTTGTGCATAGTATTTATTAAACCATGAAATATTAGGAAAAATTTTATACAAACTAAAAATTTTAGTGAATGCCACCCAAGGTGTAGGAATTCCTCGTTTACTTTCGGGTAAAAAATTGCCCGAACCATCTATTAAATGGCAACCCACTGCTCCTACATCGGCTTTATTTTCAATAAATAAAAATAATTTTTCAAAAGTATCTTCGGCAACAACGGTATCAGGATTTAAAATACAAATAAATTCTCCTTTTGCTTCTTTAACTCCTATATTATTACCTTTTGGAAATCCTAAATTTTTATTGTTTTGAATAAAATTTACATTTGGAAATATATCTTTTAAAACTTCAATACTGCTATCTGTTGATGCATTATCAATCACAAATATTTCAGTATCAATATATTGTGTTGCTTTTCGAACGCTATACAAGCATAATTCCAAAAAATACCGAACATTATAATTTAAAATTATTACAGATAGTTTCATTATCAAAAGAATAAAAAAAATTCTAAAAAACAAAGATATATTTTTTAGCCACTATTGAATAAAAAAATAATTTTTTTTTAAAAAACTAACTAAAAAAGTAAAGAATTATTTCTATTTTTACGGCTTAAAATTATTGAAGTATGCACATAGCAGTAGCTGGGAATATTGGAGCCGGAAAAACCACCCTTACCAAGGCATTAGCAAAACATTTTAACTGGGAGCCTCACTTTGAAGACGTGATTACCAACCCTTATTTAGATGATTTTTATCACCAAATGGACCGTTGGTCGTTTAATTTACAAATTTATTTTCTAAACAGTCGTTTTCGACAGGTTTTACAAATTCGGGAGAGTAAAAAATCAATTATACAAGACCGAACAATTTATGAAGATGCCCATATTTTTGCTCCCAATTTGCACCGTATGGCTTTGATGACTGATAGAGATTTTTCAAACTATAAATCGCTTTTTGAGTTGATGGAAAGCTTAGTTAAAGCACCAGATTTGTTGATTTATTTACGAAGTTCTATCCCAAATTTAGTAAAACAAATTCATAAGCGAGGGCGTGATTATGAAACCACAATTTCAATAGAATATTTAAGCAAATTAAACGAACGATACGAAACTTGGATAAAAAACTATGACAAAGGTAATTTACTAATTATTGATGTTGATGATATTGATTTTGTTGATAACCCAGAAGATTTAGGCAATATTATCAATCGAGTAGATGCTGAAATAAACGGATTATTTTAAGAGGAGTTCTAAAAATTGTTTTTCTAATGAAAATTTCTCATTTTAAAGAAGCCTTCTATACTAAAATTAACTTTTTAAAGTTACAATATTGAATTTAAAATTTCATATATCTTGAAAAAATCAATTATTTTTTATACGTTTTTAGGAATATTTTTAGTGCTTTGGGCAAGTTGTTCTACTAAAAAAGATTCTTTTACCGCTCGGAGCTATCATTCGGTTACTACAAAATATAATATTTTGTATAACGGTGGTTTGGCATACAATGAAGGTATTTTAAATCTTAAAAAAAAATATAAAAATAATTTTTGGGAAATTTTACCAACGGAACCTTTTATTTATAAAGAAATTAAGAAAGATGAAGAACCCGAAAGCGACCCAAACTTTGAAACTACCGAAACCAAAGCCACCAAAGCCATTCAAAAACATGCGATGAATATTGAAAACCGAGAGCGAAACCCTCAAATGGATGAAGCACATTTGCTGCTTGGAAAAGCTCGGTATTATGACGGGCGATTTATTCCCGCTTTAGAAGCTTTTAATTATGTTTTTTATAAATATCCAACCAGCAATCATTACGTTGAAGCAAAAATTTGGCGAGAGAAAACCAATATTCGATTAGAAAATGAAGTAGTTGCCATCAAGAGTTTAGAAGAAATTTTACTTACACCAAAACTAAAAGATTCTCTAAAAAGTATGGCAAATGCTGCATTAGCACAAGCCTACATCAATACAAACGAATATGAATGTGCTTTAAAACACATAAAAGAGGCTCATACATTTGCAAAAATGAACGACCAGAAAGCTCGTTATTTGTTTATAAAAGGGCAACTTTACGAAAAACTTCAGGTGATGGATAGTGCCAAAATTGCCTATCAAGAAGTGATAAAAATGAACCGAAAAGCTCCTAGAATTATGCATGTTTGGGCTCATTCAAAACTATCATTGTTCGAAGACATCACTAAAAATGATTCGATTATTTTCTTAAAAAAAATCAATAAACATTTAGAAAATCGAGAAAACAAACCGCATATTGATGTTTTTACTCATCATTTAGGCTTGTATTACGAACGTCAAAAAAATTTTCCAAAAGCTATTGAATGGTATAATAAATCCTTACGAAAACCTTCAAACGATACCTATTTAATGGCTTCAAACTACCGGAATATTGCTGATATTTATTTTGATAAACCTTTGTATAAAATTGCTAGTAAATATTACGACAGTACCCTCACAAAACTTCCTGAAAAATCGAAAGAATTTAGAGCCATCAAAAAGAAAAGAAATAATTTAGACGATGTTATAAAATATGAAGATATTGCCAATCGAAATGACAGTATTTTAAGCCTTGTTTCGATGTCTGAATTTGATAAAATAACCTATTTTGAACGGTATATTGAACAATTAAAAATAAAAGATGCTATTGCCAAAGCACAAAAAATTGAAGCCGAAAAATTAGCACAACTCAAACAAACCAATAGTGCTAAACAAAGCGTTAAAATTCAAGAGAATAGCGATTTTGGTAGCAGTGCAATGGCACCACCTTCTAATATACCTTCCACTAAAGGAGAACTTTTATCAAATAATTTCAAAGAAGAAAAGGCAGAAAAAGAAAGTTTTAAATCGCCCGTTTCGAGCTATAATACGAACAGTAATTTTTATTTTTATAATCTACAAACGGTTGCTTATGGCAAAAAAGCATTTCAAATAAACTACGGAACCATTAGGTTAAAAGACAATTGGAAATACGAAGCCGTTGCCTCTGCCAATACACCTGAAAATAAAGAAGTTACTAACACAATCATCGAAAAACAACCTGAAAAAGAGAACGAAAAATATTCTGTTGATTATTATTTAAAACAAATCCCGACGGAAACCAAAGCAATTGATAGCCTTTCAAAAGATCTTAATTTTGCTTATTTTATGTTAGGTGGTATTTATAGTGAGCAATTTAAAAAATATGAATTAGCCATTGATAAATACGAAAAATTATTACAAAACAAACCCGAAGAACGCCTGATTTTGCCTTCGGAGTATAACTTGTATAAAATTTATGAAAAATTAAACTCAGAAAAAGCAACTGCTTTAAAAAACAAAATAATAACTACCTATCCCGAGAGTAGATATGCTCAACTTTTAAGCAACCCAAATGCTATTTTAGACAACAGCCAGAACCCTGAAACCATTTATAAAAATACTTTTAAAAACTTTGAAGAGGGCGGCGATTTAATAGCAACTTTAGCAACAATTGAAAAAAATGCAATTATTTTTAATGGAGAGCCCATTGTGCCTAAATTTGAATTATTAAAAGCTAATGTTTTAGCTCGTTTGCAAGGGTTGGCTGCCTATAAAAAACAACTACAATTTGTGGCTTTAGCCTATCCTAATACCGAAGAAAGCAAAAAGGCACAAGAGCTTTTAGCCACAGCTATCCCGAAATTGGAGGCTTTAAAATTTGAAGAAAAATCAACAGGAAATTGGAAATTAGTGTATGAAATTCCGATGCTTGAAAACGTAAATTCTACAAAAATCATTGAAAAAGTAACTAAATTTGTGATGGACAAGCAAGACAACCGAATTTTTATTTCGATGGATACATATAGTTCTAATCAATGTTTTTTAGTGGTGCACGGATTTGTAAATTATGAACAAGCCCTTGCCAATAAAAGCATTATACAAGATTCAAAACCCTATAAAGTGCCTCAAGAACCGATTATTATATCTTCTGAAAATTATAAAATAGTTCAAATTAAAAAAAATATAACCGATTTCTCAAAACCAAACCAACCAAAACCATAAAAATTATGTTTGACAAAAAAGAAAAAGCAAGTGCCCCTGAAATTTCAGGGAAAACCAACCGAATTGTAGAAGGAACCAAAATAAAAGGCGACATCAACACACAAGGTGATTTTAGATTAGATGGAGAATTGTTAGGTAATTTTACCTCAACAGGCAAATTAGTGATTGGACCCGAAGGGAGTATTATAGGCGATATTGTTTGTAAAAACTGTGATATTGAAGGGATTTTTAACGGAAAATTAGATATTGACGAACTTCTAAACATCAAATCAAGCGCCAAAATAAAAGGTGAAGTTTTAGTAGGAAAACTATCTATTGAACCTGGGGCTGAATTTATAGCTACTTGTTCTATGAAAAGCGTTTCGTCTAATTTTGGAGAATAAAAACTAAACGTAAATTTATTTTTTAGTTACCAAAACAGGATTTTTTGATACAATTATAACCCTTAAAAAATCCTGTTTTGTAACCTTTAAGCTATTCAATCAAAACTATTCTGTCGTTTTAATTTTTGCGTTGTCTAATTCGGCTTTTAATGGTTTTATGTATGCTAAATATTTATTAATTTCGCTTCTGTCCATTGGTTCGGTATTAGGGAGTTTCATTCGGAGCGGATCTACTTGTATACCATTTTTCCAAAAACGATAGCAAACATGCGGACCTGTGGCTAAACCTGTGCTCCCAACCCTACCAATTACTTGTCCTTGCTGTACCCGTTGTCCTTTTCTAACTAATATTTTAGACATGTGTAAATATTGGGTGGCATAGGTGCTGTTGTGCTTTACTTTTACAAAATTTCCATTGCCTGAGGTGTAGCCTGTTCGTTCTATAATTCCCGAAGCTGTTGTTTTTATAGGGGTTCCGTGGGGTGCTGCATAATCGGTTCCGTTGTGGGCTTTCCAGCGGAGTTGTACTGGATGAAAACGTTTGCCTGAAAAGCGAGAGGAAATTCTGAAATAATCTAAAGGTGCTTTTAAAAACATATTTTTTAAACCTTTGCCCTGATCATCGTAGTATTCTATTTTTTTTCCTTTTAATTGATAAGGAAACGCATAAATATTCTTGCCTTTGTATTCAAAATAGGCAGCTTCTAAGGAATCGACCCCTACATAAATACTATCATCAATATATTTCTCGTGAATGGTAACGGCAAATTTATCTCCTTTTTGGGTTTTAAAAAAGTCTATAGAATAGGCATAAATATTAGCTAAATTTACCGCTAACCTTGCATCAACCCCTACTTTATCTAATGTTTCGGACAACGACCCGTCTAGTTCGGTAGCAATTGTTCGTCTTTTGATAGTGGTTGGCTTAGCTTTTGACATAACCACTACTTGTGTAGTATCTCTAAAATCAACTACTAAATAGTTAATTCTGTCCTGCACATAAACCAAAACCTCTAAGTTTTTTTTATTTTTTTTATTTAAAAAAGCATAATACTTTTTATCTACCTGTATCTTACGAACATCAAAGGTGCCTTGCACTTGTGCCACAATATCAAAAACATTTCTATTCTGGATGTCAAATTTTTCTAAAATAGTGCCAAAAGTATCGCCTTTTTTTACAGAATCTTTTACTACTTTAAAATCATCAAACTTAAGTCCGTAATCAATAATAATTGGTTTGGTTTTTTTAATGGGTTTTTGTGTTTCTTTATCGTTACACGAAACTAAAATTATCGAAAGAAGTAAAAAAAATAAATATTTCAAAACAAATACAGTATAAAAATAAGTTGGTAATTGGTTTGCAAAATAAGAAAAATATTTTAAAAACTAACTATCAAAGCTATATTTGGTTAATTCTTTTTTCTTGTTCTGGACTATGCAAAATATAGGCAGTATCTCTTAACCCCAGATTACGCATTAGAGTTCTATTAGAAACTAAATCTAATACGTGATCTGGGGTTAAAGGATTAAAGGGGTTTCTAAAGTTAAAAGTTATATGTTTTTTAAAACTTAAAAATCAACCACATCAAAACCAAAAATACCCTTTAGAAATCTACATTTTTAAAGGGTATTTTTTTAGTCATACATTCTTACATCATTCCTCCTCCACCTTGAGTTTCGTTTTTATCTCTTTGTTTTCGTTGGATTGCTCTGTTTTTCCCTCCTCCAAAGCGGTAATTAAAGCCAATATAAATTGTTTGACTTTCCCAATAAAATGCTCCATCTCTTTTAAAAGGTTTGTCTCCTTCAAAGGTAAAATTCATTGCATCAAAAATATCGCTTGCTCTTGCCGAAATTGTTCCTTTACCTTTTAAAACATTGTAACTTGCTCCGATATCGGTTCTCCACATTGGTTTTACGGTGTATTGTAGGTTTAAATCTTTGCCTCTATACATATAAAACCACTGAAATCGCAGGTTTTTATTAGCTGTAAAAGTGTTGTTTATACGAGCGTTAAAGAGCGTTACATTTGCTTCTGCAGGTTTGTTTTCAAGAACTCCTCTTATAGTTCTAAAATATGCATCGGTGCTTATATTAGCACTCCACCATTTTGTAAAGTTTAAATTTCCTGAAATTTCTAATCCGTAAGCTTTATTATCATCAAAGTTTGTATATGATATTTGATGTTTCCCAGCGTCTGTTGGGTGTTCAATTACAGATCGAGTAATTTCGTCATTTATTTGTCGGTAAAAAACTCCTGTGGTTATGCTTCCGATTTTTGTTTTTCGGGTATAATTTAGTTCATAAGAATTTGTAAATTGAGGTTCTAAGGTTGGGTTTCCGATAGATTCTATCGTTGGGGTGCTCCATTCTCTGATAGGGTTTACTTGTCCGATGCTTGGTCTATCAACTCTTCGAGAATAGCTTAATTGAAAAGAGTTTTTATCGGTTGGGTTATAGGTTAAAAAGGCATTTGGATATAAAGCGAAAATTTCATCTTTAAAAGTTTCGTTTGCATTTCCTATTTCTTTAAAAAGTGCTTCAACTTCGTAGTTTTCAGCTCTTAATCCTATTTGTGCGCCCCATTTTGTCCATTGAGTTCCGTAGGTTGCATAACCTGAAAATATTTTTCTGTCATAATTAAAAGCCGAATTATAGGTTTTATTAACATCAAAATCGTTATTTACATTATCAATTCTGCTTTCTAAACCAAGTTCTAATTTACTTTTTTCGGTAATAGGACTTGTATAATCTAAATTTATAGTTGTGTTTTGAGTGTTTTCAAACACATCATTTAGCATTGTCGTATTGGTATAGGGGTATTTAAATGAGGAATACTCTGGAGAATCGTTTTTTGAATGGTTAATTTCAAGTTCTATATTTTCGCCTTGTTTTGCAAAATTGTGCTTATAAACCAAATTATACGAAGGCGAATTGGCTGTGTTTTCAGAAGTTGTTTTTTGCAAAATATCTGCTATTGTTGTATTGTTATAATAATTAATATCGCTTAAACCATAACCATTTCCTTTAAAAAAGTTTTGATTTGTGAATATTGAAATTGTATTTTTATCGTTTATATAATAATCAAAACCTATTTTAAAAAAATTTGAAGTATCTTCATTTTCAAATTTAAAATCTTGATAGCTTTCGTAGCCTGGGTCATACCCGTTTATATATCCATGATTATGCTGGATACCTGTATTAAAACCATAATTTCCAAAAATATTAATTTTCCCTACTTTATAATTCATATCAAGTGATGCATTTGCTTTTGGAGTAACTCCGAAGGTAACACCTGTATTTATACTTCCGTTAAAACCTAAATTTGCGTTTTTATGGAGTATAATATTTATCATTCCGCTCATTCCTTCAGGGTTATATTTAGCAGAAGGGTTTGTTATTAGTTCTATTTGTTTTATAGAAGCCGATGGAATTTGTTTTAGTAATTGAGCCGGGTCAATAATTGTAGGTTTTCCGTCCACTAAAATTCGGACATTTGAATTTCCTCGTAACGAAATTTCATTGCTTTGAGCATCTACCGATACCGAAGGTATATTATTCATAAGTTCACCAGCTGTGGCACCTGCCGAAATTAAATCTTTACCTACGTTTATAACTTTTCTATCAACTTTTTGTTCTATTATCGATTTTTCTTTCACTACTTCAACTTCCGATAGCGAAGTTGATTCTTCGGTAATTAGTATGTTTCCTAAATTTATTGCGCGTTTTACATCATTTAAAACAATTTTTGTAATATAAGTTTTGTATCCTATATATTGTATTTCAATGGTTAATTCCTGCAAAGGTAAATTAGCAAGTTTAAATGCGCCTCTATCGTCTGTAATACCGCCATTTATTATTTTTGATTGGTCTTTTACAACAATATTAACATAAGGGATTGGCTCTTTGGAAGTAGTATCTAATACTTTTCCTGAAATATTTCCGTTGGTTTGTGCTTTTGTTGTCAAAATACTCAACAGAAAAAAGAATACAATTTGAATGGGGTTTCTCATGGGTTTGTTTTTAGTTATATTGTAATTATAGACGTTGTTTTGTATATTATGTTACAAAAAAAAAAACGCTTTCATAAAAATAAGAAGGCTTCCAAAAATTGGTTTTGCAATGAAAATTAGTTATTTTTAACCCCGATTACTCATTATATTCAACATAAAACCAATAAATTTTAAGAAGCCCAAAAATATTTTCAAAATTATTTCTTAAAAAAACCTTTTAAAAACTTAGTGATTTTTTTTGTAAAAAAAACGTATTTTTGTAATCTAAAATTAGTCTTAATAAATTTGAAAATTAAATATATACATGAAATTAGATAGAAAAGAAATTTTAAAAGCCTTAGAAACAATTTCGGTAGCCGGTGAGGGTAAAAATATGGTTGAAAGTGGTATTATTAAAAACGTTTTAACCTTTGGAGACGAAGTAGTTGTTGATATTCTACTTGATAACCCTGCACTGCACATCAAAAAACGAACGGAAGTTGATATTATAAAAACCATTCACAATTTGGTGTATGAAAAAGCAAAAGTTACCATAAATATTAAAGTTGAAGTGCCTGAAAAATCACAAATAAAAGGCAAAGTTGTCCCTGGAATTAAAAATATTATTGCCGTTGCTTCGGGCAAAGGAGGTGTTGGTAAATCAACCATTACAGCAAATTTAGCTGTTACATTAGCCCAAATGGGGTTTTCTGTTGGGGTTTTAGATGCAGATATTTATGGACCTTCGATGCCTATTATGTTTGATGTAGAAGACAAGAAACCCCTTTCGGTTGAAATTGACGGAAAAAACAAAATGCAACCTATTGAAAGTTATGAAGTTAAAATTTTATCTATCGGTTTTTTTACTAATCCAAATCAAGCCGTTGTATGGAGAGGACCTATGGCAGCCAAAGCCCTTAATCAAATGATTTTTGATGCAAATTGGGGCGAATTGGACTTTATGTTGATAGATTTACCACCTGGTACAGGCGATATTCATCTCTCAATCATGCAATCGTTACCTATTACAGGGGCAGTTGTTGTAAGCACACCACAAAATGTTGCCTTAGCCGATGCAAAAAAAGGAGTTTCAATGTTTAGAAGCGAAGCAATAAATGTTCCTGTACTTGGTATTGTAGAAAACATGGCTTATTTTACTCCTGATGAATTGCCTAACCATAAATATTATATTTTTGGAAAAGAAGGGGCTAAAAACATGGCAGACGATTTAGATATTCTATTTTTAGGCGAAATTCCATTAGTGCAAAGCATCCGAGAAGCTGGAGATTATGGACGTCCAGCAGCTTTACAAGAAAATACAACCCTTAATAAAGCCTTTGTTAGTTTGGCACAAAACGTAGTGCAAGAAGTTATAAAAAGAAACGAATATTTGCCCCCAACAGAGGCTATAAAAATAACAACAATGGCAGGTTGCAATAGATAAAACCCTCTCAAACCCTCCAAAAGGAGTTCTTTATTTTTTATATGATGACAACAAATTTAAAAAACAGAATAGAAGAAGCCTTAAACGAAATTCGTCCGTATTTAATTGCCGATGGAGGTAATATTTCGCTTATTGATATTGTTGATAATAAACATGTTAAGGTCCGATTAGAAGGGTCCTGTACGCATTGCAATGTAAACCATAGCACTATGAAAGCTGGGGTTGAAACCACCATAAAAAAATATATCCCCGAAATTGAAACCGTTGAAAATGTTTTAATTTAGGAGACTTATAAAACAACTACTATTCAATGCACAACACAATGATAAGGCGAACTACTTTGTTTATAAATGTTTTTGGTTGATTTTTTTACATATTATCATCTTTTGATTTAGATTTTTACCATCTAAATTCGTCCTCTTCGTTGCTGGTAATTCCTAAGGCTTCATACACATAATCAAACGTTGAGAGCAATTTAGGTTTACCATCAATCAGGGCAACATTATGTTCAAAATGGGCACTGGGTTTGCCATCTCTGGTTACTAATGTCCATCCGTCTTTTAGTTTTTTGATGTTTTTGGTTTGTAGGTTTATCATCGGTTCAATAGCCACAACCATCCCTTCTACAAATGCTTTTCCTATGCCCCGCTTACCATAGTTTGGCATTTCAGGATCTTCGTGCATCTGCCTACCTACTCCGTGCCCTACCAATTCTCGCACTACACCATAGCCAAAACTTTCGCAATGTTTTTGAATAGCATTGCCTACATCACCTACTCTATTTCCTTTTTTAAATTCACGAATACCAATATACAAGGAATCTTTGGTAACTTGCAATAATTTTTTAGTTTCGGTAGCCACTTCTCCAATTTCAAAAGAGTAGGCATGGTCTCCGTAGAAACCATTTTTTAAAACCCCACAATCCACCGAAACAATATCGCCTTCAAGCAATGGACGATTGGTGGGAAGCCCATGTACAACTTGCTCGTTTACGCTAGTAAGCAAGGTGGATGGGCAACCATACAAGCCTAAAAAACCAGGTTCGGCTTGGTTATCGCATATAAATTCTTTGGCTAATTTATCTAATTGCAAAGTGGTAATGCCAGGTTTAATAATTTTGGCAAGCATACCGAGCGTTTTGGATACTAATTGAGCACTCTCTCGCATGAGTAGGAGTTCTTCAGGCGTTTTTTGTATAATCATTTCAAAATTTTAAAGTGCAAAAATACATTTTAAAATCAGAAAATTTAACAATTTTATCAAGGAAGATTTCTAAAAATTGTTTTGCAGCAAAAATTAGTTGTTTTTTAGAAGTCTTCTTTAAAATATTTCAAACAAAAACAGTATTTTTGACGCAAAAAATATGACAACCGATACTTCTTTTTTTGAACGCGTTTATGAATTGGTTAAACAAATACCCTTCGGAAAAGTTTGTACCTATGGCAGTATTGCTAAAAGTTTAGGGGCTACTCGTTCCGCTCGGATGGTGGGCTGGGCTATGAATGCTTCTCATAATAGGGCAAATGTTCCTGCCCATCGGGTGGTAAACAGGGATGGTTTATTAACAGGAAAACATCACTTTAAAGGTACAAATTTAATGCAACAACTTTTAGAAAGTGAAGGTATCGAAATAAAAGATAATAAAATTGTAAATTTAGAAAAACACTTATGGAACCCAGAATAATTTACAAATGAAAAGATAATTAAGGGAACTTCTAAAAATTCATTTTTATTACAAAAAGTTCTTTTTAAAAATTAGTTCGTTA
>CAYXAF010000062.1:0-12509 GCA_964463035.1 uncultured Flavobacterium sp.
ACCCTTGCAAAAACAAATAAAGAGCTCCGTTCAGGTCGGGCTGCAATTACTCTTGCATTTAGAAACTAAATATATTATGGATACTTCTAAAAATTGGTTTTCTAATGAAAATTTACAATTTTTAAGACGTAGAAGGTAAAATTTAAAAAGAACTGCAGGCATAGCTGTAGATACGATGAGGACGATTTTTAAATTTTAACGAACTAATTTTTAAAAAGAACTTTTTGTAATAAAAATAAATTTTTAGAAATTCCCTTATAAAGTACAATACTAAAATTTTAGCTCAAGCTCCGTTAAGAACAGCCTATTTGCAGAAATGTTTATAGGGGACTTCTAAAAATTTATTTTTTAATAAACGAGCTTTCGTATAAGGAAATCCAATCGTTTACGTTCAATTTTTTCACTAATTCGCCCAATAAATCAAATGGAATTTCAGTTGATTTTTTAAATCGTATACAGCTTTTACCCATATCTAATTTGGTTTTACAATGTTTTGGATATTCTTCCACAAACCAATCATATAAATTTTTATTGGCATAAATGCCCATATGATAGAAATTGATGCTGTTTTTTTGCGAAGCATAACTTAAAAAAGGCAATGGGTCTGTGGGTTTACAATGATATCCATTAGGATAAATGGAGTGTGGAACCACAATACAAGGCATTCCATAATTCATGGTTTCTGAAAAATTTTCAGGTAAATTTTCTAAAATAACAGCTCTTAATTTTTGAATAGCTGTTTTTCTGTTTTCTGGTAATTCGTTGATGTAGTCATCAATAGTAATAGCTTTTGAAGTCATTTTATTTATAGTTTAATGATTAAAGGGACTTTTAAAAATTGAATGGTTAAAAAATTATTTAGAAACTTCAGGATTTAATTCTAAAATTAAATCAGAATATGATTTATCTATAAATTGTTCGGGTTTTATACCTAAAAAGTTTATAAAAAAAACACATTGTTCGGTAAGATGTTCTATGCTTAGGGTTCCGTTGCTATCAATAGCTTCAATTTCGATAAACGTGCCTAAATTTTTTACTTCGTCAAAATGAAACTTAACATTATCTATAAAATAAATTTTTCGGAGTTTATCCACTACTACTTTTATTCCTATCTGTGTTTCTAATATTTTTTTAAGAGCATCGTTGGGTTGATGTTGGTATAAAATTATTTCGGATAGTTTAGCATCGGCTGTATTGGCTCTATTGTATTGAATAAGAGCATTTTCAATGGTTCCTTCTCGGAGTTTTAGCCGTCCAAAAGTAGCCTTATAATAGGTATCAATCTGATGGTCTGTTCCTTTAAAAATTGGATTTTTTGTTTTTAAAATGGTTTCATAAGATCCAATTTCCACTACTTTGGCTTTACATTCGATGTTTTTGTGATTCATAGTTTAAAAATTTAGAATATAGCCCAAACGATTACATTTCGCTTGTTAATATTTGGAATGATGTTTTTTAATTTTCATTATTTTTAATACTTGGTTACAAACTCGTGTCTAAAAAAATTATTTTCTAAACACCGTTATTCTATTAGTGTTAGTACCTGATGCGTTGTTTTTAACGCCCCAAATATTAGCTGTTTTTGTAAAATTTTGTTCATTGACAAGGACTCCAATAATCCTAAAACCTGCTTTTAAACCTATTGAAATCACGTTTTCGTCTAACCTAATTTTTCCATTGCGAACCTCCCCCACTTCAAAAGCAACATAACCTCCTGTTTTGGTAATTCTAAACAATTCAGTAAAAACTTCTTGCATGGTATCGTTCCACTCATCAAGGGTTTTAGACATTGTAATATTTTTTTCAACTTCCTGAATATCAATTCCATTAAACCAACTTCGCAACCAATTATCTTGAGCATATTGCACAATATCTAAAAACGGAGGCGAAGTAACCGTTAATTGAACCGAATTTGAAGGTATCTCGGGTGTGTTCCGAGCATCTTTGTTGATAAAAAGAGCCGATTGATGGATGTTTTTTAATGTTTTTTTATCGTCTTCGGTTATATTTTTAAGTAAGGTATTTGATTTTTTTAGTATAATTTCTTTTACATTCCGATAGGCTGGTGTTTGGTTTCGAATTTCGTTTATTTTAAGTTGTCTTTTAGCTGAAACCGCTTGATTAGGAGGCATTGTATAAATCGAAAAAAAGCCTGATGAATGCCCAGTTAGTCGATTGGTTGCCACCATTCGTATCCATCTATCTAAGCTGTTTAGCGTGTTGTTTTTTTCTTTTTTAAGAATATATTTTTTTAAAGATAGAATTTCGAGCAAAGTATCTGGATGATAAAACATAGACAAATCTATGGTTTCTTTTGCTCTTTTATCCATCGGAATTACCTCTAAATATTCTTTTAAATCTGCTAAATTTGGTATCAAAAACCGAGATTCACATAAAATTAAACTCAACGGATTTACATCGTTTCCTATAATTTTTCGGTTTAATAAACCTGCCTCAATAAGCGTGGTTCCTCGTCCGAGAAAGGGGTCATACACCACATCGTTTTCTTGGGTTAATTTTTCGATAAAAAAGCGGGGCAATTGAGGTTTAAAACATGCTCTATACGAAATTTCGTGCAGGCTGTTGGCTTGCCGTTGTTTTGCCGTCCAAAATTCGTTTGTAAAGCGTTTTACCTCAACATCTGAAATACGAAGTATATCTGTTTTTGTTTGTTGTCGTTGCGATTCGTAAAGTGTAAAATTTTCTAAATAATTTTCAAACATTTTGGCTATTTAAAATTAATTTAAGGGGGGGGTCTAAAAATGAATTTTCAGCCCCCTTAAGGCTTGATAAATCTAACAAACATCGTTCAAATTTTGATTTTCATAAATAGTTGGTTGTGGTTTGTGTTCGCAACCTCTTCGGTTACAGCCATAACGCTTGGGTGCACACGAGGTTAACATAAAAATGGCAACCCATAAATAGATATATTTTTTGCTCATCCGTAAAAATTTTAGTTCGTTTTTTTTTATCACAAAATTGAGTTTTTTTTTTAATTTTTCCACTCTTAAACCCAGATTAGGTATTAGAGTTCTATTACAAACTAAATCTAATGCACAATATGGGTTGAATGAGCCTAAAGTCATACAATTTTGAATGACAAAGATAGTAAAGTGATTTTAAAAAACGTTTGATTACTAATACTTATTTATAGGAGGCTTCTAAATGTAAATTATTAACTAAATTATAAATCTTAAATTTTTAAACAATGAAAACGACTGGTTCAACAATCAAATCATTTTTTTAATCAAACACAGCCCGCTTAATTATGGTAATGGTGCTTATTTTAGTGCTTATAATTCCGCTTAATTTTTCGCAAAGCCTTATCAATAAACGAGCTAATCGTAAAAAGCATTAAAAATGCGATAAAAATCAATTTTAACAACTCCAATTATACTTTTGAACCCATAAGAACTTCCGAAACAACGTTCAGGCGAAATCCCTTCGGTCTTTCGCCTGAACGAGAGTATTTACGAAGGTCTTGAAACACGTCCTATTGATTTATATTCCTTTACAACTACTGCTAAAAAATTTATTTTTGAGATAGAATATGTTGGTAGTCTGCAAATGATGGTTATCCTAATTGGAAAAATTACTCAAATTTCGATGCAATCGAACTGGGCAGACCCAAGTTTTACAGGTTATTTTTTGCCCGATGATAAACCAAAAAAATTACTAAAAAAGGCTTTGATGCCACTTGG
Source organism: uncultured Flavobacterium sp. (assembly GCA_964463035.1). GTDB lineage: Bacteria > Bacteroidota > Bacteroidia > Flavobacteriales > Flavobacteriaceae > Flavobacterium. Next base: position 3,702 of record CAYXAF010000062.1, read on the forward strand.
AATATGTCGCATATCAATCGAGCTATTGGACAACAATATTTTACATCCTTGCCAAATTTAGTTTCCTATTCGTTTGTGGTAAACTTTGTAGTGCCAGTAGATGAATATTAAAAAACGAACGAACTTCTAAATCCGGGTTTTTAGTTATTGGGCTTACGTTTTTGATCTTCTATCTTATTAAAACTATGAGTAAAATTAACATTCATATTTTCCAAATATTCGATGATTGGCTTGGCTTTGGTGATGTTTTACACTTTGCTAATTTCGATAACAGAACACAGTAATTTTAGTTTAGCCTATATTATTGCTGGATTTTTGGTTATTGCATTGGATAAGTCGGTATTCTGTTTCGGTGCTTGCAAGTAAAAAGTTTTCAATGTTTATCATTGCCTCTTTAACAGCCTTGTATAGCTTTATTTTTGTGATTATTCAGCTCGAAAATTATGCGTTATTAGTAGGTAGCATTGGGTTATTTATTATTTTAGACTTAGTAACGTATTTCTCTAAAAAAATTGATCGGAATAATTGATGGCATTTCAAAAAATTCTTTTTTAAAAATCCTCATAAAAAAACACTGACAATTTGACACAAAATTTTATTTGGTATTTTTTTTGACTAAAAGGTTAGCACTTAATATTATTTAAAAAATTTAAAAACTTAAAATATCAATAGCTATGACCACAGGAAAAATTAATGTTTCGGTAGAAAACATCTTCCCTTTAATTAAAAAATTTTTATACTCAGATCACGAAATCTTTCTTCGTGAATTGGTTTCAAACGCAACCGATGCAACTTTAAAACTAAAACATCTAACCAGCATTGGTGAAGCAAAAGTAGAATATGGCAACCCTTTTATTGAAGTAAAAATTGATAAAGAAGCCAAAAAACTACATATTATTGACCAAGGAATTGGAATGACAGCCGAAGAAGTTGAAAAATACATCAATCAAATTGCGTTTTCGGGTGCCGAAGAATTTCTTGAAAAACATAAAGATTCTGCTAAAGATAGTGGAATTATTGGTCATTTTGGACTTGGTTTTTATTCTGCTTTTATGGTTGCCAGCAAAGTTGAAATTATAACCAAAAGTTATACAGATGCTCCAGCTGCTCATTGGATTTGCGATGGAAGCCCTGAATTTAGCCTTACCGAAAACACCAAAACCGAACGAGGAACTGAAATTATCTTACACATTGCTGAAGATTCTGAAGAATTTTTAGAAGAACACAAAATTTCGGAATTATTACGAAAATATAACAAGTTTATGCCCGTCCCGATTAAGTTTGGAACCAAAAAAGAAGCCCTACCGAAGCCCGAAGATGCCCCAGAAGATTATAAAACTGAATATATTAATGTAGATAATTTTATCAACAACACAACCCCTGCTTGGACCAAACAACCAGCCGATTTAAATGATGAAGATTATAAAAATTTCTATCGAGAGTTGTATCCGATGCAGTTTGAAGAACCTTTGTTTAACATCCATTTAAACGTTGATTATCCATTTAATTTAACTGGAATTTTATATTTTCCAAAATTGAGCAATAATATACAACTACAAAAAGACAGGATACAACTCTATCAAAATCAAGTATTTGTAACCGATGATGTAGAAGGAATTGTGCCTGAATTTTTAACGATGCTCAAAGGAGTAATAGATTCTCCAGACATCCCATTAAATGTTTCTCGCTCATATTTGCAAGCCGATGGAAATGTAAAGAAAATATCCAATTATATCACTCGGAAAGTGGCAGACAAACTGAAAGGTTTGATAACCGATAATCGAGCAGATTTTCAACAAAAATGGAATGATATAAAAATGGTTATTGAATATGGAATGCTTACCGAAGAAAAATTTTATGAAAAAGCAAAAGATTTTTGCTTATACCCTACCCTTTCAGACAATTTTTTAACCTTAGATGAGCTTAAAGAAACAATCAAAGAAAATCAAACCGATAAAGACGGCAATTTAGTGGTTTTATATGCTTCCAATCCAGAAGCTCAACATAGTTTCATTGAATTAGCAAAAGCTAAAAATTACGAAATTCTATTGTTAGATAGCCCAATTGTGTCGCATTTAATTCAAAAATTAGAAACTGATAATGAGAAACTTACCTTTGCAAGGGTAGATGCTGACCATATTGATAATTTAATTAAAAAAGACGAAACTCAAATTTCTAAACTATCGGACCAAGAAAAAGAAACCTTGAAAAACGTATTGGAAAATGCGATCCCAAAACAAACCTATACTGTTCAGTTAGAGGCTTTGGATAGCGAAACACAACCGTTTATCATTACTCAGCCCGAATTTATGAGGCGCATGAAAGAAATGAGTGCTAGCGGAGGTGGAGGTATGTTTGGAATGAATAATTTTCCAGATATGTATCAAGTAGTTGTAAATGTAAATGCTAAATTAGCCCTCGAAATTTTAACCGAAAAAGATGCTGAAAAACAATCAAATTTAATTAAACAAGGGTTAGATTTGGCAAAATTATCCCAAAACTTACTAAAAGGCGAAGAATTAACAGCCTTTGTAAAACGTAGTTTTGAATTGATGTAAGTTCTGCTCTACAATTTTATCTAAAAACCATTAACTTTGTCAAATATTTATTTTTTTTGACAAAGTTTTTTTATGCAAATACTTATTATTGAAGACGAAAAACCAGCCGCTCGGATGCTGCAACGCAAACTTGAAAAGTTAAATCTTGAGGTGTATAAAATACTCCATTCTGTAGAAGAATCGTTGCAATGGCTTGCAGAAAATCCTCAGCCCGATTTAATATTTTTAGATATTCAACTCTCGGATGGGCTTTCATTTGAAATTTTTGAGCATTTTAGTATTACTAGTGCTATCATTTTTACAACCGCTTATACTAATTATTCGCTCAAGGCTTTTTCGGTAAATAGTGTAGATTATTTGTTAAAACCTATTGATGATAGGGCTTTGCAGAAGGCAATTGAAAAATATCAAACGCATTTTTCTAAAACTCAAAGTTCAGCCATAAACATTGACGAACTTAAAAAAGCATTATTCCCTAAGGCTGAAAAATCATATAAAAACAGGCTTATCTTTAAGCACGGAAATCATTTAAAAATAATTGATATACAAGAGGTTGAATGTTTTTTTAGCGAAAACAAAGGGACTTATATCCACACAACCGATAACCGAGATTATTTGATAGACCAAACACTTGAACAAATTGAAAAAAACCTGAATCCGAATCATTTTTTTAGGGTAAGCAGAAAGTTTATTATTCAATTAAAACATATAAAAGATATTTTGGTATATAGCAATTCTCGTTTAAAAATTGTGTTACCTAGTTACACACAAGACGGAGTTATTGTGAGCCGAGAACGCGTTTTGGAGTTTAAAGAATGGCTAAAATAAGCGGTTATTTATTATAAGGAGTCTTTTAAAAATTCATTTTTATTACAAAACCAATTTTTAAAAAATCTCCATAAAAAAACCTTTGCCAATTGACAAAGGTTTTTAATTATTTCAAATTCTATTTATTTCACCTCTTCAAAATCTACATCTTGTGTAGTGTCTCCATTAGCGTTTGCCTGTGGCTCTGCTTGTTGTGCTCCGCTTTGTTGGTTTTCTGCTTGTGCTTTATAAAGCTCTTCCGAAGCGTTTTTCCAAGCCTCGTTAAGTTGGTCTAAAGCAGGTTGCACATTTTCAACTTCTTTTGTCTCGTAGGCTTTTTTAAGGTTTTCTAAAGCAGTGTTAATATTTGTTTTATTTTCTTCAGATAATTTATCACCAAATTCTTTGAGTTGTTTTTCGCTTTGAAAAATTAAACCATCGGCTTCGTTTAATTTATCTACTTTTTCTTTCGCTTTTTTATCTGCTTCTGCATTTATTTCGGCTTCTTTTCGCATACGTTCTATTTCTTCTTGAGTTAAACCAGAAGAGGCTTCAATACGAATATCGTGCGATTTTCCGGTGCCTTTATCGGTTGCCGAAACTTTTATAATTCCATTAGCATCAATATCAAAAGTTACTTCAATTTGAGGAACTCCTCGTGGGGCAGGTGGAATACCATCTAAATGAAAGCGTCCGATAGTTTTGTTGTCATTAGCCATTGGTCGTTCACCTTGCAAAACGTGTATCTCTACACTTGGTTGATTATCAGCAGCTGTTGAAAAAATTTGCGATTTTTTAGTTGGGATGGTTGTGTTTGCCTCAATTAATTTGGTCATTACACTTCCCATAGTTTCAATACCTAATGAAAGTGGAGTAACATCTAAAAGTAATACATCTTTAACATCACCTGTTAAAACTCCTCCTTGAATAGCTGCTCCAATAGCCACCACTTCGTCTGGGTTTACTCCTTTTGATGGTTTTTTACCAAAGAATTTTTCTACTTGTTCTTGGATTACAGGAATACGGGTAGAACCTCCTACTAAAATTACCTCATCAATATCAGAAGTTGATAAACCAGCATCTTTTAAGGCTTTTGCAACAGGTTCCATTGAACGTTTTACAAGCACCTCCGCTAATTGCTCAAATTTTGCACGAGTTAAGGTTTTTACTAAGTGTTTAGGTCCCGAAGCAGTTGCTGTAATATATGGTAAATTTATCTCTGTTTGAGCAGATGCTGATAATTCAATTTTTGCTTTTTCAGCAGCTTCTTTTAGTCTTTGAAGTGCCATTGGATCTTTTCGTAAATCAACACCTTCTTCATTGTTAAAATCAGTAGCTAACCAATCGATAATTACTTGGTCAAAATCATCTCCTCCTAAGTGTGTATCTCCATTGGTTGAAAGCACTTCAAAAACCCCGTCACCTAATTCAAGGATAGAAATATCAAAAGTTCCTCCTCCTAAATCATATACAGCAATTTTTTGTTCTTTGCCTGATTTGTCTAAACCATAAGCTAAAGCTGCAGCTGTAGGCTCATTGATAATTCGCATTACTTTTAACCCTGCGATTTCGCCTGCCTCTTTGGTTGCTTGTCGTTGAGCATCGTTAAAATATGCCGGAACAGTAATTACTGCTTCGGAAACCGAATGCCCTAAATAATCTTCGGCAGTTTTTTTCATTTTCTGAAGTGTCATTGCCGACAGTTCTTGCGGAGTGTATAAACGTCCGTCAATATCTACTCTCGGAGTATCGTTATCTCCTTTTACCACTTTATAGGCTACATTACCTGCTTCTTTTGCACTTTCTGAATATTTGTTACCCATAAATCGTTTGATAGAAGCAATTGTTTTTGTAGGGTTGGTAACCGCTTGTCTTTTAGCAGGGTCTCCCACTTTAATTTCGCCTCCTTCTACAAAAGCAATTATCGATGGGGTTGTTCTTTTGCCTTCAGCATTGGCAATTACCACAGGTTCTCCACCTTCCATTACTGCCACACACGAATTGGTTGTTCCTAAATCAATTCCTATAATTTTACTCATTTTTATATAGTTTTTAATAATTTATAATTCATTTTTAAACTTGAACTGAGTTAGACAAGTTTTGTGCCAACAGATGTTTTCTGCCACTTTGTCATAAAATAAATGACTTTACTAAAATTATAATGGAATTTATGAAAAACTTTAATATCTGTTTTTTAATAAACTATACACATTCTGAATATTCTGAAGGAATTACATGTTTGCATAAAACAATGAATTTATACCATTAAACCCAGATTAGGCATTAGAGTTTCTATCACAAACTAAATCTACTTCAAAATTAAGTGCTTACTCCTAGTTTTTAAATTCAAAATACAAAAGTAGTGCTCATCAAAAATAGTTCGTGATCCTTAATTTTATTGTGCCTTTGGTTTTCATGACAAAATCTAATGCGTAATTTGGGTTAAAAATTTACCAATGCCATATATATTATAGCAGAAAACATAAAAAAATCCTTATCGAATACGTAAGGGTTTGAGTTTTTAGGTGTTTAATTGTTCTTTAAAACTTTGATAAACCTATCAATTTCTGCAAAATTATTATAATGACTGAACGAAACTCGAAGTGTTGGTTTTTTAAGTTCTTCTTCTGTTAAAATTTCTTGTAATACGTGTGATCTTTTGCTACTACCAGATTGGCAAGCACTACCTATAGAAACGGCTATCCCTTGTATATCTAACTGGAACAGCAACATCGTTGCTTTTTCTTCGGGAAAAGGTAGTAAAATATTAACGATATTATAAAAAGTGTCTTCTCCTCCAATTATTTTACAATCTAGAAAATTATTTTTAAGTTCTTGAATACAGTATTTTTTTAAAGCTAAAATATGCTTTTGATCTGCCTCTAAATTTTCTATCGAAAGTTCTAAAGCCTTTGCCATTCCGGCAATATTATGCACGCCTTCGGTTCCGGCTCGGAGTCCTTTTTCTTGTTCTCCACCAAAAATAAAGGGTGCTATTGTTGTGTTTTTTTTAACAAAGGCAAAACCAACTCCTTTAGGTCCATGAAATTTATGAGCCGCTCCTACTAAAAAATCTACTCCCTGCTCTTGCACATCAATTTTAATTTTTCCAATCGATTGAACGGTATCAGAATGCACAAAAGCATGGTATTTTTTGGTAATTTCGGTTATTTTTTGAATGGGCAATACGGTTCCTACTTCATTGTTCACATGCATTAAACTGATAAAAGTAGGTTTATTATCGGCTAAAATATTTTCTAATTCCAATAAATTTATTTGTCCATAAGCATCAACAGGCATCAAAACAAGTTCAATAGCATTAGTTTTTGCTAAGTGTTCTAAAGTATGTAAAACGGCATGATGTTCAATTTTTGTTGAAACTATCCTTTTGATATTCAACTGTTTAATAGCATTTGACAAAATCCAATTGTTCGCTTCTGTGGCTCCTGATGTAAAAATTATTTCGGAGGGCTGTGCATTAAGCAACTTCGCTATTTTTTTTCGAGCGGTTTCAAGAATAGTTTTTGCACTTCTGCCGAATGAATGAGTAGAAGATGGATTTCCAAATTCAGTTTGTAAAACGTGTGTAATTTCAGTTATAACTTCGGCTCGCAAAGGAGTTGTAGCGGCATTATCAAAATAAATACGGGTCATAAAATAAATTTAGAATTAATTTTCTTTATAAGTTACAAAATTTTGAGGTGTTTCGTAAAGTGTAAGTTCTAAGGCTAAATGTGAAGGAATATGGGGTTTTAATTTGTTATAAATTACCACAATAATATTTTCTGTAGTTGGGTTAAGTGTTTTAAAATCAGGCACATCAAGGTTTAAATTTTTGTGGTCAAAAGTTTTTTCGATATGTTCGGCAATTAAATTTTTTAAAATTTTAGCATCCATTACATAGCCTGTTTCTGGGTCTGGATTACCCGAAACACCTACAATTAACTCATAATTATGCCCGTGAAAATTAGGGTTATTACACTTTCCAAAAATTTCATCGTTTTTTTTAGAAGTCCAATCAGGATTATACAACCGATGGGCAGCATTAAAATGTGCTTTTCTATATATTGTTAATTTCATTTATTTAGAATTAAAATAATCGTAAAATTCTTCAAAAATAATTTTAAACCATACTGTATATATATCAGGGTTTTTATGAATATCATCTTTAATATTTTGAATTTTCATCCACTTCCAATTTTCAACTTCATTTGGGTTTATCTTGGGTTGCTCATTAAATTTACCTACCAAAACGTGATCTAATTCGTGCTCGGTTAGCCCGTTATCAAAAGGTGCTTTATAAATAAACGAAAAAATAGTTAAAAGTTCCGTAGTAAATCCCATTTCTTCAAATAAACGTCTTTTTCCTGCTTCTATATTAGATTCATTTGGTTTTTGATGACTACAACACGTATTTGTCCACAACAAAGGTGAATGGTATTTAGATTGGGCTCGTTGTTGGAGCATTAATTCGTTTTTATCATTTAAAATAAAAACAGAAAAAGCTCGGTGTAGTATTCCTTTTTGGTGTGCTTCTAACTTTTCCATCAGCCCAATAGGTTCGTCGTTTTCGTTTACTAAAATAACGTGTTCAAGCATCTTTTTTCTTAATTTTTAGGTGCAAAGATAACAAAAGGAATTACTTTTATAGAATTTGCAGCCTTAAAAAGTGTTTAAGAATCCCTTATTTTTGTTTTGAAAAAAATATAGGGAACTACTTAAAATTCATTTTTATTAGAAAACCAATTTTTAGAAGTCCTATTAAATCATTAAAACAATTATTAAAAGTTATCAAACCTATAATTATCTTCGTCTCCTTCCAGCATTTGCAAGTAACTTTTATATCTTGTAATCGAAATTTCATTATTCTCTAAGGCTTTTTTAACAGCACAATGGGGTTCGTCTTTATGCAAACAATTGTTAAATTTACATTTGTTTTGAATGGCAAAAAATTCTTTAAAATAGTGGCTAATTTCTTCGGGTTTCATATCTACTAGCCCAAAACCTCTAACCCCTGGAGTATCAATAATTTGAGCATCAAAACTAAGGTCAAACATTTCGGCAAAGGTAGTTGTGTGTTGCCCTTGCAAATGTTGTTCTGATATTTCTTTAGTTTTTAGGTTTAAAGTAGGTTCCAAAGCATTGACTAAGGTTGATTTTCCTACCCCAGAATGCCCTGCATATATGCTTGTTTTTTTGTGCATTTTTTCTTTTAAAAACGCTACATCATTGGTTTTTTTAGCACTAATTGCATAACATTCATAACCTATTTTTGCATAAATATGTTGTAAATATCTTTGTTCTAACAACATTTCATCTGCATATAAATCAATTTTATTAAACAGTAAAATAGTTTTAATGTTATATGCTTCGGTTGAGGCTAAAAAACGATCGATAAAAGTGGTAGTTGTAATAGGATTTTGGAGGGTAATAAGCAAAAAAA
>CAYXAF010000063.1:0-12474 GCA_964463035.1 uncultured Flavobacterium sp.
AAAAAACTAATTATTAATTTAATATTTTTTAAAAAATAATGAACACAAAATATTTCGATCTTATAAACCAAACTTTTTACTTTCCACAACCAGAATTTACCTTAAATAAAGATAATTTATTGTTTCATAATATTGACTTAATGAAAATAGTAGAGCAATATGGAACTCCTTTAAAATTTACATACCTTCCTCAAATTTCAAACAATATAAACAAAGCCAAAAATTGGTTTCGTAAATCAATGGAAAAAAACAAATATGAAGGTAAGTATTTTTATTGTTATTGCACTAAAAGTTCGCATTTTCAGTTTGTGATGGACGAAGCCTTTAAAAACAATATTCATATTGAAACCTCATCTGCCTTTGATATTAATATTGTAGAAAAATTATTAGAAAAAGGGAAAATAAACAAAAGCACCTATATTATTTGTAACGGTTTTAAAAGAGAACAATATATAGATAACATAGCAAGGCTTATCAATAATGGGCATTCAAATACCATCCCTGTTATAGATAATACTGAGGAGTTTGATTTTTTAGACGAAAAAATATCTAAAAAATATAAAATAGGAATACGAATTGCTGCCGAAGAAGAGCCAAAATTTGAGTTTTACACATCTCGTTTAGGTATTGGGTATAAAAATATTCTTCCTTTTTATAGAAAGAATATTGTCGAAAACAAAAAAGTTGAACTAAAAATGCTTCACTTTTTTATCAATACAGGAATTAGAGATACTGCTTACTATTGGAATGAATTAGTAAAATGTTTAAAAGTTTATATAGCCCTTAAAAAAGAATGCCCAACACTTGATAGTTTGAATATAGGAGGGGGGTTCCCTATTAAAAATTCGTTAGCATTTGAATATGATTATCAATACTTGATTGATGAAATTATCAATCAAATAAAAATTGCGTGTGATGATGCAGAGGTTCCTGTGCCTCATATTTTTACCGAGTTTGGTAGTTTTACAGTAGGTGAAAGTGGAGGAGCAATTTACCAAATATTGCATCAAAAACAACAAAATGATAGAGAAAAATGGAATATGATTGACTCATCATTCATTACAACATTGCCTGATACGTGGGCTATAAACAAACGCTTTGTAATGCTTGCAATAAACCGCTGGAACGATACGTATGAAAGAGTTTTGTTAGGAGGTTTAACCTGTGATAGTGATGATTATTACAATTCGGAGCAGCACATGAATGCTGTTTATTTGCCAAAATTTAATAAAGATAAACCCTTATATATTGGCTTTTTTAATACAGGAGCATATCAAGAAACTATCGGAGGATACGGAGGAATACACCATTGCTTAATTCCACAACCAAAGCACATATTAATAGATAAAGATGAAAACGGAATTTTAGCAACCGAAGTTTTCTCAGAACAACAAGAGGCAGAAGATGTATTAAAAATACTAGGATACTAATTAATGGTTAGTCTTTAATTTTTAGTTTGCCTTAATGAACCCGTAACTTCTCAACGTTTAATATTATTTGTAATTCAAAATAACAAAATGAAAGGACCTATTTCAAATTTTATAGAAAAATATTATTTGCACTTTAATGCAGCAAGCGTTGTAGATGCAGCAAAGGCTTATGAAGCACAATTAGCACAAGGCTCAAAAATGATGGTAACTCTTGCAGGAGCAATGAGCACTGCAGAATTAGGTAAAATATTTGCCGAAATGATTCGCAAAGATAAAGTACAAATAATATCTTGTACGGGAGCAAATTTAGAGGAAGATATTATGAATTTAGTTGCTCATTCACATTATGAACGAGTGCCAAATTATAGAGATTTAACTCCGCAACAAGAATGGGATTTGCTAGAAAGAGGGCTTAACAGAGTTACTGATACTTGCATCCCCGAACACGAAGCTTTTAGACGGTTACAAAAACATATTTATAAAATTTGGAAAGATGCTGACGATAAAGGCGAACGCTATTTTCCGCACGAATTTATGTATAAAATGTTGCTCTCAGGCGTTTTAGAAGAGTATTATGAAATAGATTTAAAAGATAGTTGGATGTATGCAGCTGCTGAAAAAAACTTACCAATTATAGTGCCCGGTTGGGAAGATTCAACCATGGGAAATATCTTTGCATCGTATGTAATTAAAGGCGAATTAAAAGCCTCAACCATGAAATCGGGCATTGAATACATGACCTTTTTAGCTGATTGGTACACTAAAAATTGTGAAAAAGGCATCGGTTTCTTCCAAATTGGAGGAGGTATAGCAGGCGATTTTCCTATTTGTGTAGTGCCAATGCTTTATCAAGATATGGAAATGTACGATGTGCCATTTTGGAGTTATTTTTGTCAAATTTCAGATTCCACAACCAGCTATGGCTCGTACTCAGGAGCTGTACCCAACGAAAAAATTACTTGGGGAAAATTAGACATCAATACCCCAAAATTTATAATCGAAAGTGATGCAACTATTGTAGCACCTCTAATTTTTGCCTATTTATTAGATATGTAATTTGATTGATAGTTGTTGGTTGATAGCTTTGTTATTCAACGATTGAACAAATAAATGATTAAACGATTGAACATTAAACAATTAAACATTAAAAAATATTTATGAAACGCGTTATTGTAGATTATTCTAAATTAACAAACGAAATTTTAAATTTATTAGTCGAAAAATTCCCTGACGGATATGACGAAAAGGATATTATTAGATTTAAAAACACTAAAAATGAAACTATTGAAGCCGTAGAAGTGCGAACATCAGATACCATATTTTTGGTAAAAGTAAGCACTAAACTTGCCGATAGAATCGAAAATTATGATGAAGAGGAGTTAATTGTAGCAGTGCCAGAAACCGTTGCTCTAAAAGAATTAGATATTGATGACGAGGAAGAAGAAACGGAGGAAGAAACCGAAAAAATAGACTTGGATGATGATGAGGATAACGATAACGAACCCTCAGACGATACTTATTATGACGAAGAAGACGAGGAAGATAACAATTAAATTTATAAAATAACACATTATATAAAATCAATATAAAAATAGCACTTTCCGCAGCACCACATAAGGGCTTCTAAAAAATTATTTTTAAAACCACCACTTCATAAATATGCAGAATATTTAAAGCCTTTAACAAATACTAATATGCACTATTTAAAACTAATTCGGTATAAAAATTTACTACTCATTGCCTTTATGCAATGGGTTTTTGGTTATTTATTTTTACAGCATTATTTAAATATTAAAGTAGGTATCTCAAATTTTTTATTCGGACTAGGTATTTTTTCAACGATATGCATAGCCGCAGCCGGATATATTTTAAATAATATTATAGACATTGAAACAGATAAAATAGTAAAACCAAACGATGTAATTATAGGCAAGCATATAACCGAAAAAAAAGCCTATAATATCTATGTTTTTTTAAATATCATAGGCGTAGCCATTGGTTTTTATATTTCAAACAGCATAAACAAACTCAATTTTACAATTTTGCCAATCATAATGGTTACTTTGCTATATGTTTACTCAACTTCGTTAAAACAAAGTTTATTAATAGGCAATATTGTTGTATCTTTATTATTGTCAATCAGCATATTAGTAGTGCCAATTTATTTGTTATACCCTATTATAACCTCCGAAAACCAAGCAGGTGTAGCACAAATATTTAGTATAATTTTAGACTATGCTATTTTTTCGTTTTTAATAAACTTTATTAGAGAAATTGTTAAAGATATGCAAGACATTGAAGGCGACCAAAAAACAGGTATGAACACGCTCCCAATAGCACTTGGGGTTTCAAAAACACGTTATATTGTGGCCGGTTTAAGTATTTTTGCATTAACACTTTTGCTATGGTACTTATATAAAAACTTACTTGAAGCACAAATTTTATTAGTTTATAGCTTGCTTTTTTTAGTAGCCCCATTATTATTTTTTATCATACAACTTTTTCAGGCAAAACAAAGCAACGATTTTAAACAATTAAGCACTATTTTAAAATTACTTATTTTTTTCGGAATTTTCTCGGTCGTTGTGATGACATTTAACAATGGAACTTTGTAAATTCTAATTATCATTTTATCCTACCAAATGAACATAATTTTAGCATCAGGTTCGCCCAGACGACAACAATTTTTAAAAGATTTAGGGCTTAATTTTGAAATTCGATTAAAAGAAATAGAAGAAGTGTATCCGAATGATTTAAAATGTTTAGAAATTACCAATTATTTAGCCCATCTAAAAGCAGTTGTATTTTTAAACGAATTACAGCCAAACGATGTCCTAATTACCAGTGATACCATTGTTTGGTTTGAAAATGAAGCCATTGGGAAACCAAAAGATTTAGCCGATGCCAAACAAATTCTACAAAAACTATCCGGTAAATGCCATCAAGTTTACACATCTGTTGTATTGCAAAGCATAGATAAAAAAATATGTATAAACGAAACTACCCATGTATATTTCAACGAATTAACACCCGAAATGATTGATTTTTATGTAGATACGTTTCAACCCTTAGATAAAGCGGGAGCCTATGGAATTCAAGAATGGATTGGGCTGGTAGGCATCGAAAAAATTGAAGGTTCTTATACAAATGTTGTAGGCTTGCCCGTTGGAAAGGTGTATAAAGCCTTACAAAATTTTTAGCGAGCAGTTTTTAAAAAATCAACCAGTTGTTTGACTGCCAAACCTCTATGACTAATTTTATTTTTTTCTTCTAAACTAAGCTCTGCAAATGACCTTTGGTAACCCTCGGGCATAAAAACGGCATCATAACCAAAGCCATGTGTACCTTGCCTTTCGGCTAAAATTTTACCTTTACAAATGCCCTTAAATTCATAGATTTTATGGTTAAAACATAAGCAAATAACCGTTTTAAACTGTGCTGTTCTATGGGTTGTATTGCCTAATATATTCAATAATTTATCAATATTATCTTCCGAATTTTTATGCTCACCTGCAAAGCGAGCAGAATGTACCCCAGGGGCACCCTTCAAGATTTCAACCTCTAAACCTGTATCATCTGCAAAACAATTTTTGTATAATTTTTTATAAACAAAATTCGTTTTAAGAAAAGCATTTCCTTCAATCGTTTCAGCGGTTTCGGGTATATCATCAAAAATACCAACCTCATTTAAACTATTCAAAACAAAATTTGAAGGCAAAAGTTCTTGAATTTCTTTTATTTTATTATTATTATGAGAAGCAAATACTAAGTTCATACAATTGGTTTTTGAAAAATTCAAATATAAAATATTTTTTTAAAAATAATTTAAAAACTACTTAAGGGACTTCTAAAAATTGATTTTCTAATGAAAATTTGTAATTTTAAAAAAGAACTTTTTTTAATAAAAATAAATTTTAAAAAGTCCCCTTAAATTTAACACTAAAATATGGTTCAAAATTTGTATTTTTGCGTTTTTATATAAAAAATGGCTAAAAAATTCACAAAATACATTTTCATAACAGGTGGAGTTACTTCTTCTTTAGGCAAAGGAATTATTGCAGCTTCGCTTGCAAAACTCTTGCAATCAAGAGGTTATACAACCACTATCCAAAAATTTGACCCCTATATAAACGTAGATCCTGGAACGCTAAACCCCTATGAACATGGTGAATGTTTTGTAACCGATGACGGAGCCGAAACCGATTTGGATTTAGGGCATTACGAACGGTTTTTAAACGTGCCCACTTCGCAAGCTAACAATGTAACTTCGGGTAGGGTATATCTTTCGGTGATTGAAAAAGAACGAAAAGGTGAATTTTTAGGTAAAACAGTACAGGTAATTCCACATATTACCAACGAAATTAAAGATAGAATTAAAAACCTTGGTAAAGAAGGAAATTATGATATTGTAATTACCGAAATTGGCGGAACCGTTGGAGATATTGAATCCTTGCCCTTTATTGAGGCAGTTAGGCAGTTGCTTTGGGAATTAGGCGAATATAATGCAATTGTGCTTCATTTAACGCTTGTGCTATATTTGGCAGCAGCCAAAGAATTAAAAACAAAACCTACCCAACACTCTATAAAAACACTGATGGAAAGCGGGATAAAAGCCGATATTTTAGTATGTAGAACCGACCGAAAATTATCGAACGAAATTAGAGAAAAATTAGCTCTATTTTGCAATGTAAAAAAAGATTCAGTTATCCAATCTATTGATGCTTCCACGATTTATGATGTACCAAATCTGATGCTTGAAGAAGGCTTAGACCGAGTAGTTTTGAAAAAATTAAAACTGCCTGCCGAAAATGAACCAAATTTAACCCAATGGAACGAGTTTTTGCATAAATTTAAAAACCCAAAACATACCATAACCATTGCTTTAATTGGTAAATATGTAGAATTACAAGACTCCTATAAATCAATTTTAGAAGCCTTTATCCATGCAGGGGCTTCGGTTGAAACGCAAGTTATTATACAATCAATTCATTCAGAACATATTGATAAACAAAATATTATAAAAGTTTTAAAAGGTATCGATGGTATTTTAGTAGCACCAGGTTTTGGTGAACGAGGTATTGAAGGTAAAATTTTAGCGGTCAATTATGCACGAACACAAAATATCCCTTTTTTTGGAATTTGCCTCGGAATGCAAATGGCTGTTATTGAGTTTGCACGAAACGTATTAGGTTATACAGATGCTAATTCAACCGAAATGAATCCAGAAACCTCAACACCAGTTATCTGTATGATGGAAAGCCAGAAAACAATTGTAAACAAAGGCGGAACTATGCGTTTGGGCAGCTGGGAATGTAGTCTTAAAAAAGGGAGTTTAGCCTCAAAAATATATCAAAAAGAAACCATTTTTGAACGACACAGGCATCGGTATGAATTTAACAATGCCTATTTAAACGAATTTGAAAAACATGGTTACATAACCTCTGGGAAAAACTCCGAAACCGAATTAGTAGAAATCATAGAGCTTAAAAATCATCCGTTTTTTATAGGCGTTCAGTTTCATCCTGAATATAAAAGCACTGTTGCAAACCCACATCCTTTGTTTGTAGGCTTTGTAGAGGCTTGTAAGAAATAAAAAATAATTATAATTTACGAGATCTCTATCTATAAAATTTATATTTTTGTAACTTTAAAATTCTAAAACAAATACTTTTAATAAATACAAATGGAAGAAAAGAAAATAGATTACAAATCGTTGATTGGCTTTGTATTAATCTTTGTTATTTTAATGTGGATGTTTTATACCACAAACCCAACCCCCGAAGAATTAAAAAAGCAAACTGAAAAAGAAAAAACTGATAAAAACGTTGTTTCAGCCACTTCAACTGTGGTAGCAGAACCTATAAAAGCAGATACTACAGCCTTTGCAGTTGCAAAGCAAGGTATTTTTATGATGCCTGCAAATGCTTCAAAAAATATTAAAATTAACAATGAACTTTTAAGCCTAACTTTTGATACCAAAGGTGGCTATTTATCGGAAGTTACGTTACCTAAATACACAACTATAAGTAAAGAAAATAAAGAAAAAGTTTCGTTGATAAAAAACGGAAATGCTTTTTTTAATATTCAATTATTTGCAGATAATAATCAAGTATATAATACCAAAGATTTAGTTTTTGAGCCTAAACTAACCACCGAAGGCGATAATAAAGTAGTAACGATGCGTTTGCAAAGTGCTGAAAATCAGTATTTAGAATACAGATATGTGCTAAAACCAAATGATTACATGCTTGATTTTTCAATCAAATCAGAAGGTTTAAAATTATCAGACAAAACCCAATTAGAATGGCAATTAAAAGCATTTAGGCACGAAAAAAGCATTCAATACGAAAACCGTTATACCGAAGTTCTTTTTGAATATGAAAATGGAAAAGATAATTATTTAGGACAAGGAAAAGAAGCCGATGATAAGGCTGACAATGTTACATATATTGCATATAAACAACATCTGTTTAGTTCAATTTTATTAACTGATAAAGCTTTTAAAAATGCTGATTTAGCGTCTGCAAACTTGGTTAATGATACTGAAAAGGACACTATTTATACAAAAAATTTCGTAACCAAAATACCTCTTGAAGTTAAAAATGGCTCTTTAGATTATACTATGAATTGGTATTATGGACCATCAGATTATAAAATTTTAAATAATTATAACCGAAATTTAGACGAGGTTATCCCGCTGGGGTGGGGTTTGTTTGGTTGGTTAAATAAATTTGTGTTTATACCAATTTTTGCCTTTTTAGTTCAGTTTTTTCCTTTCGGAATTGCTATAATTTTATTAACCATTGCTGTTAAGTTAATTTTATCACCTATTACCTATAAATCCTTTGTTTCTCAAGCAAAAATGAAGGTTCTTAGACCCGAAATTCAAGAAATAAACGAACGTGTAAAAGACCCAATAAAACGGCAACAAGAAACCATGGCTTTGTATAGCAAAGCAGGTGTAAACCCAATGGCTGGTTGTATTCCTGCCTTGTTACAGCTGCCCGTTTTTTATGCCTTGTTCCAGTTTTTCCCTTCTGTTTTTGATTTGCGCCAAAAAAGTTTCCTTTGGGCAGACGATTTATCATCGTATGATGTTGTATTTCAATTACCTTTCTCAATTCCGTTGTATGGAAACCACGTAAGTTTGTTCCCAATTTTAGCTTCTATTGCTATTTTCTTTTATATGAAAATGACCACAGGCGACCAAGCCATGACTGCTCCACCACAAGAAGGAATGCCAGACATGGGTAAAATCATGAAAATGATGCTTTATATTTCGCCCGTTATGATGCTTATTTTTTTTAATAATTATGCTTCTGGTTTGAGTTTGTATAACTTTATATCCAATTTAATAACCATCGGAATTTTAATTATAATTAAAAAATATGTAATTGACGAAAACAAAATTCATGCTCAAATACAAGAAAATAAACAAAAACCAAAAAAACAAAGCAAGTTTCAGCAAAAAATGCAAATCTTAATGGAGCAAGCTCAAGAACAACAAAAACAAAAACAAAAACAAAAACAGAAATAAATTATGTGGACTTTTAAAAATTGGTTTTCTAATGAAAATTTGTAATTTTAAGAAGTAGAAGGTGAAATTTAAAAAGATTTTTTTCTAATAAAAATAAATTTTTAGAAGTTCCCTTATTTTATTTTACGTAAAAAACTTCACTTTAAATACTAAAAAGTATGAGTGGAGTTTTTTTATGTTTAAATTTTTATAAATCTCATAGAAAACTATTCGATTGTTTTATGAACCAAGCCTTGTATAATGGATAAAACGATGCTAAAAAACAAAGCTCCTAAAAATGAACTTATTTTAAATCCATCAATAAAATGATCGGTTATTAAAACCATTATAGTATTGATTATCAATAAGAAAAGTCCTAAGGTTAAAATAGTTATTGGAAATGTTAAAATAATAAAAATTGGTTTTATAAACGTGTTTAATAAACTTAAAATCAAAGCAACTTTTAGGGCAGTTACAAAACCATCAATAAAAATAGAAGGTAAAATATAAGCCAAAATCACAATGATCATACTGTTAATTATCATTCGAAAAAAATACTTCATAGTTGTTTAATTTTTTAAAAATTCAAGAGTTTGTTCAAAAAAATCTATTGGATTTTCGGCATGCAACCAATGCCCTGCTTTTTTTATGGTTTTAATATTTGCAGCGGGAAAATGCTTAAAAATTAAGGGTTCATCTGCTTGGGTTATATAATCTGAAAATTCTCCTTTTAAAAATAAAACGGGTGATTCAAAAATAGTATTTTTAGGCAAAGATTTGCCAATTTCATCAATATTTTTTATAAAAACAGGTAAATTAAACCGAAAATCTAAACTTTCTGGGGTTTTCCAATACACATTTTTAAGTAAAAATTGCCGAACTCCTATTTCTGGAATATATTTTGAAAGAATTTGCTCAATTTCGGTTCGGGTAGGTTTTTTAGTAAAATCAACCGCTTGCAAAGCAGTTAAAATGGTTTGATGGTGTGGAGCATAATACTTAGGCGAAATATCAACTACTACTATTTTTTCGACAATTGTTGGATGTGAAACTGCCAATAACATGGCCACTTTCCCACCCATAGAATGTCCAATTAGGTTTATCCGTGTCAAGTTATAAAATATGCAATACTTCATAACATCATAAACCATAATAGGATACGAAAAATCATCTGCATGAAAACTTTTTCCATGATTGCGCATATCTAAACTATGCACTTCAAAACCTTGTTCTGCATATCGTGTGGCTAAAGTTTTCCAATTATCAAGCATGCCTAAAAACCCATGAATAATTAACAAGGGCTTGCCCGAACCTTCTATTTTAGAATGTATCATTTTATATAGTTGCTATGTTTAAATAAAAAGTTGTTAATAATCAATCGTTAACCCTAATTTTACAGCTTTTTTTAGCATCAATTGATAGGCTGCTTCATATTCGTTAGGTATTTCACCATCTAAGATAGCTTCTTTTATAGTTTCTTTTATCATTCCAATTTCTTTTGAAGGCTTTAAATTAAAGAGTTTCATAATTTCTTCGCCCGAAATAGGAGGTTGAAAATTTCGAATATGGTCTCGTTCTTCTACTTCCACAATTTTTTGACGAACAATTTCAAAATTTTTATGATATTTTTTGAATTTTGTAGGATTTTTGGTGGTTATATCAGCCTCGCATAACAACATTAAACTTTCCAGATCATCACCAGCATCAAAAACCAATCTCCGAACTGCCGAATCGGTTACTAAATCTTGCGAAAGTATAATAGGTCGGCTACTCATCTTAACCATTTTTTGCACAAAAGCAAGTTTTTCATTAAGCGGAAAATGCAAACGTTTAAAAATCGTTTTAACCATTTTGTTACCTAAAAATTCGTGCCCATGAAACGTCCAACCTTGTTTGGGAACAAATTTTTTCGTAGGTGCTTTGCCAATATCGTGCAACAAAGCAGCCCAACGTAGCCAAACATCGTGTGTCTTTTCGGCAATATTATCAACCACTTCGAGGGTGTGAAAAAAATTGTTTTTATGTGTTTGTCCTTCAATTTCTTCTACAAAATTAAGAGCCGTAAGTTCAGGTAAAATTAGGTCTAAAAGCCCCGAGTGGTATAACAATAAAAATCCTACCGACGGTTTGGGACAACTCAAAATTTTGTTAAATTCCTCTAAAATTCGTTCGCCCGAAATAATACAGATACGTTCTTTATTTTGCTTAATAGCCTCAAACGATTGATTTTCAATAATAAAATCTAATTGATTTGCAAATCGGATAGCTCTTAGCATACGCAAAGGGTCGTCAGAATAGGTAATGTCTGGGTTTAAAGGCGTTCGGATATTCTTGTTTTTTAAATCATCAATTCCATTAAAAGGGTCAATCAAGGTTCCAAAATCGTGTGTATTAAGCGAAATTGCCAACGCATTAATAGTAAAATCTCTTCTATCTTGATCGTTTTTTAGTGTTCCGTTTTCAACCAATGGTTTTCGGCTTTCTCGGTTATACGATTCTTTCCGAGCTCCTACAAATTCAATATCCAAGTCATTAAACCGAAGCATAGCTGTACCAAAATTTTTAAAAATTTGAACTTTGGGTTGATTGGGTAATAATTCTGAAACTTTCAGAGCCAAATCTATTCCACTACCAACCGTAACTACATCAATATCTTTTTTATGATTTCGTTCCAAAAGTAGATCTCGCACAAAACCACCTACTACATAGGTTTCCAATCCTAATGATGATGAGGCTTTTGTTATATAATTAAAAATTTCTGAACTTAAAAATTCTTTATAATTTGGCTGAATAATCATGTTTATTTTCGGATTATCTTAACTTGGCAATCGGCTGTTAGTTTGATAATGGTAGAAGGGTTTTTGCAAATTTTATCGTGATATAAAGGCACTACAAAATCGATTTTTTGTTTTAAAACAGGGTTAATTTCGTTGAAACAAGTAGGATTTGCATCGCCCGAAATATTAGCAGATGTTGAAACGATTGGTTTTTTAAATCGTTCTAAAACTTTATATAAAAAAGGTTCGTTTACCATTCTTACTCCCAACGAATTATCTTCGGCAATCAAATTTTTAGCGATGCCTTTGGGGTTATCCAATATTAAAGTAGTCGGTTTTATGGCAAATTCCCATATTTGAAAGGCTACTTCTGGCAATTGGTTAAAAATCTGATACAACATTCGTTCTCCATTAACCAAAATTAGCATGCTTTTGGTTTCAGAACGTTGTTTTAATTCATATATTTTTTGAACAGCTTCGGGGTTAGTGGCATCACAGCCAATGCCCCAAATAGTATCGGTAGGATACAAAATAATGCCCCCTTGTTGCAGGATTTCAACCGTTTTTATAATGATTTCGTTCATATTGTTCTTAAAATGCAAAGATAGTAGTTTTAACACAAATTACATATTAGACTTATGCTTGATTTTTTTTTTGAGGAGCGATTAAGGGACTTCTAAAAATTCATTTTATTACAAAAAGTTCTTTTTAAATTTTGCCTTCTACTTCTTAAAATAACTAATTTTCATTA
>CAYXAF010000064.1:0-3588 GCA_964463035.1 uncultured Flavobacterium sp.
GTTCTTTTTAATTTTGCCTTCTACTTCTTAAAAATTACAAATTTTCATTAGAAAACCAATTTTTAGAAGTCTCCTTAACAATTTTAACCATATTGTTATCATAATCTTACATTTTTAAAAAACCATATTCATATACTTTTGGTTCTATTTTTTGTGCAAGTTTTTTAAGGGTTTTTCTAAGGTTAGTTATCAGTAATGTGTAGGTTTCGTCTGGGCTTTTTGGGTTCATTTTTCCTTTTTCGTTTCGTCTTTGGAAGTATTCTTTTATGTCGTATAGGGAGGCGTTTGTGATAAAATCACCCTGCTTTTCTGGCTCCCTTCCGAAGGAGAGGAATGGTTGTGTGTGATAATATTTATAGAGTTCTTTGCCTGCTGCAAAAACGGCTTTTGCTTCGGGTGAAAAAGTTTTTGCTTCTACCCTATCTAAGAAATTATTTTTTATTGTATCTTCTTCAAATAATGATTTTTGATGTGTTTTATCTATATAATTAGTTGAGATATTTTGAGAGGTTTTACCTGCTATAAAATTGGTCATAAAATTACTTTCAAACTTGGTTTTGGCTTTTACTTCGGCTTCGGTGAAGGGTATCCAGTGGTTGTCTCCACCCTGCCTCCCCAAGGGGGAGGAGTTTTCTAAACTATGTTTTGCAGTTATTTTATTTTGGCTATGAAAAAGTGTATAGGCAAAACAATCGTTTTGAAACTCGGTATCGGTTTTCCAGCCATTGTTTGGGTATAAAAACTGGTCTCTATCGTTCAGCCAAGTGGCTTCTATACAGTGACGGACAGAAAAGTAAATACATATTGGAATTAAATTTTGTGTAGTAATATTTAAACAATAACGCTCCTGTTTTTTTGATAAAATTACTAATTGATTATTGTGCTGAAAATCTGGTGCACAACTTACTATTAAACCAATTACATTAGTATCATTATCAAATAATTTTATCCATTTATTAATACTTTCTGGTAAATTACCGTAAAATCCTTTGGTTCCTGTGTAATTTGCCTCTTTGTCATACACGTCACAAGTAATTTCAGATATTTTTGTTTGTTTTTGGGTGTCCCAGAGGGTAAACCCTATTGGGAAACTGCCTTTTACGTTGTCAAAGGTTTGTGCTGGCACTACAAATCCGTTTAAAAAATTGGCTTTAAAAAATTCTTTAAATTTTACGAAATTGCTTCCGTTTACAAATTTTAAGGTAGAAAATTGCCCGATGATACAGCCGTTTAGTTTCTCGTAAATATTTGCCATAAAAAGTGCAAAAATTTCGTTGGAAGCGTTGCTTATTTTTGGTTTAAAGTATTCGTTTATTTTAAATTGTGTGGTTATTCCGTTTTTGTTTTCGCCTGTCCCTGTTACGGTTTTTGCGGAAGTTGCTTCTGCATACGGGGGGTTTATATATACGATTAGTTTTTGTCGTTTTTCGGGGTTTGTTATAATTTTATAGAGGTTTTCGGGTAGTTTTCCTCCTTTTGATTGTGGTAAAAGTTCATCGTTTAAAAAATCGAACTGAAAAATATGCTCGTTTAGTAGTGTTGCTCCGTTTTCAATGCGTTCGTGCATCACGTTTACATCGCTTTGGTCTAAGGTGCTGGCAAAAATATGGTAGGGGTTGGTTAAACCGGCTAATAAATTTCCGGTTCCGGCTGCACAATCCCACACATAATATTCGTCTTGCCAGTTGTTCCCGAGTTTGTTTGTTATGTATTTTTGCGAGAGTTCTACCCATTTTTTGGGTGTAAAAAAAGCTCCTTTTCGCTCTCTTATATCTTGCGGAACTAATAAATCTTTCCGTTGCAAAATATATTGTTGAAATTCTGCTATGGGTGGTCGTTTGTATTTTTTCCAGAATTGTTCGTAGGAGGTTTTGTTGTTTATTTTTATAGTTGCATCAAAAAGCGATTTTATATTTGCTTTGGCTATTTCGTAGTGTCCGTTTCTAAATACTACAAATAAATTATCAGAAATGGGTGTGTCGTCTTGGGTTTCGGGTGTATTTTTATCATCTACAAATAAATCGGCTAAATAAAAGCTGTTGTCTAAAATATTTTGTTTTTTGCCCTCTGCCCAGTTAAAATCTATATAGGGTTTTACTTGCTCTAGCCAACGTAAATAAATAGGCACAAAATTATTTTTATCAATGGTTATTTTACCACTTTCGGTTGCTTTTGCTAAATTGTTCTTTATAAAGTGTTTAAGTTCTTTTTCGTCTGTTAAATAGTCAAAAATATATTGTTTTTTTTCTAAGGCTTTTTCAATTTTATCTTTTATAATTGCAAACTCTTTTGTTTGCTGATTACTGCTGGTTACGTTCCAATTAAAATCGTTTAGCGAGAAAATATCCATCACAGCATTGTAAGGCACAAAGGCTATTTTTTTGGCATCAAAGGCTCCGAGAAATGCCGGAGGTAAGCACTTGTCAAATGTTCGGGCTTTGCCAATGGTTAGTAAAAGTTGTGCAAACATGGCAACCACATCGTAATCACCTGTTTTTGCCTCTGCCCACAAAAGGTTCACATCTTCAAAAAAATTGGGTTGTTTTTGTGTTTTTTTTTAGTTTCGGGCTTAATGGGGTCACACAAAAATCTATATTTCCTAAGATATTAGTAGTATCATAGTCGCTAAAAAACTCAAAAGCAACTTTGTTTTTAAGCGCTTCTTCTCGGATATTAGCTGGATATTTCATTGTTTTTTTACCTGTGTTTTTTATTTCTTAAAAACATAAATATGTGAAGAATATTGTTGAGATAGCATACCTTTTATATTTGATAATAAGCCTATTAAAAATGCTCGTATATAGAAAATTCTACCTGTTTTATACTTTTCAGACAGCATTGAAACATAAAAACTATCAAACCACATAGGTAGTGTTTTTATTAGTTTTAATTGTTTGTTAGCAAATAAATTTTCGATAGTATCTTTTGAAAAATGCCATAAATGACGAGGCATATCATAAGCTGCCCAAAATTCTTGATAATACTCTGCATCGTAGCTTTTGTGGTTTGGCACTGCAATTATAATAATTCCGTTGGGTTTTAAAAGGCGTTTTAATTCGTTTATTTGCAGTTCCAAATCTGGGACATGTTCTAATACGTGCCACATTGTTATAATATCAACTGTTTTGTTTTCAATAGTTTGAGTTTGATCAACTAAAGTAATTCCTTTCTTTTGGGCTATTGCTCTTGCTTTTGGGTTGGGTTCAAAACCGAGTGTTTTAAAACCCGTTTTTTTTGCCTGATTTAAAAAATCGCCTGTCCCACAACCGATGTCTAATATTAGTTGATGGGTGCCGGGTGCCGGGTGGAGGTTTTTAATTAAAGATACTTTTTGTTTTAACGCTCGTTGCTTAACCAAATGATATAATTTTTCTATTAACGTTCGCTTATTATCTGTATGCGAAATATAATCTTCGCTTTCGTAATATTTGTTTAGATTTTCGGGCTGTGGAATGGTTTGTAATACTCCATTTAACTGATTTATTTGTAAAGTAAATGTTTCGTTTGAAACGGAATGGTCTTTTATTTTCATTTTTTTGTTTTTTTATATTGAATTTGTCTTTTGTCATGTTGAGCATGCCGAAACAT
>CAYXAF010000064.1:3688-12146 GCA_964463035.1 uncultured Flavobacterium sp.
CGAAACATCTAAAATTGTCGTGTTGAACAAAGTGAAACATCTTTTTTTAAAAATGTTTCACGTGGAACATGTTTAAAAATTTTATATTGAAAAATTTCAATTGTTTTTTACACTAATAAAATATAAAACTCATAAAACTATTTAAAATTTATAATTGAAAAGTTGAAATAATTCTTTTTACCTACCCATATAAACCAACAATACCGAAACATCACTTGGTGAAACCCCACTAATTCGGGAGGCTTGTGCAATGGTTGTAGGTTTTATTTTAGCTAATTTTTGACGAGCTTCTATAGAAATTGAATTTATTTTTGAATAATCAAAATTTTCAGGTATTGGCACTTCTTCTAATCTATTTAATTTATCTGCATTATTTTTTTCTTTTTCAATATATCCTGAATATTTTAGTTCTATTTCGGCTTGTTCAATAACTTCTCTATCTAAACTATTTATTTTGATATACTCTTTAACTTTTTGAAATTTAATAATGTCTGATATATCTAATTGTGGACGTGAAAATATTTTAAACATTTTGTCTGGTTGGGTTATCGGTGCTGAATTTTTTTCTATCAAAATTGGGTTTGCTTCTTCTACTTTTAGGCTTGTTTCCTTAAAAAATTTTACAAATGCTTCTGCTTTTGATTGTTTTTGTTCCATTTTCATTAATTGCTCATCTGTTGCTAAACCTATTTGATGTGCTTTTGGAGTTAAACGTAAATCTGCATTATCTTGCCTTAATAAAGTTCTATATTCTGCCCTTGAAGTAAACATTCTATATGGTTCTTCGGTTCCTTTGGTTATTAAATCATCTATTAAAACACCTATATATGCCTCATTTCTTTTTAAAATAAACGAATCTTTTTCATTGTTTTTTAAATGTGCATTGATACCAGCCATTAAACCTTGTGCAGCAGCTTCTTCATAACCAGTTGTTCCGTTTATTTGACCTGCAAAATATAAGTTTTCAATTAATTTTGTTTCTAAAGTGTGCTTTAATTGAGTAGGTGGAAAATAATCATATTCAATAGCATAGCCAAAGCGTAAAAATTTAGCGTTTTCAAAACCTGCTACCGAACGTAATGCATTATACTGAATATCTTCTGGTAAAGAAGTTGAAAAACCATTTACATAAACTTCAACCGTATTCCATCCTTCTGGTTCTACAAAAAGTTGATGCCTATCTTTATCGGCAAAACGGTTAATTTTATCTTCTATTGATGGGCAATATCTTGGTCCTATGCTTTGGATAGTTCCATTAAACATTGGTGAGCGAGAAAAACCTTCTCTTAATAAATTATGCACATGTTCAGATGTATAGGTCATCCAACAAGATTTTTGTTTGGTTAGGGGTTTTGTTCTATTTGAATAACTAAATTTTTCAGGGTTTTCGTCTCCTGGTTGTTCTATCATTTTTGAATAATCTAAACTTCTACCATCAATTCTAGGGGGTGTTCCTGTTTTCATTCGTCCTGCTTCAAAACCAACTTTAATTAAATCTTCGGTAATACCATAAGCAGCACTCTCGCCTGCTCTACCCCCTCCAAATTGCTTATCTCCAATATGCATAAGTCCGTTCAAGAAAGTTCCGTTTGTTAAAATAACCGATTTTGCTTTAATAGTTATTCCTAATGATGTTTTTACTCCAATAATTTTTTGCTTTTCAAATAACAAAGTGATAACCATATCCTGAAAAAAATCGAGATTAGGTGTTTGCTCAAGCATCAATCTCCATTCTTCTGCAAATCGCATTCTATCAGACTGAACCCTTGGGCTCCACATTGCTGGTCCTTTAGATTTGTTAAGCATTTTGAATTGGATTGCAGTTCTATCAGATACTATACCCGAATAACCTCCCAAAGCATCAATTTCTCGGACAATTTGTCCTTTGGCAATGCCTCCCATTGCTGGGTTGCACGACATTTGAGCAATATTTTGAATACTCATGGTAATAAGCAAGGTTTTTGAGCCTAAATTAGCAGCGGCAGCGGCAGCTTCGGAACCAGCATGACCAGCGCCCACTACTATAACATCGTATTGATTGTGAAACATTTTTTTATAATGATTAATGGTAAATTATGATAAAACATCAAAATGTTCCACGTGGAACATTGAAAAATAATTATTGTTATTATGTTTAATCAAAATGTTCCACGTGGAACATTTTGATTTTCTCTTCTTCTTTTAATCGCATAATCTGAATATCTGATTTAGATTTGTCTTTATAGCCACATAAGTGTAAAAGTCCGTGAGACATAACTCGATGTAGTTCATTATTAAAATCAACTTTAAAATCAGACGCGTTTTCTCGAACCCTTTCAATAGAAATGAAAATTTCACCACTAATAATGTTTTCTTCTGTATAATCAAAAGTTACAACATCGGTATAAGTATCGTGACTAAGGTAATCTTGATTTATAGAGAGTAAAAATTCATCATCACAAAAAACATATGTAATGTCTCCTAAAATTTTATTTTCAGATTCTATAATTTTATCAATCCAAAATTCATATAAACTTTCGTTTGATAATACAAAATTATCTTCTTCGTAAATAAACTCTATCATAATTTTTTAAAATATTCTTGTGTTTTTTGATTATATAATGGTTGTAATGGTAAATTATCTCTGTTTAAAATTTCGATGCTTTGTATATAATTTTGTAGCTCTTTAGGTAATTGGTTTGCTTTGTTTTGAAATTGTTTTTTATTTGTATCAGATTCTCTTTTGTTGTCCTCTCCTTGTTGTTGAATTGCTTTTTCTAACTTTAAGAGTTCGTGATTTAAATTTAGTGATTTTTGAAAAACTTCATTTTTAAATCCTTTATTAATAAGTTGCTTTTCTATGTCTTTCATTTGGTTTAAGGCGTCTTGTCCTTGTCCTGAAATTCCTTTTTTATTTAATTCGTTTTGCAAAGCGTCTCTTAGTTGTTGCTGTTCTTTTATGATTTGCAATAAATTAGCAGCATCAACTTCACCATCTTCCCCACTTTCACCTGTTTGATTACCTCCCTTGCCCTTTTCGTTTCCTTCTTTGCCATCTTTACCCTTGCCTTTTCCATCTTTATTAGAACTGCCTTTTTTTTGTCCCTTTTTCATTCCTTCTTCTATTTTTTCTGACAATTCTCCTTGTTTTTTAATAATATCTGATAGTTGTTTTTCTTTACCCGAAGATCCTTGACCTTTTCCTTTTCCGCTCTTTCCTTGTCCCATGCCAGACATTTGCATTTGCATGCTGTTCATAATATCACTTAAAAAATCGGCTAATTTATTGGTGTTTGTTATGGTATATTGCTGGTTTGAAACTCCTTTATAAATATCTCCATCTGCCAAACTCACAATAGAATTATCAATATTATAATGGACATCACCAACTATATTGATAATTTTTTCAGTAATTTTTTCGTTCCGAACTGCCATTGCAAAAATACTATCATCAATATGTTTAAATTGATTTTTAAGATTTTGTTGTTTTTTTAGTAAGTTTGCAAAGTTTAAACTCTTTGAATTTTGTTTTTTAAAATCGTTCATGAGTGCTTCTTGTTCAAAAGAAAAGGCAAGCATATTATCTAAAATTTGACGAAGCATAGCCACATCTTCTTCCATCTGCTCCATCTCAGCACTTTGCATATTTTGTTGCATTTGCATAGCTAAAGCCTTCATTTTTTGGGCAGCCGATTTTTGATTTTTCTTAGCCGATTCTTTATTATGTTTATTTAAATTATCAAAGGCTTTGCTTTGTTCTTTTGAAATTTCTTGCTCCTCATTTTCATCTCTTTCTAAATCTAAAGGTTTTTTTAACTCCTGATTTTCTTTTTCTAAAGCATCTAATTCCTTTTTAAAATCGTTAAATTCTTTGGTTAATTTATCCTGATTTTCTTTAGAATTATCTTTTTGCTCCGATAATTTTTCTTGTTTATCTGCTAATTTATTAATTTGTTCGGCTAATTGTTCCGCCTTTTTTTCAACATAATATCGCTTAGTTAATTCTACTAATTGTTCTAAACTTTTGGTTTGGTTTTTAGATTCTTTTTTAAGTTGTTCTAACTTATCGAATAATTTTTCGTCAGAAATTTTTTTGTTTAATTCTTCTAATTCTTTCAAAAGTTTTTCCTTTTTTTCTAAAGCCTTTTGGTTTTCGTCTAACCTTCGTTGTAATTCTTTTTTAACTTCATCTGTTTTATTGGGCTGAAATTCTTGAAAGTTTTCTTCTATTTTTTTAGTAAACCCTTTCATCATTTCGTTTTGTTGTTGCTGACGATTGATAAAATCTTGCAGTTGTTTTTGCTCTTTAAAATCTAAATTTGGTTTTTCCTTCGTTGTTTTTTGAAGATTTTGAAGTTCTTTTAATTGCTTTTCATTTGTTTGAATACCCTTTTGCAACGATTGAATATTCTGATTTTGCTCTTTTAACAATTGTTCTTCAACCTCCGCTTGAGTGCTTAATCGATAGGAAAAAACCATTGATTTAGTGCTTTTAAAATGATTGATAGCATCGTTATCAAACACCTCAAAATAATATTCATAAGCAACACCTTCCGGAAGTTGTAAACCATTCGGAAAACTATACACAAAACTATCCACCGAACCTTTGACTGGTAAAACAGCCGCTTGCATATTTTTAGGGTTGTCTTTTGGGTAATAACGAATCAACAATTTAGATAAGCCATAATCATCAGAAACTTTACCAATTAAATAATTCTTTTTCAGTTGCAAACTATCCGGTGCTTCGGTTATGTCTATAGAAGGAAATTGATCTTTTAAAACAGAAATTTTATACGGTATTTTTTCATATAACTTAAAATTTGCATTGGAAGTTACAACCGTATAATCAAAATCGGAACGGACTTGCTTTTGCAACGAAAAGAGATTATCAGAAGAAGGTAAAACAACTTGCTTGCCTTGAAACTGAAAAGAAACCCACTCAGTTGCCTTTGTTTTTATTGTCCAAAAAACTACGGAACCTTCAGGCACAACAGCATTACCAGTGCCTTGTATAAGTTCGGGTGATTTTTTAGTATGTAAAGGGTAAGTAACCTTTAACTGAAAACTTTCGATGGACGGAACTTTCACCACTTCTAATAAATATTCCGAAGTTTCAAACGAAGGTGTTACACACGAAAATTTAATATTTTGCTGAACATTTTCAAAGGTATATTTAAAAATATTTAGCTCATTTTTTTGCATTAAATAAACCTCCTGACCCATTTTTATAGAGATACTTTCAGGAATAACTTTACCAACGGTTGAAATTTTTAGTGTAAAAGTATCATTTTGTTTTACCTGCAAAACCGGATTTAAAATCTTGAGCTGATATGGAGGTGGAGGTGTAAAAGTAGTATTATATTGCACAATACGTTGATACGATTGAGACAAAACATCTGAATTACCTGAAATAAAAAATAGCACGAGTAGCAAAATTGGAAACACTAAATAAGGTAAAAACTTATAATTAGTTTTAAAATTTACAGCTTTGGTAAACGGAATAGGATTAAGTTCTGCTGCTTTTTGTTCGATAGAAGCCAGTAAAAGTTCCGATTGTTGATTGGCTTCGGCTAATTGTAAATAGTTCAGTAATTTATCTTTAATAGAACTAAAATGTGTTCCGATAATTTTAGAAGCTTCTGTATGGGATAAACCTTTTTGTAAATGAAACAGTTTAAACAGCGGAAAAGCAATAAACCGAATAAACAAAAACAGTTCTACCGCTACAAAAAGCCAAAACAAAAACATTCTGCCCAGCACAGGCAACCACAAAAAATACTCTACTAACAAATTGAAGATCAGATACAAAAGTCCTAACCCAACAAAAAGAATAGCTCCTTTGATGAGTTCGTTTAAGTAATACTTTTGTATAAAACCTTCTAATTTTTGATGTATAGATGTGTTTTGTTTCAAAATACGTTTGATTTTAACGGGTAAAGGTAAAAAATAAAATATTAAAAAAGGCAGTTTTTCTACCTTGCTTTTATAAAAAATTAGTTGTAACATTATTTCATTATTTCTGCAGAAAATAACACGTTCTTTTTATTAAAATATATGTAAAGCATTGCTTTATTATTGTGTAGAAAACTCGAAACTTTCTAGTGAACAAGGATAATAATGCCCACGTTTAGTGTGGGCTTGTTTATTAGTTCACGGGTTTTCGAGTACCTCTACACAATAAACAAACGTCCACGCATTCTTCCAAAAAAGTTAAGAAAAATTTGTTTATAGGTTTAAAGTGAGGTTTTTTATAAATCTTTAAAAAAACAAAAAATTATTTATTAACTTTTTAATTTTAAAAAAATTATGAAAAAAAAATCAAAGGTTTTAAAAACGGCATTGTTATTGTTTGTAACTTTGTTGTTATTAACAAGTTGTGAGAGAGATTTGTATGAGTTGCCTGAGCAGAATAAGTTCGAGCAACTTAAAATATCTTTTAAGAAATTCAAAGAATTTGAAAATGAACCAAAATTGATTGAAAAAATTGTAAAATACAATCAAAAATTAGAACAAGACTTTCGCAGAAAACATGGAACTAATTATCGGACGGCTAACATAGATATTTCAAGTGTAGATTTTAGTAATGCTCTGTATATCGAAAAACAAAACGGAGAACATTCATATACTTTTGTGATTAACGACCCAAGCACAAGTGAAATTATAAATTTAGTATTAGCTTCAAAAGTAAGTGGTGATTATAAACCGTATGTTATTGAATACAATTTATCTGATGAAGATATCATAAATTTACAAAATGGAGCAACTATAGATACATCTAACAAAACAGAAATTAGTGAATTTGAGATACTCAGCAATCAATTAGTTGCAAATGGTGGTTGTTATGAAATAATTGAAAGATGGGTGGAAATTCCTTGCGCTATAGACGGTTGCATGAATCCTCAATACACAACTTTTGACCTTGTTTATGAAATGGTTTACACCTGTAATGAGGGTGGCAGTGGAGGTGCTATGGGTGGAGGAGGATCCGGTTCAGACTCTGGAATTCCTCCCGGAGGAGGAAGTCCATATACAGGTGGTACAGGTAGTAACCCTTTTCTGCATAATGGAACTGGATTTAATACTTCTCCGTTGTTTCAAGACAATAAAAATCCATGTGTAAACTTAACAAAACCAGACCAACAAAACATAAAACCAACCGTTGACGCATTAAAACAAAAATTAGCCGAAGGGGTAGCAAATGAATGGGGTTCATCGCACTCGTCAAAATATATATACGACCCAACCCTCAACGAAAATAACCTTGTTTATGAAAACTCTCCATTAGTAGAAGGCACCCCATATTCTGTATCGGTTGATATTGGACCAAGATATACAAGTTCAACTCATTTACATCCAAAAGGAAGTTATCCTATTTTTTCGTGGGTTGATTTACATCTTTTAAGAGAAACATATAAAGAATGTACCGCTACATTAAAAAGTCAAGTTTCAATACAAATTGTTTGCCATAACGATGCAAACCCTGCCAACCCAATAGTATATTCATTAACAGTCAACGACTTTAATGCTTTAAACAGTAGTGTAGATCAGATACTAAATAATCCTAAATATAACAATAAGACAATTGAAGAAAAATTTCAAATTATTCAAGATGCTTTGGCTGATGATTTTAACAAAAACAATTTAGAATTATTTTTTTTAAAGCATTTTCAGTCATACGGAGTATCGTTGTATAAAGCAAATAATGATTTAACTAACTGGACACAATTAGAACTATTAAAAACCGATACTAATCCTGAAGGTGTTGTAAATCAAAAACCATGTAATTAATCTTTAAAAATAAAATTTATGAAAAATATAATAAATTACAGCAGTATAATAACGCTTTTAATTTTTGCAAAAAGCTTTTCTCAATGCACTAATATTGTACATTTAGATAATAATTATAGAGATGTTTCTTTTGCAGAAACAGGTTATTATTATAAAGATATTAACAATGTGTTGAATAATTTTGAAGGCACCTATCTTTATACAAACGGAAACACTTCTTTTAAAATTGTAATGCAAAAAAAGATAATGTCCTCAATGAATGGTTACTATTGTGAAGATATGATTATTGGAGGTGCTGAATATATTAAAAACGGAAACCTATTATTTAATACAATAAACATGCTGAATACATATTACCCTGATGGGAATACTTATAAATTAGATGCAAACACAATTTATACTGGAGATGATAGAGGCTGTGATGAATGTGCACCAACTGAAAAATGGATTTCAGGTTATATAACAGATCCAATTTCTAATCAGGCTTGCGAGATATTTATTAGACGAATTACTCATAATGGGCAGCAAGCAATAAAAATATTTATGCGAGTAGATGTTGCTATGCGGTATAGAAAAGTTGGAGAACCTGGTCCACCTCCTATAAACTTACCTGCTGGAGAAGATTTAATTCTTATTAAACAATCACTACTAACCGACTAAATTAAAAATATAAGCAACAAAGTTCCTTAAC
>CAYXAF010000065.1:0-9940 GCA_964463035.1 uncultured Flavobacterium sp.
GTTAAGGAACTTTGTTGCTTATATTTTTAATTTAGTCGGTTAGTAGTGATTTTTTATATCGAATTTCATCGGTTAAATTTCAAATTTTGAATTGTTTTGTTACCTTTGCACCACATATTTAAACCCTTATGATTGATAAAATAAAAGAATTAATTGTCGAAGTTGAACGTTTTCAAGCCCAGTCGAAAGAAGAGTTAGAACATTTTCGAATTAAGTATTTAGGAAAAAAAGGATTGTTAAACGATTATTTTGAAGCCTTTAAAACAGTGGCAAACGACCAAAAAAAAGAGTATGGGCAAGCCATTAATCAATTAAAAACAACAGCTCAAAACAAGCTACAAGCCCTGCAAGAAACTCTTGAAAACGAGCAACAAAGCAATACCCCAAAACTTGATTTAACTCGACCTGGAGAACCCATAAACATAGGCTCTCGACACCCTATTTCTATTGTTAAAAATCAAATAATTGATATATTTTCAACCATAGGCTTCAACGTTTCGGAAGGACCCGAAATGGAAGACGATTGGCACAATTTTACAGCCTTAAACTTACCCGAATATCACCCAGCACGTGATATGCAAGACACGTTTTTTATTCAAACCAATCCCGATATTTTGCTTAGAACCCACACCTCATCTGTTCAAGTAAGGTATATGGAAAACAACCAGCCCCCCATCCGAACCATTTCTCCTGGACGAGTGTTTAGAAACGAAGCTATTTCGTCTCGTTCGCATTGTATTTTTCATCAGGTAGAGGGTTTATATATAGATAAAGATGTTTCATTTGCTGATTTAAAACAAACCTTGTTATATTTTACTAAAGAAATGTTTGGTAAATCAAAAATACGTTTACGACCTTCCTATTTTCCGTTTACCGAACCCAGTGCAGAAGTAGATATTTATTGGGGATTAAAAACCGAAACCGATTACAGAATAACCAAAGGAACCGGTTGGCTAGAAATTATGGGTTGCGGAATGGTGGACCCTAATGTATTGCAAAACTGCAACATAGACCCAAAACAATACAATGGTTTTGCCTTTGGAATGGGTATCGAACGAATTGCGATGTTGCTGTATCAAATAGGCGACATCCGAATGTTTTATGAAAATGATATACGATTTTTAGAACAATTTAAAACAAGTTTTTAATTTTTTAAATATTCAATATTAACCATTTAAAAAGATGTTATCAAATTTTTTTCAGTATTTTTACTTAGTTTTTGCCGTTTTATTTTTTTATACGGCTTATGGACAGTATTCTAAAGGACAAGACTATGCCTTGAGCATCATTGTAGGCATAGTAGCTTTAATATTGTTTTTTGTTCGACGAAATATTGCTTCTCGAAAATAAATAATGGATATACTTGTCATCATTACAACCCTTGTGCTTTCTGCCTTTTTTTCGGGTATGGAAATTGCCTATGTTTCGTCTAACAAGGTGTATTTAACCATCGAAAAAAAGCAGAATACATTTATCGCTAGTATTCTTACAAAACTAACCGAAAAACCTTCCATGTTTATCACCTCAATGCTGGTGGGCAACAACGTGGTTTTGGTAATTTATGGCTATTATTCTGGCGATTTATTGATGCAATGGATAGAAACACTCTCTTTTGAGTTTAGTTCCTTTGCTAAAATGTTACTACAAACTCTTTTATCAACCATAATTATACTTTTTACAGCAGAATTTTTACCAAAAGTATTTTTTCAAATTTATGCAAATTATTTAATAAAACTATTTGCCCTACCCGCATATATTTTTTATATTTTATTTTACGGAGTAACCAAATTTATTTTATGGATTTCAGATTTTGTTTTAAAATATTTCTTTAAAACCGAAGGCGACCAAGTGCAAGAATACTTTAGCAAAGTTGAGTTGGGCAACTACATTTCCGAACAAATGGTACACGTAAATACCAACGAAGAACTCGATACTGAAATACAATTTTTTCAAAATGCCTTAGAATTTGCAGCACTTAAAGCACGTGATATTATGACTCCTAGAACAGAGTTAATGGCAGTTGAAATTACCGATAATGTAAGCGAATTAAAAGAAGTATTTATCAAAACAGGCTATTCAAAAATTGTTGTTTTTCAAAACACTTTAGATGATGTCATTGGCTATGTCCATTTGTTTGATATGTTTAAAAAACCCAAAACTATCAAACAAGTAATGATGAATATTGAATATATTCCAGAAACTATTTTGATAAAAGAAGTATTAGATTTATTAACCAAAAAACACAAAAGTATGGCAGTTGTGGTAGATGAATACGGTGGAACTGCAGGAATTATAACCATAGAAGATATAATTGAAGAACTTTTTGGAGAAATAGAAGACGAGCACGATTTTGATGAAGAACTAATAGATGAACAGATAGAACCCAATACTTACTTGCTTTCGGCACGCTTAGAAGTGGCTTACCTAAACGAAAAATACAACCTAAACCTACCCGAAGGCGATTCATATTCAACATTAGGCGGTTTTATTGTAAATTACACCAACGAAATTCCGCAAAACGAAGAAAAAATTACCATCGAAAATTACGAAATTACAATTCATGCTGCAAGTAACAAAAAAATAGAACTCGTTCGCTTAGCCCTTGTATCCGAACGAAGGTAAGATGGGATTTGATACTTGAATAATTTTTTTAAAAAACAAACCTCAAAAGTTTTAAAACCTACATAATTTCCAAAAAAGATACAATGAAATACATTTTTACAATTTTTATACCCTTATTTTTAATTTCTTGCCAACAAGAAGCCCAGCAAACCAAAGAACAACTGGCAGCACAAGAACAAAAAAAAGAACAACTATTTAAAACACTTTCACAGGCCTGGAACATCCAAAAACCTATGCAAAACCCCGAAGTTACTCAGAATTTAACAGGCTGGAAACAATGGAATGCCTTTGAAACCGAAATTTTTGAGAAACCAAAAAGCTCCATAACCGCCTTTAAACTGAAAACCAAAAATATTTCGCAACGAGTGGATAGTCTTTTTATAAAAATTCCTATTATTTTTGATAAACCCGAAATAAGAAGCCGATTGATAACCTTGAAAACCAAAATAAAAATGCTCGAAACCTTTGTTAATTTAGATAGTATTCCGCTATCAAAAACACAAAAAATAATACAAGAAATTAACCAAGAACTAAACTCAATCAACAGCCAATGGAACGAAATTATTATTAAAAATAAAATTCCAAAAGAAATAGGCGAAGAGGAAATGTTGATGCTTTTAGACACCGTTAGACGAGCCAATCCAAAATCAGAAAAATAATTTTTAGAGTTCTATCTAAATGTTAAAATTTTGATTATTAGAAAATTGTGTCGTAACTATGCACCAAAATACTATAATTCAGATGAGAAAAATTGTTTTTGCAACGCTACTAAGCATGTTTTTATTTTCATGTTCAAACGAGCCAACCAATAATGAAACCGTTTACCCACCTACCGATTATTTTTCAATAAAATCGGGTAATTATTGGGTATATGATGTAGAAAACAGCACGGGAACTACTGGCAGAGATTCTCTGTATGCAACTAATGACACTGTTATAAGCAGTATTACCTACAAAAAATTTAAAACCCAAAAAGCCCCTTATGGATACTTTTCAGCCTCATTTAGGAACAATGCTATTCGTAAAATTGAAGATAAAATAGTACTTACAGGCAAAGCAAACATCGTTAGTGGTTTAACAATTCCTTTAAATTTAGATTTATCTTTAATTGATTTTATTATTTTTAAAGAAAATGCAACCGCAAATACAGAATTAGATAGCCGTTCGGGCAGTTTTGTGCAAACCGTTCAAGGCGTTCCTTTTCCATTAAAAATTACCTACAAATTATCAACTGTTGCAGGCGAAAATTTAGCAAATCATGTGGTTAAAGGAGCTAGTTTTAACAATATCAAAAAAATGAAATCAATTTTGAACCTAAAAATTGATTTATTAGTTGCCACATCTCCCATTGAGCTTACACAACCTGTTTTAACAAGTCAAGATGTAGTAATATCAGAACAATATTTTGCTAAAAATGTTGGAGTTGTTTATGTAAAAACCAATACATCATATCAACTAAGTGATTTACCAGCAGGGGTAACCATTCCTTTTCCGTCAAGTTCAACTACTTCGCAAGAAGAATTTATAGATACATATCACATAAACCCATAATCTAAAGTAGGCTTCTAAATTATTGAAAAACAAATAGTTACTTATTTTTGTGATAAATAATAAAAAAAAGGTTCAAATTACTTTATATATTAAAATAAATATGTATATTTGCAACCTCTAAAAAACAAAATGTTCATAGAAAAGTTGAAGGAGAGGTGCCGGAGTGGTAACGGAGCAGATTGCTAATCTGTCATCGGGTAACCGATGCCAGGGTTCGAATCCCTGTCTCTCCGCATTTTTTAATTGAAAATCTATTCTACAAGTTGTATAGAATTTTCGGGGTGTAGCGTAGCCCGGTTATCGCGCCTGCTTTGGGAGCAGGAGGTCGCAGGTTCGAATCCTGCCACCCCGACGAACTTGTTAAACCAGCAAAAACAAAGGGTCACGTAGCTCAGCTGGATAGAGCACCTGCCTTCTAAGCAGGCGGTCAAAGGTTCGAATCCTTTCGTGATCACTTTTTGTTTTGTAACTATATAAATATCAATAGTTAAATAAATATTATAACAAATTATTCCTACATTTTTCCTACAATAAAAAAACGAGCAAGAAAACTGCTACACTTTTTTCAACCTACACAAAAAAACTTATTTTTTTTCTTTTGCTTTTGTAATTTTACCACCTTTTAGATAGTAGAACCCTTTTTAAAGTGTTCCATCTTTTTTTCAAACTTTGCTAATTTTTCTTTTAAACACATTATAATAATCAATAATTTGTTTTATTTCTGTTTGCTAATTTGTATGCTAAACTATTTTTGTTAATCTTAAATTTTTAGTTTTTTGTTTGGTTGTTTTGTTTTTTGTTGTATATTTGTTTTGCTTTTGAATAGAACTAAAAGGAATTAGACCTTGCAGTAATTTATTCAAAGGCATTTTTTTTGTGTGGTAAATACAAAGTCCTTCATTATACCATTTATTAAAAATAAAATTAACCAAAACCTTAAACATTCAAACTTTAAGCAAATTAAACAACCACCAATTATAAATGAAAATAGCCATTGTGTGTTATCCAACTTTTGGAGGTAGCGGAGTAGTAGCCACTGAATTAGGCATAGAGCTTGCTAAAAGAGGACACGAAATTCACTTTATAACCTATCATCAGCCGGTTCGGTTAGCGTTGCTTAACCCGAATATTCATTTTCACGAAGTGCACGTGCCAGAATATCCTTTGTTTCATTATCAACCTTATGAATTGGCACTTTCAAGCAAATTAGTTGATATGGCAAAACTTCATAAAATTGAAGTTTTGCATGTGCATTATGCCATTCCTCATGCCTATGCAGGATATATGGCAAAAAAAATTTTAGAAGATCAAGGCGTTTTTTTACCCATGATAACCACCTTGCACGGGACAGATATTACTTTGGTAGGAAATCAGCCGTTTTATAAACCAGCCGTTACTTTTAGCATCAATCATTCCGATTTTGTAACATCTGTATCCGAGAGTTTAAAGCAAGATACTTATACTCATTTTAATATTGCACAAAACATACACGTAATCCCTAATTTTATTGAAATAGATAAAAAAGATTTTTTACAAAATATCTGCAAACGAAATATTTTAGCAAAATCTAATGAACGAATTATTTGTCATGTTTCAAATTTTAGAAAAGTAAAACGAATACCAGATGTTATCACAGTTTTTACAAATGTTTTAAAAGAAATTCCTGCAAAATTATTGCTTTTAGGTGATGGTCCAGAAAAAGAAAAAGCAGAACAACAATGTGTTGAATTAGGCATTCAAGATAATGTTATATTTTTTGGAAACACGCACGAAATAGACCAAATTTTAGCATACGCTGATTTGTTTTTATTACCATCAGAAACCGAAAGTTTTGGATTAGCAGCCCTCGAAGCAATGGCATGTGGAGTGCCTGTTATATCATCAAACACAGGAGGATTACCAGAGGTTAATAAACAAGGTTTTTCTGGTTTTTTAAG
Source organism: uncultured Flavobacterium sp. (assembly GCA_964463035.1). Classification (GTDB taxonomy): domain Bacteria; phylum Bacteroidota; class Bacteroidia; order Flavobacteriales; family Flavobacteriaceae; genus Flavobacterium. The sequence goes on from CAYXAF010000065.1 coordinate 6,111, forward strand.
CAATGTAGGAGATATAAAGGATATGACACAAAATGCCATTTTAATTTTAAAAGACGACGAAACTCTTAATAAATTTAAAGATAATGCCCTGCAAGTAGCCCAAGAATTTGATATTTTAAACATCATTCCTCAATACGAAAATTTATATAAAGAGGCAATAAATCTTAAAAAGAAAAAAGAATTATAAAAATTCTCTAAAAAAAAATATATATATTTGTATCAATTATGTAATTTAATACTCAAAATTTTTCCACTTAAAACACTAATAAAAAAATATTATGAAACCTAAATTTGAATTTCCAAGATATACATATAACGATTACAAAAATTAAAAAGAAGATTGGGAGTTAGTCGATGGTTATCCACTTCAACTTTTACCCACTGTTTCTTTTAAGCACAGTAAAATTCAAATAAAATTATTAATTCAGGCAGGTTTAAGTTTGCCAAGTTTTGATAATTGCACGTGTGAACTATGTAATGAATTAGATTAGATTATAAACAATAAAACCGTTGTAAGACCCGATATTATGATTGTATGTCAAGAAGTTAAAGAAAATTTTTTAATATTTCCTCCAAGTCTTATAATAGAAATTTTATCCCCAAGTAATATCAAAACCGATAGAGTTATTAAGTTTGAATTATATCAAGAAAACGGAGTTCAATTTTATATAATGGTTGATCCGAATAAAGAAACCATTGAAGTTTTTGTGCTTATCAATAACACTTATAAACAAACCGAAAATAACACCTTTCAATTAACTAAAAATTGTCAAGTTTCTTTTGATTTTGAAAAACTTTGGCAATAATATTAAAAAAACCAGCTCCCCTCCCCTTTAAAAGAAGGCTGGGGTAAATAAATAATTTAAAATAATGAAAAAAATAGTAATCGTAAGCGCTGTAAGAACCCCAATCGGTAGTTTTATGGGTTCGCTATCAAGCGTGTCAGCAACAAAATTAGGAGCAACTGCTATTAAAGGAGCATTAGAAAAAATAAATTTAGACCCAAAATTGGTAGATGAAGTATATATGGGCAATGTAGTTCAGGCAGGAGTTGGGCAAGCCCCGACAAGGCAGGCTGCTATATTTGCGGGTTTGCCAAATACTGTTCCTTGCACAACCATAAATAAAGTGTGTGCATCGGGTATGAAAGCGATTATGATGGCTGCACAAGCCATCAAAGCAGGTGATGCAGAAATTGTTGTAGCTGGAGGCATGGAAAATATGAGCCAAATTCCACATTATGTTCATTTAAGAAACGGATATAAATTTGGACCCGCTACTATGGTTGATGGGCTACAAAAAGATGGTTTAACCGATGCTTATGATAATAATGCAATGGGAGTTTGTGCAGATTTGTGTGCTTCGGAATATAAAATAAGTAGAGAAGAACAAGATAATTATGCAATACTTTCGTATGAACGTTCAGCAAAATCTTGGGAACAAGGCAAATTTGATGCAGAAATTGTGCCTGTAGCAGTTCCACAACGAAAAGGCGACCCAATTATGATAACCAAAGATGAAGAATTTGCAAACGTAAAATTAGATAAAATACCCTCATTAAGCCCTGTTTTCACAAAAGACGGGACGGTTACTGCTGCCAATGCTTCTACCATAAATGACGGAGCTGCTGCTTTGGTTTTAATGAGTGAAGAAAAAGCAAATGAAATCAATTTAAAACCTTTGGCTTATATTTCGGGTTATGCAGATGCTGCTCATGAACCTAATTGGTTTACCACAGCACCTGCAAAAGCACTCCCAAAAGCTTTAGAAAAAGCAAATATTTCACTTGCAGATGTGGATTTTTTTGAATTTAACGAGGCTTTTTCTGTAGTTGGCTTAGCAAATGCTAAAATTTTAGATATTCCAGTAGAAAAACTAAATGTAAATGGTGGTGCAGTTTCATTAGGGCATCCGCTTGGTTGCTCTGGGGCACGAATTATCGTAACACTAATAAATATTTTACAACAAAACAATGCTAAAATAGGAGCAGCAGCTATTTGTAATGGAGGAGGTGGAGCTTCGGCAATGGTAATTTCAAGGGGATAAATTCACGAAAGAAAGTATGCTTTAAGTAAAAGCATTAAAAAATTAAAATTTAAAAATATTAGTGTCCGATAAAATGGATAATTTTTTCTTACTTGCTCCTCGACCAAAATTCACAAAGATATAAGTCAATTAGCCAGAGAACAAAGATATACAATTCACGTGTTATTACAAGAAAAATATAAAAACAAAGCAATTGCGGCTGCTATTGAAGTGCATCCTAGCACTATTGGAAGAAAATTAAGCGTTATTCTGATTCAAGGAGCGGAAAATATACGTGTGATTTAGCCCAGCGTAAATGTGAAAAAAGGCACATTATTATTTTGCACACCCATATCATAGCTGAGCGAGAGAAAGTAATGAAAATTTTAATGGGCTTTTAAGACAATATGTGTCTAAAAATGAAACAATTAAAAACTATACCGATGAAAAAATTAAAAAAATTCAGAACAAATTAAACAATAGACCAAGAAAAAAACTTAATTTTAAAAAACCAATAAATGTATTTAATCAAAAAATGCATTTATAACTTGAATTCGCCAACGAATATACATCTATTATTTAAATTAAAAAAACCTCATTCAAATTTTGAATGAGGTTTTAAAGAAAGGCGGTGACATACTCTCCCACGGATGCAGTACCATCTGCGCTGGTGGACTTAACTTCTCTGTTCGGAATGGGAAGAGGTGAGCCCCACCGCAATAACCACCTTAAGGATTTGTTTAAGGTTTAAAGTATTTATATGTTTCAGCGTTTATAAACTTGAATTTTTAACTTAAAACTTTAAACGCAGCTATGCTGCAAATATTTTAACATATTGAGATAAAGGAAGCAATTTGTAGATTTTATTTTCCAAATTTTCAATTCTTGAAAAGAGGAATTTTAATAAGCTTACGGGTTATTAGTATTACTCGGCTTTGATATTACTACCTTTACACCTGTAACCTATCAACGTTGTCATCTCCAACGACCCTTAAAAGAAATCTCATCTTGTGGTGGGTTTCGCACTTATATGCTTTCAGTGCTTATCCCTTCCGAACGTAGCTACTCTGCAGTGCTCCTGGCGGAACAACAGATACACCAGAGGTTCGTCCAACTCGGTCCTCTCGTACTAGAGTCAGATCCACTCAAATTTCTAACGCCCACAGTAGATAGAGACCGAACTGTCTCACGACGTTCTGAACCCAGCTCGCGTGCCACTTTAATGGGCGAACAGCCCAACCCTTGGGACCTTCTCCAGCCCCAGGATGTGACGAGCCGACATCGAGGTGCCAAACCACTCCGTCGATATGAGCTCTTGGGAGTGATCAGCCTGTTATCCCCGGCGTACCTTTTATCCTTTGAGCGATGGCCCTTCCATACGGAACCACCGGATCACTATGCTCTACTTTCGTACCTGATCGACTTGTATGTCTCGCAGTCAAGCTCCCTTATGCCATTGCACTCTACGCACGGTTACCAAGCGTGCTGAGGGAACCTTTAGAAGCCTCCGTTACTCTTTTGGAGGCGACCACCCCAGTCAAACTACCCACCAAGCAATGTCCTCTCTTACGAGAGTTAGGCCTCAGACAAGCAAAGGGTGGTATTTCAACAATGACTCCTCGAATCCTAGCGAACCCGATTCAAAGTCTCCCACCTATCCTACACATCACGTGTCCAAGGTCAATACTAAGCTATAGTAAAGGTGCACAGGGTCTTTTCGTCCCACTGCGGGTAATCGGCATCTTCACCGATACTACAATTTCACCGAGCTCATGGCTGAGACAGTGCCCAGATCGTTACACCAT
>CAYXAF010000065.1:10005-10840 GCA_964463035.1 uncultured Flavobacterium sp.
ATAGTTACGGCCGCCGTTTACTGGGGCTTCAATTCAATGCTTCTCCTTGCGAATAACATCTCCTCTTAACCTTCCAGCACCGGGCAGGTGTCAGGCCTTATACTTCATCTTTCGATTTTGCAAAGCCCTATGTTTTTGTTAAACAGTCGCCTGGGCCATTTCTCTGCGGCTTCTCCTTCAACAGGAGGAAGCGTCTCTTTTCCCGAAGTTACGAGACTATTTTGCCTAGTTCCTTAGCTGTGATTCACTCGAGCGCCTTAGTATTCTCTACTTGACCACGTGTGTCCGTTTGTAGTACGGGTACACTATGAATTAGCGTTTAGCGGTTTTTCTTGGGAGCCTGTTTACATCCATATCCGTTTGTACATGTACGCACGGTACTTTCAGGTTCGACTCAAAACGCGGATTTGCCTACGTCTCTCACTATCTACACCCTTTAACCACCTATTCCGTCAGGTGGCAGGACTTTCACTTCTCCGTCCCCACATCACTCCATAGCGTAGTACAGGAATATTAACCTGTTCTTCCATCGGCTTCGCCTGTCGGCTATACCTTAGGCCCCGACTAACCCTGATCCGATTAGCGTTGATCAGGAATCCTTAGTCTTCCGGCGGGGAGGTTTCTCGCCTCCCTTATCGTTACTTATACCTACATTTGCTTTTCCAGACGCTCCAGTCGAAGTTGTCCTTAAACCTTCTACGCAGAACTGGAATGCTCCCCTACCGATCTTTCGATCCCACGGCTTCGGTAATATGCTTATGCCCGATTATTATCCATGCCAAACCGCTCGACTAGTGAGCTGTTACGCACTCTTTAAATGAATGGCTGCTTCCAA
>CAYXAF010000065.1:10857-11962 GCA_964463035.1 uncultured Flavobacterium sp.
TTCGACTTCGTTAATGCAACTTAGCATACATTTGGGGACCTTAGCTGATGGTCTGGATTCTTCTCCTCTCGGACATGGACCTTAGCACCCATGCCCTCACTCCATGAGATCATTTATAAGCATTCGGAGTTTGTCAGGACTTGATAGGCGGTGAAGCCCTCGCATCCAATCAGTCGCTCTACCTCTTATAAACTCCTCACAGGCTGCACCTAAATGCATTTCGGGGAGTACGAGCTATCTCCAAGTTTGATTAGCCTTTCACCCCTACCCTCAAGTCATCCGAAGACTTTTCAACGTCAAACAGTTCGGTCCTCCAGTTGGTGTTACCCAACCTTCAACCTGCTCAAGGGTAGATCACTTGGTTTCGCGTCTACTCACACTGACTTAATGGCGCCCTGTTAAGACTCGGTTTCCCTTCGGCTCACGTACCTGAAGTACTTAACCTTGCCAGTGAGAGTAACTCGTAGGTTCATTATGCAAAAGGCACGCCGTCACAGCACGTAGCTGCTCCGACCGCTTGTAAGCGAACGGGTTCAGGGTCTATTTCACTCCTCTGTTCGAGGTTCTTTTCACCTTTCCCTCACGGTACTGGTTCACTATCGGTCTCTGGGGAGTATTTAGCCTTACCGGATGGTCCCGGCAAATTCACACAGGATTTCTCGTGTCCCGCGCTACTCAGGATACTGCTAAAAATGGTAAACTTACCTGTACGGGACTATCACCCTCTAGGGAGGCGCTTTCCAACGCGCTTCCAGTTCGTTTACTTCTTCTATATCGCAGTCCTACAACCCCAACTATGCATTGCTACATAATTGGTTTGGGCTAATCCGCGTTCGCTCGCCACTACTTGCGGAATCACTTTTGTTTTCTTCTCCTAAGGGTACTTAGATGTTTCAGTTCCCCTCGTTCGCCTTCTTCATTCGAAGAATAATGCAGCTTCACTGCATTGGGTTGCCCCATTCGGAAATCCCCGGATCAATGGTTATTTGCACCTACCCGAAGCTTATCGCAGCTTATCACGTCCTTCATCGCCTCCCAGAGCCCAGGCATCCACCGTTCGCTCTTATTTTGCTTTTTTCTTTAATTTATTATTTTGCACTTCATC
>CAYXAF010000066.1:0-11688 GCA_964463035.1 uncultured Flavobacterium sp.
TTAAGGAACTTTGTTGCTTATATTTTTAATTTAGTCGGTTAGTAGTGAAAAATTTACATAATTTAAGAATTTTTTTACGCATTACATTACGCATTTATGTTGCAACTTTGCCCTAACAAAACATCTCGAGAAAATTTTTTGTTAAAAAACTTTTTATTATTAATTAAATTTTTATTACTTTCATGAAAGAATTAATTTTTTGGCTTAATAGCCACCGTATTTTTAGGAATGTTTAGTGCGAATGCACAGGATGAAAGGTTGGTTGAAAAAATTATAAATTCAAAAGAATTTAATGAATTTACAGGGTTTTCGGCAATTAATAAATCAAATTTTGTTAGTTCAAGTAGACTAAAAGGAGGAGATGAATCAATATTATTATTATCTTTTGATGTTAATAGAGACAAAAGTATTGATTACGAATTGTTTTATATTGAAAATAAAAATTTAAAAGTTCCTATTTTAGCATTAAAAAAATATAGCAAAGATAATTTTACTTTATATTCGCACGATGCTAAAATAATACTTTCTGCTAGCTATAGTTTAAAAAGTGGCAAAGGATTTATTAGTGTTGATGATGTCCCAGGTCCAATATAAATTAGTGAAGACGAACCTATAAATTCTGTTGATGGTTATTGGCAATGTGTTAGAAATAAATATCAAACTTTAAAAAAAGCCTGTGAATCTGATGCAGAATGCGATATGATTTGTGATTTAACTCCTGGCTGTCATAGTTCAATGTTCGCTGCTGCAATGTATGAATGTTTATAATTTAGAAAATGTATAAAAAAATTTTAATTCTAATAGCCTCTATCTTTGTTGGATATATTCTTTATTTGGGCTTTGGTTTCTTTAAAAGCGTTAATAAATTTATTAAAAAACTAGATAAAATTGAAGCGATTGAAAAGAAAGCTAACCTACATAGAGTATTCAAAGATTCTTTAAAGATAGTATCTATTAACAAAAATGACACTATAGTTATTCCTTTGTTAGACAATAGAATTAAATTTATGCATTATTGGGCAACTTGGTGCAAACCTTGTGTTTCTGAGTTTCCTTATTTTAATAGTGTTGTAAATAAGCATAAAAATATAGACTTTGTATTTGTTACAAACGAAAAATTAGATGTTTTAAAAAAATTTATTAAAGATAAGGACTATACTAATTTGTCTTTTTACAATCATAATTATAGTAATCAAATTGAACTATTACCATACACAATACTCATAAAAAATGATAGTATTATTGGAGAATATGTCGGAACACAAGATTGGCACGCAATTATTAAAAATTTAAAATAATAAAAATAGAACAACTATACTTTTTCATTATATTATTTTTATTTTATATATCCGTCTTGTTTTTTCAACATTAAGATATTCAATTAACTTATGGTAATCTTTAAAAGTATTATTTGATTTTGTGTGATATGAGAAAAATATTAATAATAATAATAATTATTGTTGCTTTTTCTATATATGGGTTATTTATTTTGCTCGAAAAATTCAATCCATTATTTTTATTATTATTTATCCCAATACTTTTTATAGGAATTAAAGTTTATAAAAATAAATAAAAATGGATACTTTTTCAAAGATTTTTGTTATCATTTTTTTATTTCTTACATATATCTTGTTTTTACGACACTGTATGATATTTCAAAGAAAAGAGATAAATTTATATGGTTGTGGATTGTTATTTTTATACCAATTATAGGCTCAATACTTTACCTTTCTTATGGAAAAAAAATAATCTCTAAAATTATCATTTTGGTTCGAGTAAACTACTATCTTTAGTTGAATACTCTCGAACCAATATTATTCTAAATTACTAATCCAATTAAAATGAAAATAAAATTGCACTTGCTAGTTGAATGTGCCTAAATAAAAACAAAAAATAAAACATTAAAAAATTATATAAAATGCACTATCATGAAAAAGAAATTTATACTTGTATTTATTCTTTTAGTTGGATTTTTAGTATTCAAATTTAGCATTCAAATTGGCAATGTAAGAATTGGAAAACAATTGGATATGGTCACGAAGCAAAATTCAAATTTTGAAAACAGTAACTTTAATCAAAAATATTTTTCAAAACCCGATTAATTATCCTAAATATATGGGCTACTTGGTGTGTGCCCTGTGTTAATGAAATGCCTATTGAAGTAAAAAATAAATATCAAAATGAGAATATAAAATTTTTATCCCTGTCAATTGATACAGATTCTATAAAGTTTAGAGAATTTGTAAATTCAAATAAATTTCATTTTACAGATATTACATCTGATAATTTAGAATATAGAAATGCAATTATTAATGTGTTAAAAAACAACAAGCCCGATAAATAGATTAGTTCGCATAGTATCCCCGAAACTTATTTAATAAAAAACAAAATAGTTTTAAAAAAATAGAAAACATGAATCAAAAACACTCATTATCAACAGCCAAATTTCAACCATAAACAAAGCCTTGCTTTACGAAAAAAGTATAGAAAACAGAGTAAATTTACTCATCGAAAAAGACCAACTAAAAGATATATTAGAAAAAACAAACCTTGAAACCGAAACCAATATATCAAAAATTAGATACCTAAAAGGACTTCAAATTATTAAAATTTTATACGAAAAAATATTAAATTTAGATCATCATTTTGCTTCGGTTCGCACGTTTTCTGAAATTTCAAAGATGTCAAACCCTAATCAATATCCTGAATTTGAAAAAATTAAAAATTTAGTTAAAGATATAAAGGATAAAAAACAAGGTTTTGATTTAACATCAATATTAGGAACAAATACATTAGTATCGGTTATTTCAACTTTTTCAAACATGATGGTTTCGGGCTTGTCAAAAGAAGAAAAGGAAAAAGAACTTGCAAATATTGAATGTATTTTAGATTTTACTCTTCGTATGCAAACCGATTTAAACACTATTTATTTTGAAACGGCTTATTTGCAAGCCTCGAACGAGGGTATCAAAACAGATATAGAAACCTTGTTTAAAGATTATACAAAAGCACTTAATTATATTGTTCTACTTTCGGAATGCCGAAAAAATGACGACTGGGATGTGGTTTCAACAAAACTTGAAGCATACCTCGAAACTATGAATAAAACCGAAGGGGTTCAAAAAAATAAAATGCTCATAAACCTTGAATTTTCTATTGATAGACTCATTCAGTTTATTACACAATACAACAATTTTATCAACGAAGGTGAAAAATTTTATCAAAAATTTGAAATTATTTTAAACAGCTACGAAAACGAAAAACAATGCGAAACCAAACTTCCTTCGGAGTATAAAAAATTAAAATCGGATATTCGGGTTGCTATCGAAAAGTTTAATGTTGCTTATCGTCCGGTAGAAATAAACGGTAGTAAAATGAAAGAAATTTTATACGAAATTAATGAGTATCAATAATATAATTTTTATAAATTTATTACAAAACTTAAACCCTCAAAAATTGAATTTTTTTTGAGGGCTTTTTTAGTTTTTATTTTTCCTGAAACAATTCTACAAAATATTTATAAAAAAGCGGAATGGTTTCAATTCCTTTTAGATAATTAAACACTCCGTAATGCTCATTAGGCGAATGAATTGCATCAGAATCTAACCCAAAGCCCATTAAAATTGATTTGCTTTTTAATTCTTTTTCAAACAAAGCTACAATCGGGATACTTCCTCCTCCTCGAACAGGTATTGCTGGCACTCCAAAGGTTTCGGTATAGGCTTTTTTAGCGGCTAAATATCCGATATGGTTAATAGGAGTAACATAAGCTTGCCCTCCATGATGTTTGGTAACTTTTACGGTTACTCCCTTAGGAGCAATGCTTATAAAATGCTTGGTAAACAAATCAGTAATTTCTTCCCAATCTTGGTTAGGAACAAGCCTCATAGATATTTTTGCATAGGCTTTTGCTCCTATAACTGTTTTAGTTCCTTCACCTGTATAACCTCCCCAAATTCCGTTTACATCAAGTGTTGGTCGTATAGAAGTTCGTTCGGGGGTTGTGTAGCCCGCTTCTCCATATACATCATTTATTTGTAAGGCATCTTTATAAGCTTCTATTAAGAACGGGGCTTTTGCCATTTCTGCCCGCTCTTCGGCAGATAGTTCGATTACTTTATCATAAAAACCGGGTATAGTAATGTGGTTATTTTCATCGTGTAACGAAGCTATCATTTTTGCTAAAATATTAATAGGATTTGCCACTGCACCTCCGTATAGCCCAGAGTGCAAATCTCTGTTAGGTCCTGTAATTTCTACTTCTACATAACTTAATCCTCGTAACCCGGTGGTTATTGAAGGCTGTTGGTTCGAGAGCATCCCTGTATCAGATATTAAAATAACGTCATTTTTTAGTTTTTCTTGATTTCTTTCTACAAACCAACCCAAACTTTTTGAACCAATTTCTTCTTCGCCTTCTATCATAAATTTTACATTGCAGGGTAGTTGGTTTGTTTTTACTAAATATTCGAAGGCTTTTACATGCATATAAAACTGCCCTTTGTCATCACAAGCACCTCGTGCAAAAATGGCTCCTTCGGGGTGTTTTTCGGTAGTTTTTATTACGGGTTCAAATGGAGGAGATGTCCATAGTTCAATTGGGTCTGCTGGTTGCACATCGTAATGCCCATAAACCAAAATAGTTGGCAATTCAGGGCTTATTATTTTTTCTGCATAAACAATAGGATATCCGGGCGTTTCGCAAATTTCTACCACCTCACAACCGGCTTTTTCAAGGCTTTGTTTTACAGCTTTTGCCATGGCTAAAACATCGTGAGCATAGGCACTATCGGCACTTACCGAAGGTATTTTTAATAATTCTATAAGTTCGTTTAAAAAAACGTCTTTATTTTCGGCAATATAATTTTTTAAATTTTCCATAAAAATAAATTGATTTTATAAGGTCAAACTTACATAATAATTCTGGATTTTAACAATTTTAAGCTTAATTCTTTTTTTGAGGTGCTATTTTTTCTACTCTGAGTGGGTTTATCTATTCGTATTAAATCTTTCGGGATTTTGTTTGTAATGTATTGATTTCTAAAAATATAATTGGCTCTATGTTAAATATAGCCCACATTCGAGACTCGATACTAAAAATTGAGGTAAACGGAACTGAGTTAATCAGGGAAGGTGTATTTTTTTTTGAAATTTATTTTTGTTTGGTATAACGTTTGCTCTTATTTTAATGGTTTCTACACCAGTTTCGGTGTTTGCAATAAGGGTTATAGATTTTTCTTGTATTCCGGGTTTTCCATCCGAGTTAAAATCAACTTTTATTTTTGAGGATTTCCCAGGTACAATAGGCTCTTTTGGTGGTATTGGGACGGTGCATCCACAACTGCCTCTGGCATCTAAAATAAGTAAATCTACTTTTCCTACGTTTTTTATTTCAAATTCGGTAGAAACTTGATCGCCTTCGTTGATGTTTCCAAAATCGTGTATGATTTTGTTAAATTCTATTATAGAAAATTCAGCAGGTTGTGCTAATTTTTCATGCACACGTTTCGATTCTTCTTCAGAAATTTTGTTAGATGGTTTTTCAGAACACGAAATTCCAAATAGAAATGGTAAAATAAAAATTAATTTTTTCATTTTTAAATATTTTTTAGTTTTTTTTTACAAAAGCCCTCTTCCTATTTTTTCAATTTTTCCTGTTTGTGTATATTCTTTTACAAGGGTATCTAACACTCCGTTGATAAAAATACTACTATTTGGGGTGCAATATTCCTTGGCAATTTCTACGTACTCGTTGATGGTAACTTTTGTAGGTATTGACGGAAAATAGAGCAGTTCTGCAATTGCCATTTTGATAAGTATCATATCGACTTCTGCTATTCGTTCGGTGTCCCAGTTGGGGGTTTTGTACTCAAAGGCTTCTAACAATGTTTGGTCGTTGAGTACTGTTTTTCGGAAAAGTTGTTGGGCATATTCTTTATCGGCTATATCTTTATACACCCGAGTGGGAAAATTATAGTATTGATTTTTATAGGATATGTTGTTTAATTCTTTAACAATCAAAGTGTTAATCATAGCAAAATCATCGATCCAGCTTAGGCGTGTGTCTTCTAAATACTCATACAAGCGTTCGTTAGGGGCTATAATTTCGGTATAAATATCAATTAAAAAATTTTTATCACGTTCCAATGTTTGTGTTTTGCCAAGCATATAGGCTTGGTATAAATTGGTTTCTTTTATTTTTTTTAAGATATAAAGAATAAAATCGTCATTATTTCGCCAGTTTAAAACAGCATTTATTTCGATGGTTTTATTAATATTTTGCTGATTTGCAAGTATGTTTAGAACAATATTGTTTACAAATTTTCGATTAGGGTTTTTGTCTTCGGGGGTTGCTAAGTGTTTTTTAGTATTGGCTTCTATCAGAAGTTCTTCTTTTTCTTTTAGTTGGATAAAAATATCTAATAAAAGCAGGTGCAAATCCAAACAATTTTCGATGGAATAGAACAAGTATTTTTCTTGTTTTTGTAGGTTGTCATTTCCTTGTTGTTGCATTGCATAAATACTTTGCATTACTTTGGTTCGGATGTGTCGTCTATTGAGCATATTTTGTAAGAACTTATAGTGTTTTTTGGTTTGTAAGGAGGCAAAGATACCTTTTTTTATCAAAAAAAAGAAAAAGATATTGGCTATCCCTCTTTCAACTGCACTTCTCTAATTTTTTTAAACAAATCTGACGAATAAACAAAATCTACTACAGCAGTATTATCAGTTTTAAAAATTTCGTGTTTGGTACCCTCCCAAGCCTTGTAGCCGTCTTTTAAAAATATAATTTTTTCACCTATTTCCATTACAGAGTTCATATCGTGTGTGTTTATAACGGTTGTTATTTCATATTCTTCAGTAATTTCTTGGATTAAATTATCAATAACAATGGCTGTTTTGGGGTCTAAACCAGAGTTTGGCTCATCACAAAACAAATATTTAGGATTGTTTACAATAGCCCGAGCGATGGCAACTCTTTTTTGCATACCACCTGATATTTCTGATGGTTTTTTAACAAACGAATTGGGGTTTAAATGCACTCTATCTAGCACAAAATCTACACGTTTGGCAATTTCGAAGGACGTTTTATTGGTAAACATTTTTAGCGGAAAGCCAACGTTTTCTCGAACAGTCATGCTATCAAACAAGGCACTTCCTTGAAAAACCATCCCAATTTCGGTTCGCAAATCTCGTTTTTCATCATCACTTAAATCAGAATAAATACGTCCGTCAAACGAAATGGTTCCACTATCGGGCTGATGGATACCTAATAATGTTTTTAATAAAACCGTTTTGCCCGAACCGCTTTGCCCGATAATTAAATTAGTTTTTCCGGTTAAAAAAGTAGTTGAAATTCCTTTTAAAACAGGACTATCGTTAAACGATTTTACGATGTTTTTTACTTCTATCATTAGCTTAATAACATTTGAGTGATGATAAAATTAACCAAAATAATAAGTACGCTTGTCCAAACAAACGAAACGGTGCTGGCTTTGCCTACTTCAAGTGCTCCACCTTTCATATAATACCCATGAAACGAAGGAACAGTGGCTAAAATAAAGGCAAAAACAAAGGTTTTTATAAAGGCATAAACGGTATGAAAAGGTATAAACTCGTCTTGAATACCAATAATAAATTCTGTATTAGAAGCAAAACCTCCTTGAACAGCGGCTATCCAACCGCCTAAAATGCCTAAAAACATACTTAAACCGATTACAAATGGGTATAAAAGTAAGGCAATAATTTTTGGATATACTAAATAATTCAACGAATTTACTCCCATTACTTCTAAGGCGTCTATTTGTTCGGTAACTCGCATAGTGCCTATGCTTGAGGTGATAAACGACCCCATTTTGCCAGCCATAATAATCGAAATAAACGTGGGTGCAAATTCTAAAATAACCGATTGCCGAGTGGCAAAACCTATTAAGTATTTAGGAATCAAGGGATTGGTGAGGTTTAAAGCCGTTTGAATAGCCACAACACCCCCCACAAAAAACGAAATAAACGAAACAATGCCCAACGATCCAATAATTAAGTCATCAATTTCTTTTAAAATAAGCTGCCAAAGCACTGCTTTTTTAGTGGGTTTGCTAAAAACATCTTTTAGCATTAAAAAATATTTTCCTATTTGATATAAATATCGATACATACACAAAAATAAAGTGGTAAAAGTATGAAATTTATCTCAATTTTTGAATTGTTATAATAGAAGTGTTTTTTTTAACTCTTTAATACGCTGCCTCTAGCATAAAAACTTTGTTGATAAATTCGATGCTTTCGTTGGCAATTTCATCGTTTTTATTGAGGTGGTTGGCAAAATGAGCGGTTATTTTTTGGATAATTCTACTACTGATAATTTCGGCTTGCTCCTCGTTGAAGTTTTTAATTTTTTTTCGTTGATAGGTAAGTTCTGCTTTTTTGAGGGCTGCAAATTTTACATTTAAAGCATGAATGGTTGGGGCATATTTCCTTGTTTTGCTCCAGTTAAAAAATTCAGTTTTAATTTCTTCAATTATTTTTTCGGCAGCGGGTATTTGTTCTTTTCGTTTTTCGAGGGTTTCATCCGTTGCTTGCGAAAGTTTGTCTAAGCCAATGAGAGTAACGTTTTCAAGAGTTTCAACGTTTTCATCAACGTTTTGCGGGATTGATAAATCTAAAATTAACAAAGGCTTTTTTAAGGATAAAATAGTTTTGTCTATCGTTGGGTTTTGTGCCCCTGTTGCCACTATTAAAATATCCGATTTTTGAATTTCTAAGGTTAAATTGGCATATTCTTTTACCACAACGTCTAATTTTCGAGCAAGTTTTTCGGCTGTTTCTTTGGTTCGGTTGATGAGGGTTATGCTGCTATGTTTGGTATGTTTTACAAGGTTTTCACAGGTGTTTCTACCTATTTTTCCTGTGCCAAAAAGAAGTATTTTTTTATCAGAAATATTTTCAATATTTTTAAATATATACTGCACCGAGGCAAACGAAACCGAAGTAGCACCATTGCTGATAAGGGTTTGATTTTTAATTTTTTTACTCGCCTGAATAACGCTATTAAACAAACGTTCTAAAAAAGCATCGGTAAGTTGATGATTTTTACTTTCGATAAAACTTTTTTTTAATTGACTAATAATTTCAAAGTCGCCTAAAATTTGACTATCCAAGCCACAACCTACCTTAAAAATATGCGAAATAGCTTCGTTTGATTTATAAACATACCCAATTTTCTGAAAATCTTCTACCGTCCCACGTGTGTTTTCGCATAAAAGTTTAATGAGTTGAAACGGATGTTGTGCCAAACCATAAATTTCGGTTCGGTTGCAAGTTGCAATGACAATGATACTTTCAATTCCTTCATTTTTAGCCTGTTGTAACAATTTTTCTTTAGCCGAAACATCTAAACTAAAATTTCCTCTTAGTTTTGCATCGGCTTTTTTATAGCTTAATCCAATGGCATAAAACGAATTTGATTTCATTTGCAATCTATACTTTTTTAAGAATGGACACAAAAGTATAAGCATCTCATAAATAAAAATAACGATAAACGAACTTTTTATGTCGCTTGATAAAAAACTATTAAAAAATTTGTATTTTTGAACCTATTTTAAGTAATAGTAAGGCTTTTAAAGCATTTATTTATATTGATTCTAAATAAAAAAACAATACTATTTTGTAACCTAAATAAAAAAACAACGATATGAGTGCTTTTGATGAAATTTTAATTGAACCCGATTTTTATGTGTTTCGTTATCAAAACAATACTCCTGAAATTCAAGAAGTTAAAAAAGAAATTAACGTTGGTTTAATCCAGTTTCATTTTGCAGTAAAAGGCAAATCAAAATTTGTGTTTAACAACGGTGCTTATGAGTTAGATTTGCTTGAAGAAAAATCACTTTTGTTGTATAATCCTCAAAAAGAAATGCCTTTGCATTTAGAAATTCAACCTAATAGCTGGGTGATTTCGATACTTATTTCGATTAAAAAATTTCATAATTTGTTTTCAAGCGAAGCCAATTTTATTCCTTTTTGGAGTGATGAAAATAAGGATAAAAAGTATTATAAAGAAGAAACTATAAGTCCATCTATGGCAATAGTTTTAAATCAAATTTTGCATTATAATTTAAATTCATCTATCAAACAACTGTATTTTAAAGGGAAAAGTTACGAGGTTTTAAGTTTATTTTTTAACAAAGACGAAGATGCTTCGGCAGAAAATTGCCCGTTTTTATTAGATGATGAGCAGGTTTCAAAAATTAAAAAAGCAAAAGAAATCATCATCCAAAACCTATCAGAACCCCCTACACTTCAGGCTTTAGCCGACCAAGTAAATTTGTCCTTAAAAAAATTAAAAATAGGTTTTAAACAAGTGTATGGCAATTCGGTTTATGCTTTTTTGGTAGATTACAAATTAGAAGTAGCCCGAAAAATGCTGGATAGTGGCAATCATAATGTAAATGAAGTGAGTTTACACATTGGTTATAGCACGGCTAGTCATTTTATAGTGGCTTTTAAAAAGAAATTTGGCACAACTCCCAAAAAATATATTGGAGTTTTGCGGTAATTATTTGTTTTTTTGATGAGTTTCAAACTGCAATTCTGATGGTTTTAGCAACCGATAATTACCTTCTGGAACATCTAATTTTATATTCATAATTCGAATTCGTTTTAGAGTAACTACTTCATAATCAAGGTATTCACACATTCTTCGGATTTGCCGATTTAGCCCTTGTGTAAGGATAATTCTAAACACAAATTGACTGATTTTTTCAACCATACACTTTTTAGTAACGGTATCTAAAATTGGCAATCCGTTGCTCATTCGGCTTATAAAACGATCGGTTATGGGCTTGTTTACTGTTACAATGTATTCCTTTTCATGGTTATTTTGCGACCGAAGTATCTGATTGACAATATCTCCATCATTTGTGAGTAAAATTAACCCTTCCGAAGATTTATCTAACCTCCCAATCGGAAAAATTCGTTTCGGATAGTTAATATAATCAATAATATTATGTTTTACAGCGGTATTTGTGGTGCATTCAATGCCTACGGGCTTGTAGAACGCAAGATATTCAAAGGCTTCTGTTTTGGGCTTTAGCGGTTTTCCATCAATTAAAATTGCATCGTTTTGAGTAACTTTTGCGCCCATTTCAGCGGGTTTTCCGTTGATAAAAATACGATTTTCTAAAATTAATTTGTCGGCTTCTCTTCGGGAGCAATAGCCACATTCTGATAAATATTTGTTAATACGAGTTTCTGGCATAGGGAGTAAAATATTCCCAAAGGTAAACATTTTGTATCAAAACGACAGGTTAACCGTTTTTTTTGAGTTATCGTTTTGTTTTTTTCTAAAGACTTACTATTAAAAATTATACCTTTGCAATTGTTTAATAAACCCCTCACTTTGAAAAATATAAATTTTAATACCCTGAAAAACTATTCTTTTCTAAAAAGGACATTTAGAAATGCCTTTTTATGGTTTATTTTTTCGACTAGTTTACTTTTTTCACAAGAAAAAGATACTATAAAAAAAACCTTTGGGGATTTAGGGATTCGCCCTAAAATAGGTTTGGTTTTATCGGGTGGTGGGGCTA
Organism: uncultured Flavobacterium sp.; assembly: GCA_964463035.1. Lineage (GTDB taxonomy): Bacteria > Bacteroidota > Bacteroidia > Flavobacteriales > Flavobacteriaceae > Flavobacterium. The sequence goes on from CAYXAF010000066.1 coordinate 11,589, forward strand.
AGGGTTTGGCACACATTGGGGTTTTAAAAGTGCTGGAAGAAGCAGGTGTAAAAATAGATTATATAGGTGGAACCAGTATGGGGGCTATAGTGGGGGGGCT
>CAYXAF010000067.1:0-10536 GCA_964463035.1 uncultured Flavobacterium sp.
GGGTTACAGATTTTTATTGTATGTTTTTTTAAAAAAAATTTAGTTGGTTAATAGTGAAATAAAATGAAATTTTATCAAAACAACAAAAACCAAATCATTATTATATACCCTCTTACAGAAGGGGGAGTGAAACCGAGCAATTTTTAAATTAATTGGTATAGATTCAAAGGGGGTTAAAAATTGGTTTTATATAAAAATTTGTAATTTTTAAGAAGTAATACCAATTATACTTATAAAATGAACTTTTTGTAATAAAAAAATTAATTTTTAGAAGGCTCTATAAAAGCATTCAAAATTTTACCTCAAAAAAATACTCGAAACAACAGTTGTTTCGAGTATTTTTTTGAGGTCATTTTAGTCCTTTTTATTTTTGCTCTTCAAGCATTGGTAACAATTGTTCGGGTGTGTGATACCCAACTATCGGGCTTTGTAGCTCGCCTTTTTTGTTAAAAATATACATGGATGGATAGCCTTGTACTTTTAGAAACATAGTAAAATTATGTACTCCATTTCTACCTGTTCTTCCTTCTACATATTTTGGGTTTCCGTAAGTTGTACCTTTATAGGTTACTTCTTCTTTACCTTCTCCATTAAATTTTACTGCATAGTAATTTTCGTTTACATATTTTACAACCGATGGGTCGTGAAATGTGTTTTTATCGAGCATTTTACAAGGTCCACACCAGTCTGTATAAACATCCATAAAAATAGGTTTTGGATTTTTCTTTTGGGCTGCCAAAGCCTCGTTTAAAGTCATCCATTTAATTTTTTGTGCTTGCGAAACCATTGTTCCGAGCAATAAAGCTACTAAAAAAAGTATTTTTTTCATAAAAAGTATTCGTTATAAATTTATTTAAGTAATTATCAATTATTGTGCCATTATTTAACTTCTTGCATAAGTTTTTTTACTATCGGATATATTATAATTAAAATTAAGCCTAATATAAGTGCATAAATTGCTAATTGCTTATAGCCGTTTGCATAAATGGTTAGTTTTTCAAAATTTGTTGCATTTTCTGACGCTTGTGCAATGTTTGCCCCTAATATTCCTGCAAAATATTGCCCATAAGCACTTGCTAAAAACCACATTCCCATCATTACAGCTTGTGTTTTTTGAGGTGAGAGTTTTGTCATGGCACTCATTCCGATAGGTGATAAAGCAAGTTCTCCAAAAGTGATAATTAACCAGCCTAAAGTGAAAAAGTCTAAACCTGTAATCCCTTGTGCATTTGCAAAAAATTTAGTGTAATAAAACACATAAAAACCCCCTGCCAAAAACAAAAACCCTAATCCAAATTTTACAACTGTATTTGGTTCTAATTTATATTTAGCTAACCAAAGCCATAGCATTCCTATTAATGCCGCAAAAATAATTACAAAAAACGAGTTTGCCGAATTGTTTACTCCGTTTGGGTCGGCAGTAAATCCTAATATATTATTATTTAAGTTATTAGCTGCAAATAGGCTTAATGAGCCTCCGCTTTGTTCAAAAAATGCCCAAAAAAATATTGAAAATAGTATAAAAATTAAGGCTGCAATTAGTTTTTTATTTTCATTTATAGAAAAATTACGCATTTCATAAAATAAATAAAACAAAGCTAATGGTCCAATGGCATACATAAAATAATCTGTATATTGAGTTTGAGATACCATTGTCATTATTATTGGTATAATTGCTAATGAAGCTATATAAGTTACAATTTCTATTTTTTTACGTTTTTTGGTATCTAAATCTGCTAGTGGAGAAAGCCCAATTTCTCCCAATGATTTTTGTGTTTGTGTAAAAGTTAATAAACTAATAACCATAACAACTGCTGCAAAGCCAAATGCCATATTCCAACGAAGGTGTTCAGGAACGATTGAAGCAAGCATAGCTCCTTTTCCGGTTGCTATACAAACATATCCTCCTAATAAAGCTCCTAAATTTACTCCTGCATAAAATAATGAAAAACCTGCATCTCTTCTGTTATCTGTGTCTTTATAAAGTTTACCAACCATTGTTGATATATTTGGTTTAAAAAAACCTGTTCCAATAATTGTAAAACTTAAGCCAAAAAAGAATAAATTTTTAGGGTCTATTGCTAAAAATATACTTCCAGCAATCATTAATAATCCTCCCCAGAATAATGATTTTCGATAGCCTAAAATTTTATCGGCAAATAATCCTCCAATGAACGTAAAGGCATACACAAACGCTTGTGTGGCTCCGTATTGCAGGTTTGCAACGGTTTCGTTCATAGAAAGCTGTGTTACCATAAAAACAACTAACATTCCTCGCATTCCATAAAAACTAAATCGTTCCCACATTTCCGAAAAGAACAAATACCAAAGTTGTTTTGGGTATTTTCCTTCAAAATTTTGAATTTTTTCTATTGTAAGATTTTGTTCCATACTTTAATTTATAAAATTAAAAAAACTTTGACAAAGGTTATAACCGATGCCAAAGTTAATAATTGATTTTTTTTTATTTATTTTAGCGAACATTATTTTCTCGCATTACGTTGTTTAGCCATTTTAGCATAGCAAATAAGATTATTGCTGCTCCTAAAACTAAAGCAAAGTTTAAATAAAAGAAATTTTCTTTTTGAGGAATGGTTTCCCAAAGGCTTGATAACATACCCGATAATTTATTACCTACAGAAATTGCCAAGAAAAATCCTCCCATCATTAAGGCAGTAATCCTTGGGGGTGAAAGTTTAGATACTAATGATAATCCCATAGGTGATAAGCATAATTCACCAATTGTAATTACTCCGTATGATGCTATTAACCACCAAGAACTTGCTTTTGAACCTAAATTATTAGTTGTTAAAACCGCCCCTACCATTACTAAGGCCGATAAAGCTGTGATTAGTAATCCAATACCAATTTTTGTAGGTGTTGATGGTTCTTTTTTTCTACGGTTTAACCATGCAAAAATACCTACCACTAAAGGGGTTAAAACTACTACCCAAAAAGGGTTAATTGATTGGTATAATTCTGTTGAATATAGTTTTAAATCGGTTCCTTTTGCTGGTATTTGATCACCCGGAAGTGTAGAAAAGTATTTTCTAGATTTTTCTAATTGTCCAATTTCTGATGAAAATTTTGCTTTTGCTTGTAATTCTTCCATAGAAACTGCTGGCATTGCTGCTTCTTTGGCTCGCATTTCTTCAATAGTTTTATTAAAAGTAGTTTCGTCTGCAGATACTATATCGTTGTTAACAACTACTTGTGCCATTCCAAATTTATCAGCAACTCCTGCTACACTTTCGGGCATTTTACGATCGGTATGGTCTTCTGCCCAAACCGTTAAGGCGTCTCCATTTTGATGGAAAATAGCAAAGAATAAAATTACACACATAAACACTGCTAAAAGTGCTTTAATTGCTCTTTTTTCTTTAGCCTCTGATGTAAATGCTAAATAAATAAAGAACCCAATTATGGGTAAACACCCTATAATAAAGGCATCATTGGTGTCGGTTCCTAAAATATTGCCTGGTATTAAATATCCTATAATTCCAAAAATAAACATTGGCAAAACGGTCATACTTAATATTTTAGCGGTCGACATATCTCCTTGTTGTACAGGTTTTATAACATCTACGTGTTTTATATGCTTAGTTCCTATCAAAAAAATGACTAATCCTATAAGCATGCCAACTCCTGCAGCAGCAAAAGCATGTCCCCAGCCATAGTTTATACGCATATAAGCTGCTACGAAATTACAAATAAAAGCCCCTACATTTATACCCATATAAAAAATATTATAACCTGCATCTTTTTTGTCTTTCATTTCTTCGGAACTATATAAGTTTCCTACAAGTGTTGAAATATTTGGTTTAAAGAATCCGTTTCCTACAATTATAAAAACCAAAGCGGCAAAAAAAGCTGTTGTATTGTGCACAGAAAGCAAAAAATATCCTGTTGCCATCATTAAACCTCCTATTACGATTGATTTTCTATAACCTAAAATACGATCTGCAAGCAAGCCTCCTATAAAAGGGGTTAAATACACTAAGCCAAGATAAGTTCCATAAATATCTGATTTTTTAGCAGGGTCAAATCCCATTCCTCCATTATTCCAGCCGTCTAGCATATATAATGAAAATATTCCGAGCATTAAATAATACCCGAATCGCTCCCACATTTCGGTTCCGAACAAATACCAAAGACCAGTTGGATGTCCTTGTTTTTTTACTGTTTCTGTCATAAATATTTAGTTTTTTATATAAATAAAATTGGTTTATAATTTTCAAACATACATAATTTTTATGAAATATATATTTTTTGATGAAAAAAAATATAAAATTTATGAAAATTTATAGCTTTTTTATCAATTAGTATATTTATCATAAGGTAATTTCTAAAATCGATACAGAAATTCTTGAATATTTTTCAGGTTTAGGGGTCCTCGTTAGTTTGTTTAAACAAAGGTAAAGGTGGTGTTTTTTATACACTTCATCTGAATACGTTTAAGAATTTTAGGCTCGTAAAATTAAGATGCTACGGGTGCAGGCGATGCTCTTTGGTCTGTTTTTTATGGTTTTCAAAACAAAAAAATAAAAATGCGTATAAAACTTAGGACAAAAAATAGCGGTTTATAAATTATAAAACCCAAACGGAATCTCTGAAAATACAAGGTTTTTGGTGAAATAATATTTTTTAAACCACCGTTAATTTCATCACAAAATAATGTATAAAAAGGATAGCTAAACCAACAATAATTCGGTAATAACCAAAAATTTTAAATCCATATTTACTTAGAAAACCAATAAACGATTTTATAGCAATAAGAGCCACTGCAAAACCCACAATATTACCTAAAATTAACAAATTTACTTGCTCGCCTGATAGCACAAAACCTTCTTGGTAATAATCATACCCTTTTTTTAGGGTTGCTCCAAGCATGGTTGGGATGGCTAAAAAGAACGAAAATTCGGCTGCTGTGGTTCGGTTTAGTTTTTGCGACATTCCCCCCACAATGCTGGCTCCGCTTCTGGAAACGCCTGGTATCATTGCAAAACATTGGAACAAGCCAATTTTAAAAGCCATTCTATAATCAATAATTGTTTCGGTTGAATTTTTAAACCAATCGTCCACTTTTAATAAAATAATACCTCCTAAAACTAACGATACGGCTACTGTTACGGGGCTTTCTAACAATTTATCGATGGTTTTGTTTAATAGAAATCCTAAAACAACCGCTGGAATAAAGCCAACCAAAAGTTTAAAATAAAAATCGACCGACTGTAAAAATCGTTTGAAATACAAAACCAGCACCGAAAGTATCGTGCCTAATTGGATAGCAATGGTAAAAAGTTTGGTAAAATCGTCTTGGGCAATGCCAAAAAAAGACGAGGCAATAATCATGTGTCCAGTAGATGAAACGGGTAAAAATTCAGTAATACCTTCAATAATTGCTAAAATAAGGGCTTGAAAATAGGTCATAAAAATTGTTTTTTGAAAATCTCGAAGATTTTTAAAACCTTTGAGGTTTGATTAGTGTTATTTTACAAATTTTTGGATAAACAATTCGGCTACTAAAAACAAAAGGGTTAACCAAACAAAAAACTTCCAAAATCCTTGCTCTGTTTGGTCTTGTGTAATATTATTAAAAAATGTTTCTACTGAATTTATGGGTTCAAAATCGTTATAAACCGAAGTGTTTTGGAGTTGTAAATTGCTTTCGGTTCGTGGATAATTAAAACTTATGTTTTTGATTGGTTTTTCTTGGTTATATAAGGTAAAATTTCCTGCATGTTCAATATAATCTGTAAATGTAAGTGCTGTTTTTTGTTCAAATTTTTGTTGTTGAGGCACAAGGGTATATTCTTTATTTTTTAGAGTTAAAACAGCTTCATTAGATGTTTTTTCGTTCACAATTAATTGGTTAATGGTTCCGATGGAGTAAAAAAGGTTTTGTTGTGTGCTGCCAAATTGTGCCATTGCATAAAACGTAGGAACGATTAAAGGTGAATTTTTAAAGTTTGTAACTTGATGATTAATAGAGGTATAAAACAAATAAAAATAATTAAGCTGGTTATAATTGGTACTTAAAAAGTTTTTCCCATTACTGAGTTGCAATGCCGGTAAACTATTTGAGGTAGAATACGAAAACACTTTTTTAAAACTTGGATATTGAAAATTTTTAATGCTTTTTTCAAACACCTTTTTATACAACGGATGCTGAAACGAAACTTTTGTAAGTTGTTCTTCGGTTGTATTTAGGCTTGTAAACTGGGTGCTTGTAAAAGGTTTTATAAAATTATTTAGGGTGGTAATATTTGTTTTTTCGTGTGGTATAAAAACCACAGCACTTCCGTTTTGATAATTGTTAAAAACACTTTTAGAGAGGCTTTCGGTTGGGTTTTCTACTTCGTTTACAATAATAATTTGTTGTTTTTCAAGGGCTGCATAATCAATTTGATTGGGCAGGTTTTGGGTAAAATTAAATTCGTCTTCGGTAAAAATACGAGTTAAAAATTCATTATTTTCAGGTATTCCGATAGCTAAAATTTGCTGCTTTTCAGGTTTGTTGATACTGAAATACAATGTATTATCATAGCTTAAAAAACTATCTAAAATTTTTGCATATCCTTGAAATTCGCCTTTAGGAATGGTAAAAATGGTGTGATTTTTTCCTTTTTTTAAGGTTACAATTGTCATGGTTATTTGTTTATCGGCATCTACCAACGAAAGGGGTATTTGAAGACTTTCGTCTGAAAAATTTTCAATTTCAAATTTTAAATCATAAAAAGTATCCGAAATTTTATCAATTGTAACGGTGTTTATAGCACAATTTTGATTGTTTTCGGGCTTTTGTAAGGCAATATAAACGTTTGAATTTTCTGGAATTGTAAGTTTTGTTTCGGTAATAGGATTTACAGCATCGGTTATAATACAAATATTTTTGGCTGTTGATGGTTTTTTGAGCTCAATTTCGGTGAGCAGTTGGTTACAATCAAACGAAACTCTTGAATATTGTAGGTTTTGAAGCTCGTTTTGGATAGTTTTAGGCTCAATATCCCAAAATTTTTCGGTCATAGTTATAATAGAGACTGTTTGATTTTCAGGACTATACCTTAAAATATCTTCTATGCTTCTTTTTAAAAGTTCGCCCGCTTGTCCTTTGCTTTGCATCGAAAATGAATGGTCTAAAACGATAATTGTTTCGGCATTTTTTTTGTTTTGCATTGCTGTTTTTGAAAGCGGCTGTGCAAAAGCCAACACAATACAAGCCAATAATAACAACCGAGTAGCCAAAAGCAACCATTTTTTTAGCTTAGAGCTTTTTTGGGTTTCTATAAGTAATTCTTTCAAAAAACGAACATTGGTAAAATACTCTTTTTTAAACCTACGGAGCTGCAACAAATGCACCAAAAGAGGCACTCCTAAAAGTGTTAAAAAATATAATATTTCAGGATGTTTAAAAATCATTTTTTTGGGGTTCTACGATCTGCTTAGCTGTTTTGAAACTCAATGTTATAAATATGCCACAAAAGACACAAAGAAATTATAAAGTTTTACAAAAATAATAAGGGGACTTCTAAGAATTGGTTTTGTAATGAAAATTTGTAATTTTTATAAGCCCCGATAATGGTATGTCAAATATTTTACCATCAAAAAACTTCGGCAAATATAGTTATTTTAGCTTAGTAGCCTGAATATTTCCTATAATTTTTTGGAATTTGGCACGTTTTAAAGGGCTCTTTCGAAAGGTTTTTTTAAACACTTCTTCGGTTAGTTCTGTCCAGTCGTTTTTAGTGTAGTTTAAGATGGTTTCGTTGGGCTGAAAGCGAGGTTCTTGTGTAGATTTTGAAAACCTATTCCAAGGGCAAACATCTTGGCAAATATCACAACCAAAAATCCAATCGTTTAATTTTCCGTTGAGTTCAGCTGGTATATTTTCTTTTAGTTCGATGGTTGCATACGATATACATTTTTGAGCATCAAGGATATAGGGTTGTATAATTGCCTCGGTAGGGCAAGCATCTATACAAGCAGTGCAGGTACCACAATGGTTGGTGGTGGGGTGGTCATAGTCCAGCTCTAGGTCAATGATTAGTTCGGCAATAAAATAAAACGAACCTGTTTTTTGGGTAATTAAATTTGTGTTTTTACCCACCCAACCCAACCCGCTTTTGGCAGCCCAAGCCCTCTCTAAAACAGGAGCCGAATCTACAAAAACCCTACCCGAAATAGCTCCAATTTGTTCGGTGAGTGTATGTAAAAGTTCATAGAGTTTATCTTTTATCACCCCATGATAGTCTTCTCCGTAAGCATATTTAGCAACTTTAAAAGCATCATCTTTCTGAAAATCAGTAGGATAGTAGTTAAAAAGCAACGAAACCACACTTTTTGCCCCTTCTACTAATTTTCGGGGGTCGAGGCGTTTGTCATAATGATTTTCCATATAACCCATGTGCCCTTGGTAGTTGTTTTTTAACCATTGTTCCAATCGGGGAGCTTCGGTTTCTAAAAACCCAGCCTTTGAAATACCACAACTCAAAAACCCCAAACGCTGGGCTTCGGTTTTCAAGAGGTGGGTATAGTAGGTTTTCAAGAGTAAATATACTTTTTTGGGTTAAGGGGGGCTTCTAAAAATTCAATAGCTATTTGTTGCGTTCTTAATCCTGCACAATTATTTCTTTTGAATCTTCTTTTTTATACTCTGGCTGTAAGGTGATATGATTAATATGGAATTGTTGATATAAAACATTTTCTATTTGATGTAATAAATCGTTAAATTGCGATAAGGTTAGGTTTTCTGAGCAATCTAAATGGGCTTCGAGGTGTAATTCTTCTTCGTTTAAGTGCCACACATGTATATGATGTAGTTTTTTTACTCCACTAATTTGATTTACAATTTTTACAATTTCTTCTATATTTATATGCTCTGGGGTAAATAACATTAGCATTTTTACTGCTTTTATCATTAGTTTATACCCAACATTTATTAAATAGATAGAAATAATAAGTGTGAGCAGGCTATCTACCCAAAACCAGCCAAAAAACTTCATTAAAACACCTCCTAAAAGCACTGCAAACGAAGCCAGCATGTCAGTAAACAAATGTAAATAGGCTGATTTCATGTTTAAGTTATGTTCTGCATCTTTTTTAAGCAGTAAAACCGAAATTCCGTTCATTACAATACCTAAAATTGCAAGCCAAATCACCAAATTTGATTGGATGGTTTGAGGGTTAAAATATCTAATAATTGCTTCGTTGGCTAAAAGAAGAGCAATAATTATAAGCGAAAGGGCATTTACAAAAGCTGCAATAATTTCGGCACGTTTGAACCCAAATGTTTGTTCTGTTGAGGCTTCTCTTCGGGAAAGTTTATGTGCTATAAAGCTAAAAATAAGCGAAATAACATCAGAAAAATTGTGCAGAGCATCTGATAATAGTGCTAAACTACCAGATAAAATACCTCCAATAAGTTGAGCAAATGTAATTACAACATTTAAAAGTATTGAAAAAAATAATTTTTTTTCTGAAATATATTTTTTATGAATGTGCGACATGTATTTTGTTTAAATTTTGTAATATATAATTATTATTTACACGAAATTTTATCTATTCTATTTTGATGTCTTCCTGCTTCAAAAGTAGTGTTTAAAAATGTATCAACAATAGCAATTGCTTGTTCTTTTGAAGTATATCGAGCGGGTATTGCCAGCACATTTGCATTGTTATGTTGCCTTGCTAATTCGGCAATTTCTTTAGTCCAGCAAAGAGCTGCACGTGTATTTTGATATTTATTAGCGGTAATTGCCACTCCGTTTCCGGAACCACAAATCACAATGCCAAAAGTGGCTCTCCCCCGCTCTACCGCTTGCGCTGTTGGACCTGCATAATCAGGATAATCTACACTTTCTGTAGAATCTGTTCCAAAATTTAAAACCTCGAAACCATGTTCTTCTAAATGTTTTTGAATAGCTTTTTTATACTCTGTTCCGGCATGGTCGTTACCAATTGCAATAGTAATCATATAAATAATATTTTTTTTACAAACTTACTCAAATAAGCTATATAATTAATATTATATAAAGAGGCTTCTGAAAATTCATTTTTATTACAAAAAGATCTTTTTAAAAATCCCCTCAATAAATAATCAAAACCAGCTGTTTGTTTATAACTTTTGTAACCTATTGATAATCATAAAATACCTTTTTAATAAATATTGTTAATAACTTTCAATAAGTTTTAATATCTTTTTAAAAAAGGTATCATTTTTTTTATAATTATATATATTTTTGATTTAAACAACTTTATTTTTTAAAACTTATTATTTTTAATTTAACTATTTTAATAAGGTTATTAACAATAATTTTTTTAATTTTATCCACTACCCTATTCTATTTTTAGTTATCAACAGTGTTAATAAGTTGTATTAAAAATAAAATAAATAATTTATTTATAATCTTTTAATTCTTTAAAATAATGTTTAATAATTGTTAATAAATTTATAATAACCTTTAAAACAAGCGTTTTTTATTTTTTTTATAAGACTTTTCAACAGACTATTATCATCATCATAAAAAAATTATTTTT
>CAYXAF010000068.1:0-10456 GCA_964463035.1 uncultured Flavobacterium sp.
GAAGAATCTAAAAAGATGTTTCGACAAGCTCAACATGACAACGGAATCTCAACATCACAACAATAAGCTTAACATGACAACAACAAAGAACACAAAGGTTTTTGATTAACGATTTAAGATTGTTGATTTTTAACCTTATACAGTTAACCATTAACAAATGGTTGGAGGGGGTCGTGTAGTTACCTCACCCCTAACCCCTCTCCAAAGAGGAGGGGAGTTCGTTCACATTGCGAACCACATCGGGTATCGTTCCCCTCTTCTTTGGAGAGGGGTTAGGGGTGAGGTTTTTATAAAATATTTTGAAGTAAATTTTTTAGATTTTACAGATGGAATAATTGCTATTCCATTATCCAGAGCCGTAAAAATATTTCCGTTATTTGGAGTAGTTCCAAACGGGCAAGTTATTACTGTTTTTTGAGCAATGGGTTTTTCGTTCTCAGTTGCTTTATTTGCTACTAATTTATTGTTCTGCTTATTAGCAAATGTTTTTATTTTAACTACAATTTTAAACGATTCTGGTAATGTAGTTTCAAGGGTTGTTTTTGTGGCGCAAAAATTGTTTGCAAGAGGTAAGGTATTTGTTGTTAAAAGTTCTCCATTTACAGAAAAAGAACCTTCAACCGCAAAAAAACCAGTTTTATTATGCACCACAAAAGACTGTGGTTGCTGGTTTTCTTCGGGTATTTTGGTAGTAGCAAAAGCTGTTATGTTATAAGCCAATGCAACTACCCATAGGAGTATTTGTTTACGTTAATCAACTTGTGGTGGATGATTTTAATGCAAAGGTATAACTAATATTTTAAATTGCAAATATTTAGATGTTAAATATTTAATATTTAATATTCTAACCCTCGAAGGTTAAAAACTTTTTTTAGCTTATCCGTTCAAGGCTTCGGCACCTCCTACAATTTCGAGGATTTCGCCTGTAATAGCTGCCTGACGAGCTTTGTTATAGGTTAATTTTAATTGATTACGCATTTCGGTTGCATTATCAGTTGCTTTGTGCATTGCTGTCATTCGTGCACCATGTTCTGAGGCAAATGAATCTCTCAAGGCTTTATAAAGTTGCATTTTTAAGGCTTTTGGCAACAAATCTAAAACGATTTCAGGTTTTGAAGGCTCAAAAATATAATCGGCATTAGTTACTTTTAGATTTTTTGAAGCTACTAATGGTAAAAACTGCTCGGTTTGCACAATTTGTGTAGCTGCATTTTTAAACTGGTTATAAACCAATTCTACTTTATCAAACTCTCCTTTGGCAAAGGCATCCATTATTTCTTGAGCAATAACAGCATTGTTATCATAGGTTAAATGGTCATAAATTGCATTGTTATTGTGTGAAACTTCTGTAATTTTTTTGAGTACATCATTCCCTTTTTTGCCTATTGCATAAACAGAAACTTCTTTATTTTGATAAGTATCTAAAAGATTTTTAACTTGCTTAACCACATTTGAATTAAAAGCACCACACAAACCTCTGTTTGAAGTAATGGCTACAACAAGTATTTTTTTTACATCACGTTGTTGTGTATAAGCGCCTCCTAAATCTGCATCTAAAGTTGCACTTAAACTTTGGATAAGTTCTGTAAGTTTTTCAGAATAGGGTCGCATAGCTACAATTGCATCTTGTGCTTTTTTTAGCTTAGCAGCCGAAACCATCTTCATTGCAGAGGTTATCTGCATGGTTGAAGAAACTGAATTTATTCTATTTCGTATTTCTTTTAAATTAGCCATATTCGTATAGTTGTTGGTTGTTGGCTATTTGGTTGTTGGTTGATAAAAAATTTGAGTAATAAACGTTGCTACTACATTAAAAAGCTATGAACAAACAACCAATAACTTACAACTAAAAAATTAATTGAATTTTACTGAAATTTCTTTTGCAACTTGTTCTAAAATATTGGTAATTTCATCATTAAATTTACCTGCTTTTAAGTTATTTAGTACATCAGAGTGTTTTAATCGTAAAAATTCTATATAGTCTTTTTCAAATTCTTTTACTTTTTCTACAGGCACAGTTCGTAATAAATTTTTAGTTCCTGCATATATAATTGCAATTTGATCTTCTACTCTAAAGGGGTCGTTTACAGCTTGTTTTAAAATTTCAACGTTACGTTTTCCTTTTTCAATTACATTTAAAGTAACAGCATCAAGGTCTGAACCAAATTTTGCGAAGGCTTCTAATTCACGGAACTGTGCTTGGTCAAGTTTTAAAGTTCCTGCTACTTTTTTCATTGATTTAATTTGAGCATTTCCTCCTACACGAGATACCGAAATACCTACGTTAATTGCCGGACGAACCCCTGAATTGAACAAATCTGACTCTAAGAATATTTGACCATCTGTAATAGAAATTACATTGGTTGGGATATATGCAGAAACGTCTCCCGCTTGTGTTTCAATAATTGGTAAAGCGGTTAATGAACCTCCTCCTTTTACAATTGGCTTCAACGAGTCTGGTAAGTCGTTCATACCTTTTGCTATACTATCATCATTGATAACTTTACAGGCTCTTTCTAATAAACGAGAGTGAAGATAAAATACGTCTCCTGGATAAGCTTCACGTCCGGGTGGTCTTCTTAATAAAAGGGAAACTTCACGATAGGCTACTGCTTGTTTTGACAAATCATCATAAATAATTAAAGCCGGACGACCTGTATCTCTAAAATACTCTCCAATTGCAGCACCTGCCATTGGTGCATATACTTGCATTGGAGCTGGGTCAGAAGCATTAGCAGCTACGATAATGGTATAAGCCAAAGCACCTTTGTCTTCTAAGTTTTTTGCAATAGCAGCTACTGTTGATGCTTTTTGACCAACAGCAACATAAATACAATATACAGGATTTCCTGCATCGTAAAACTCTTTTTGATTTAAAATGGTATCAATACAAACGGTTGTTTTACCCGTTTGACGGTCTCCAATAACCAATTCTCGTTGTCCTCTACCCACAGGGATCATCGCATCTACAGATTTTATACCCGTTTGTAAAGGTTCGTTTACAGGCTGACGAAAAATTACTCCAGGTGCTTTACGCTCTAAGGGCATTTCGTATAAATCGCCTCCAATAGCACCTTTACCATCAATTGGATTGCCTAAAGAATCGACCACACGACCTACCATTTTTTCACCTACTTTTAGCGAGGCTATTCGCTGAGTTCGTTTTACAGTTGAACCTTCTTTGACACCTGTTGATGGTCCTAAAAGAACAACTCCAACGTTATCTTCTTCAAGGTTAAGAACAATGGCTTCTAATCCGTTTTCAAACTGGACTAACTCACCATATTGTGCATTTGACAAACCATATACCCGAGCGATACCATCACCCACTTGTAATACAGTTCCTACTTCTTCTAAAGAAGCTCCGGTGTTTACTCCCGATAATTGTTTTTGTAATATTGCTGAAATTTCAGCAGGTTTTATTTCTGCCATAATATTATTTGTTGTAGAAATTTATTTTTGTTTTAACTCGCAAATTCTTTTGCTATTTTTTGTAAATTATTTTTTACTGATGCGTTATATTGTTGGTCGCCAATTCGTAAAATATAACCTCCAATGATAGACGCATCAACAATATTGTTAATTTTTATGTTTTTTGAACTCATAGTTTTAGCAACTTCTAAAACTTTTGCTTCAATAGTTGTATCAATTGGAGTAGCGGTTATTACATCAGCTGTTTGAATTCCTTTGCGATCATTAAACATCACTTGATATTCTTTGGCAATGTTTTGCAATAGTTCAAATCGTTTGTTGGCTAATAACAATGAAAATAAACTTTTGGTTTCGTTTGATACATTACTAAAAACCTCAAGCAAAGCATTTTCTTTTAACTGGGGTTTTAGGACAGGACTATTTAAAAAGTTTTGCAATTCGGATGAATTTGCAATCGTTTTTTCGATGAGTTCCATATCAGAAGCTACATTTTCTGCTTTTTGTGCAGATATTGCGTTTTCTAATACAGCTTTTGCGTATCGAATGGCAACTCTTGACATAGTTTTTTTTAGTTTAGTTTAGTTTCGTCTAATAATTTTGCAACTAATTGATTTTGTGCATCTTTATTAGCAAGTTCGTTTCGTAATACTTTTTCAGCTATTGCTACTGATAATGCTGATATTTGTTTTTTCATATCAAATAAAACAGCTGTTTTTTCTCTTTCAATGCTTTCTTTTGCCGCTTGCACCATTTTATTTACTTGTTCTTGAGCGTTTTCTTTTGCAGTTTCAATCATATTATGCTTGAGTTCTTTGGCTTCTTTAATGATTGAGTCTCTTTGAAGAATTGCTTCTGCTACAATTTTTTCGTTATCAGCTTTTAGTTGTTGCATTTCTTTTTTTGCATTTTCGGCAGATAAAAGTGCATTTTTTATACCTTCTTCTCGTTCGTTTACTGCATCAAGAATTGGTTTCCAAGCAAATTTTTTAAGTAGTAGTACCAAACCAACAAAAATAATTATTTGTAATATAAATAATCCAGGTGAAAATTGATCTAAAAGTTTTTCCATATAAAATATATAATTTTAAACTAAGTTTTTTTAAATAAGCAACAACTATAACCAACCGTTACAGTTGTTGCTAAGTTTTGTAACAGATTATGATGCAAATAATGCAGCAAATCCGATACCTTCAATAAGTGCAGCTGCAATAAGCATAGCGGTTTGAATTTTGCCTGATGCTTCTGGCTGACGAGCAATAGCGTCCATTGCTGAACCTCCTATTTTACCGATACCTAAGCCTGCACCAATTACAATTAAACCTGCTCCTACGATGTTTGGAATTGTCATAATATATATAAATTAAATTAAACGTTCAAAATAATTAATGATGATCTTCATGATGGTGCTCTTCGTTTGCAGAACCAAAATATAAAGCAGAAAGCATAGTTATTATATATGCCTGTAATGTTGCTACTAATATCTCTAATAACGAAAGTGCAAAAACTAATAAAAAAGATAAACTACTGCCTATCCAGTTTTTAAAAATAAACATTAAACCTATAATACTCATTAAAACCACGTGCCCAGCTACAATATTTGCATACAAACGAATCATTAGTGAAAAAGGTTTAATGATAATGCCTAATAACTCAACAGGAGTTAATACAAACTTCATTAAAACAGGGACTCCTGGCATCCAAAAAATATGCCCCCAATAATTTTTATTAGCTGTTATATTTGTTATTAAAAATGTCATAAATGCTAAACCGAAGGTAACTGCTATGTTACCCGTAACATTTGCTCCGAGCGGTGTTAAACCAAATAAATTTAAAAACCATACAAAAAAGAAAATAGTTAACAAATAACTCATATATTTTTTATAGTTTTTACCAATATTTGGAATAGCAATGTCATCTCTAATATATAAAATAATTGGCTCGAAGAAACGCCCAACCCCTTTTGCAATGCCATTATTTTTTTTATATGATTTTGCTAAACTTATAAACAACCATAGCATAAGTGCCCCTGTTAAAAACATCATAATTACGTTTTTAGTAATCGATAAATCTAAAGGTTTTTTATTTGCTGGATGTTGTAGCTCATTAAAATTTAAGGTTCCTAAGGCGTCTGTTTTATATATTTTTGAATGATAAAGAGTGTAGTAATTTCCTTTACTTTCTGCAACAGATTTTCCATGGTGAAACTTAGAAGACATGAAAAAATGAAAACCATTATCCCATAAAATTATGGGTAATGGAAAACCAATATGATGGTCTTTTTGAGCATCATCTATCCAAGAAAACAAATGAAAATCATGAGAATCTAAAAGATGATGACTAATAAATTCTTTAATTTCTTCTTTTTTTGTTTTAGGTTGAGTGTCGTGATTTAAAGGATTATGATTTTTTTCATGTCTCAAACTTGCTGAGTGTGATATAGTATCTTGTGTAGGATTGGCAAACGAAAAAATTGACAAAATTGTCATATAAATTGTTATAATATAATGTATTGATTTATTAAACATAATCCTATTTTTAATTTAAAAATCTAAAATTTTATTGTTTTTTTAAAGTTGTGCAAAGGTAAAAATTTTATTAAAATTACAACGATTTCTTTTTAATTTTTTATCATTTTTT
Source organism: uncultured Flavobacterium sp. (assembly GCA_964463035.1). Lineage (GTDB taxonomy): Bacteria > Bacteroidota > Bacteroidia > Flavobacteriales > Flavobacteriaceae > Flavobacterium. Next base: position 6,070 of record CAYXAF010000068.1, read on the forward strand.
TTAACCATAGTTACTTATGATGATTTTTATTCAAAAGAGTTGCAATTAAAAAAGTTTCTAAACCTAAATAAATTAAAAATAAAATAAGAATAATTTGTTTTTCAACAGTTTGTTTTTCAGGTTCTATTAAAATGAAGTGTTTAAAAATTACCAATAATAAAATCATTTTAAAAAGGGTTATCCATAAATATAAATATCCAACAATATCTATATTTTTATAATAAACTATTGTTAATAAAAACACTATAATAACTGAAAAACTACCAAATATTAAATGCAATTTTTCTACTGAAAGCCTTATTGACTGCTCAAAAACCTCAACATGCAACAGTTTTTTATGTGAAATATAAAACAAAAGAGAGAAAACAATACACCAGCCTACAACTCTATACTTTTTTAAAATATTTGTCATTTTGAATTTAATTTAGTAGCCTGAACAATAACGATGTATAACGACAAAAAAACGCCTACCATTGTGCTTATTTTGGTATATATTTCGTTGGATGAATGATAATATCCGTCTAACCAATTGCCTAATTTTGCAAACAAAAAAATTGTTATTCCCATTTGAACGGCAAGGCCGGAAAGTTTAAAATAAGTAGAATATTTATTCATTAAGTTACAAAAATAATTAAATACTTCAAAATGCAAAGTTATGATTATTTGGTTAAACCTTTTTTTGGAGCTTGATTATGCAAAATATATTTGGTATAAACTCCTAATTGTTTTGTTTTGCAACGTTATTGACGACACGTCTAATAGTTATAATTTTAAGAATTGCAAACAATCGGGTAGCATTGAAATTGATATTTTAAACAATAATTTTCCACAAGAATTAAAAGAAAATTATGAAAAACAAATAAAACATTTAGAAGAAGAGGTTGTTTTTTTTTGCGTAATCTTTTAGATAAAAAAGCGTTGTAAGTTTTTTATTCTCTATTTTGAGAGTCAATTATAATAGTTACAGGTCCATCGTTTAGTAAATTCACTTTCATATCTGCCCCAAAAATTCCTGTCTGTATTGGCTTTTTAAGTTCAGTTTCAAGTTGTTTTACAAATTTTTTATATATCGGAATTGCAAACTCGGGTTTCGAAGCTTTTATATACGAAGGTCTGTTTCCTTTTTTGGTAGAAGCATGTAATGTGAATTGGCTTACAACCAAAATTGTTCCGTTAATTTCTTCAACAGAACAATTCATAACCCCGTTTTCATCGTTAAAAATTCGCATTTTACAAATTTTTTGAGCCAACCATAGTATGTCTATTTCAGTATCGGCATCTTCAATGCTTACTAAAACTAACAACCCTGCATTAATTGATCCAACTATCTGGTTATTAACCGTAACCGATGCTTCTGAAACTCGTTGAACAACTGCCTTCATTTGAATATTTTTTAATAAAAAACCAATCCTTAAAAAAAAGATTGGTTTATAGATTATTTATAAAAGAGGTTTTATTAACCTAAAGCTACGCGTTTATAACCTGTTACTTTAATATCACCTGCGGTTTTTACATAAGCTGCTACGCTCATAGAACCATCTTTAATAAAATCTTGATTTACAAGTGTGTTATCTTTAAAAAAACGTGCTAATTTTCCTTTTGCAATATTATCTAACATAGCTTCTGGTTTTCCTTCTTGACGAAGTAAATCTTTAGCAATTTCAATTTCTTTTTCGATAGTTACAGCATCTACACCTGCTTCATCTAAGGCAATTGGAGACATTGCAGCTACTTGCATAGCAACATTTTTAGCCATTTCATCTTCAACTTTAGCAGAGAACGAAACTAAGGTAGCAATTTTGTTACCAGCATGTATATATGAACCTACAAAAGAGCCCTCGATACGCTCGAACGACCCGATTTCAATTTTTTCACCAATTACACCTGTTTGTTCAATTAGTTTTTCGGCAACTGAAATACCATTAAAATCAGCAGCTAAAAACGCGTCTTTATCGGGATAATTCAAAGCCATTTGAGCAAAATCGTTTGCTAATTTAACAAATGCTTCGTTTTTACCCACAAAATCGGTTTCACAATTTAATGAAATTGCAACACCTGCGGTTTTGTCAGCATTAACAACAGCAATTGCAGCCCCTTCGGTAGATTCTCTATCAGAACGATTAGCAGCTACTTTTTGACCTTTTTTTCTTAAAATTTCGATGGCAGATTCAAAGTTACCATCAGCTTCCACTAATGCTTTCTTACAATCCATCATTCCTGCACCTGTAACTTGACGTAGTTTATTAACGTCTGCAGCAGTAATATTTGACATGATAATATGTTTTTAAAATTAGTTTTTTTTTAAATCCCTCACTAATGATAAGGGATTTTTTGTTTTATTTTTACGCCTCAGTTTCTGGAGTTTCTACAGTGGTATCTTCGGCAGTTGTTTCTTCAACTATTTCTTCTGTAACTTCTTCTTCTGCAACAAATAATTCTTCTTCTTTATCAGATGTTTTGTTGGCTAAACCATCAATAACTGCTGCTGATACATACGAAAGAATTTTATCTATTGATTTTGAAGCGTCATCATTTGCGGGGATAACATAGTCCACTAATCGAGGGTCAGAGTTGGTATCTACCATTGCAAAAACCGGAATGTTTAATTTTTTAGCTTCTCGAACGGCTATGTGTTCAACTTTTATATCCACCACAAATAAGGCAGCAGGAATACGAGACATTTCAACAATAGAACCTAAATTCTTTTCTAATTTGGCTCTTAAACGATCGATTTGTAATTTTTCTTTTTTAGATAAGGTATCAAAAGTTCCATCTTTTTTCATTCTATCAATTGAAGCCATTTTTTTAACAGCTTTTCTGATGGTTACAAAGTTTGTAAGCATACCTCCAGGCCAACGCTCAGTGATATAAGGCATATTACAAGCTTTTGCTTTTTCAGACACGATATCTTTTGCTTGTTTTTTGGTAGCTACAAAAAGTATTTTTCTACCTGATGCTGCAATTTTTTTTAAAGCCTCTGTAGCTTCTTCAATTTTAGCAGCCGTTTTATATAGATTGATAATGTGAATACCATCTTTTTCCATATAAATATAAGGAGCCATGTTTGGATCCCATTTACGAGTCATGTGCCCAAAATGAACACCTGCTTCTAATAAATCTTTAACTTCTATTTTTGTCATTTTTGTAATAGTTTACGTTCCGTTTGATTAGCAATGAATATTTTTTAATTATTAATAGTTAATTTTGTAAAAAAACATTTAAACTTTCAACTTTTTAATATTTAACTTCTATACTCATTTAGATGCTAAACTAATTTCTCTTTTTAATGAAAAGAAATAACGACAACAGATTTTTAAATTGTGAATAAATAAATTTATATAAACGATTAACGTTTAGAGAATTGGAATCTTTTACGTGCTTTTTTCTGACCGAATTTTTTACGCTCTACCATTCTAGAATCACGTGTTAGAAGCCCTTCAGGTTTCAATATTGCTCTGTTTCCTTCTTCAGTTTCGCATAAAGCACGAGCAATTGCCATCCGAACGGCTTCTGCTTGTCCTGTAATTCCTCCTCCATATACGTTTACTTTTACATCATAAGCACCTTCGCAGTTGGTTAAAGTCATGGGTTGCATTACTTTATATTGCAAAGTTTCAGTTGTAAAATATGTTTTAAGGTCTTTTTTATTTACGGTAACAACGCCTGTTCCTTCTGATAAATAGATACGGGCAACAGCTGTTTTTCTTCGTCCAATTTTGTGAATTGTTTCCATTATTTCAGATCGTTTAAATTAATGGTTTTCGGTTGTTGTGCTTCGTGCTTGTGTGCTGAACCTACACAAACAGTAAGATTTCGAAAAAGTTGTGCTCCTAATTTGTTTTTAGGTAACATTCCTTTAATTGCTTTCTCAACTAACATTGCAGGTTTTTTTGCCTGTAATACCTTAGCTGTAAGGGTTCTTTGACCTCCTGGATAGCCTGTATGACGAACATAAACTTTGTCGTCAAGTTTGTTCCCGGTTAGGTTAATTTTTTCGGCATTGATAACGATTACGTTATCACCACAATCTACATGAGGGGTAAAATTAGGTTTGTATTTACCTCTTAAAAGCATTGCTACTTTTGTAGATAAACGACCTAAGTTATGCCCTTCTGCATCAACTACTATCCACTCTTTTTGAGCAGTAGCTTTGTTTGCCGACACGGTTTTGTAACTTAATGTGTTCACTCTGATTTTATTTTAAATTAAACATTCCTTTCCCTTTTTTTGAATAGGCCATAATTAAGGGAGTGCAAAATTACAAATAAATATTTGATATGCAACCTATTTTTTATTTTTATCGTTTTTATTTTCAAAAGCAATAAAATAGGGTTTCAAAAAACATAGGGTTTATTTCACAAGAGGGGGTTCTAAAAATTGGTTTTCT
>CAYXAF010000069.1:0-10050 GCA_964463035.1 uncultured Flavobacterium sp.
TTAAGGAACTTTGTTGCTTATATTTTTAATTTAGTCGGTTAGTAGTGATTTTTTTAAAATAATTTTAGCTTTTATAATCTCCCTTTTAAAGAACTAAAAACCCAAGCAATGGCTAAAAATCCTACACCTACAGATCCAAAACCAATTCCTGAAATTTCAGAATACTTAAATATTCCTAATCCAATTAAAAGAAATCCCATAATAATCATAAGCCAAGTTGCTGAGGCTAAAATTGTGTTTTTATTTGTTTTCATAAACTATTTTTTAAATGTAAAATTTTTACACATGCAAAGCTCTGTTTTCGGTGGTAGCTAAAGCAGCTTCTTTCATGGCTTCAGAAAAGGTTGGGTGAGCATGGCTCATTCGTGCAATATCTTCGGCAGAGGCTTTGTATTCCATTGCTATAACGGCTTCGGCAATTAAATCGGCTGCTCGGGCACCTATAATGTGTACTCCTAAAACTTCATCTGTTTTAGCATCGGCAAGCATTTTTACAAAACCATCGTTATCAGAACTTGCTCGGGCTCTGCCTAAGGCTCTAAACGGAAAACTACCTGTTTTATAAGTAACTCCAGCCTCTTTTAATTGCTCTTCGGTTTTGCCAACTGCAGCAACTTCGGGCCAAGTATAAACCACACCCGGGATTAAATTATAATCTATATGGGGTTTTTGTCCTGCTAAAATTTCAGCAACCATAACCCCCTCTTCTTCAGCTTTGTGAGCAAGCATAACTCCCCGAACCACATCTCCAATAGCATAAATATTGGGGATATTAGTTTGCAAATGTTCATTTATTTCTATTTGTCCTTTTTCGGTTAATTTTATCCCAGCATTTTCAGCTGTTAAACCATCTGTATAAGGACGTCTGCCAACTGCTACCATACAATAGTCTCCTTCCAAAGAGATTGTTTCGCCTTTTGTATTATCAGCCATTATCATAACTTTTTTGCTTTTTCGGTCAACTGATTTCACTTTGTGAGATGTGTAAAATTTCATACCTTGTTTTTTCAAAACTTTGGTTAATTCTTTGCTCAAAGCAATATCCATACCTGGTATAATTCTGTCCATAAATTCTACAACAGAGACCTCTGCACCTAATCGTAGATACACTTGCCCTAATTCAATACCAATAACACCTCCACCAATAATAATTAAATGTTTAGGGATTTCTGTAAGTTTTAAAGCTTCGGTCGAAGTTATAATTCGTTCTTTATCAATACTTATAAAAGGTAAAGTTGAAGGTTTTGAACCTGTTGCAATGATAGAATATTTACTTTCAATAACTTCTGTAGTGCCATCTTTTTTAGTGATATTAATATGAGTTGCATCTTTGAACGAGCCAACGCCCTCAAAAACAGTAATTTTATTTTTATCCATTAAAAATTTAACACCACCCGAGGTTTGATTAACTACTGATTGTTTTCGGGCAATCATTTTTTCAAGATTAACTTTTATTTTTCCTGAAATTTCAATTCCGTGTTCTTCAAAATGTTTAGTAGCCTCTTCATAATGATGCGAAGAAGCTAATAATGCTTTAGAAGGGATGCAGCCTACATTTAAACAAGTGCCTCCTAAGGTAGGATATTTTTCGATTATAGCAGTTTTAAAACCAAGTTGAGCACAACGAATAGCTGCAACATAACCTCCTGGACCCGAACCAATTATTGTAACATCAAAAGTATTCATATCTTTTTATTTGTTAGTAGATTACGATTAGTTTATCAATTTATATAGGGGACTTCTAAAAATTAATTTTTATTACAAAAAGTTCTTTTTAAAAATTAGTTCGTTAAAATTTAAAAATCCTCCTCATCTTAACTACGGCTACGCCTGCAATTCTTTTTGAATTTTGCCTTCTATTTCTTAAAAATAAAAAATTCTCATTAGAAAACCAATTATTAGAAGTCGCCTATAAAAGTTTACAAATGTAAGAAACTTGTAAAAAAAATTAAAAATATTTTGCTTATTTTTAGAAGGGCACATTCAACTAAAAAGCAATTCTTTATAAATTATATTTTAGAGTTGCCATTATAAAACGTGGTTGAACAATATAGGAAGAAAAACTACTACTACCGCCTAATTGTGAAAAACTTGAATCGTTTAACGATTTGGTATTCAGTAAATTAGTTCCACTCAATTTATATTCCCACTTGCTTTCTTTTTTTCTATATGTTAATTCAGTTGATAAAAAATCGTATTTATTTTGGATGGTTTTTGTTTTGTTTTTATTGTTATAATAGGTGTAGTCACTTACAAATGAAAAACCATCTAAAAAATAATACGAAACTGAAACCGAAGTGGCATCTGTATAAAAAACATCGTTAAAAAAATCGTTTTTAGTAAAGCTATATCCTATCTCTAAATTTGGGATTTTTTTAAAGTTAGTTGCAAATTTTGCATTATAGGTCTGTGAAAAAGATTCGGTTTCTTCTAATTTTTCTTGCCCAGAATAAATTCTATAATTATTAAACTTACTCCAATTAATATTTAGTCCGGCTGAGGTTTTGTAGTATTTTAAAAACGAGCGTCCATAATTTAGATTGGCAAACAATGTTTCATCGGCAAAATTTGAATCTATATTTATCGAAGTTGATGTTTGATTAAGTCCGTTAAAAAGTATTTTTGATTTTACTGCATTTATTCGTTTTGAATAGTTAATATTTGCAAATATGTTTTCAAAATTAAACATATTATATTTAAAATAACGGAGTGAATGTGTTTGTGAAGTTGCGTTTTCTAAGTTTGGGTTTCCGCTAAACAAGCTGTTATAGTTAGAAAAAACATAGCCTTTTGCCAAACGAACAATGTCTGTAAAATCGTTGGTATAACTAAAATTATAGGTTAAATTTTCTGATTTTTTTATGTCGTATTTTGCGTAAAAATCAGGTAAAATTCTGCTGAAATATTGCCTATAATTTAAAGAGTTTTGATTGTTTTTCATTTTGTATTGATGCAAACTAAAACCAGGGTTAAATGTAAATTTTCCTAATAAAATTTTATAGTGCAACCCTACAAAAACATCGTTAAATTTATATTGGACATCATTTGTGTTTTCGATTGCATTCAAAGGATTTATAGCTCCATTACTCAAAATTTGATACATTGCTGAGTTAAATTTTTGGTAAGAATAGGTGTTTCCGAGTGTTATATTTATGTTGCTTTTAGGTGTAACTACATAATAATAATCAATTTTAGCATCGGTTTTATTGGTAGTTGTTATTCGATTTTGGTTTATAATATCTCTTTGATTTATAAGTGTTTGTAAAATATATCCTGCTAAATTAAAGGGCTGATTTTCGAGGTTTGCTGTATAAAAAGGATCTTCTGTTTGGTATAAATGTTGTCCTTCAAACGAGAAAATATTTTTATCGTTTAAGGTATAATAATAATTTAAATTTTGGTTAATTGACATTGGTTTTTGATATTTTTCGGTATAGACATCGCTTAAAATATCAGAAAAAAGGCTTGTTTTTTCGTTTTGGTTTGATAGTTTTAGCAAAGCATCATAATCTAAATGCACTTTTTCAGACGGCACATAACTACTGCTTAGTTTAAACATTCCTAAATCTGAGGCTTGTTTGGCAAGGTCTGTTCGGTTTTCTTTGATGGTTGTTTTAGTGCCATTTAATTTATCTGTTCGTTCATTGTGATTAATGGTTTCAAGGGTTGTTCGGTTTGAAAGAAATATACCAAAACCACTAATGTTCAAGGCTTTTGTAGGGTTATAACTAAAATTAGTAGCTCCAAATTTTGTATTAATTTCTTTGGCTTTATCATTTCGCAAGCCCATAATTCCTAATTCGTTTGAACTTATATTAAACGATGAACCTCCTTTTTTCATCATATTTTTAAAGCCTCCTGTAAACTTAAAATAGTCTTGCATTGTTAAGGGCAATTCTCCAATATTATTAAGATTTGAAATTACATTTATACTATATTTTGGATTGTAATAAAATAGTTTCGGATTGGTTATGTATCTATCTAATTTTTCGTGTCCTCCTATACCTGCTGTAATATCTCCAAACCAAAAATTCTTTTTGCCTTCTTTTAATTTTATGTTTAGTGCTAAATTATCTTCGTTATTTTCTAGTCCTTTTAAATTACTTACTTCGTTGTAGTTTCGTAGCACTTGAACTTTGTTAATAACATCGGCTGGGATGTTTTTTGTTGCAATTTTACTATCTCCATCAAAAAAATCTTTACCTTCAACCATTACTTTTTGCACTTTTTTACCCTCTACTTCTATCTCTCCATCTTTATTTATCTCAATTCCTGGTAATTTTTTAAGCACATCTTCTAATTTTTTTTCTGTTCCGTTGGTAAACGAGTCTGAATTATAAACAATGGTGTCGCCTGAAATTGAAACAGGCATTTCGTGCACTATTTCAACACCTTTAAGTTGTGTTCCTTCTGTTAATGTTATATTTTTTGAGATATTTTCAAGAGCAGTTTGTAGTTTTATGATTTTAGTTTGAAAACCAACATAACTAGCTTTAATTTCATAGGTAGAATTGGCTTGCAAAACAATACTAAATTTTCCTTTTTCATTTGTTATAGAATAGCCATCCATCCCTTTGGTTACAGCATTGATAGCCATTACATTAGCCATATCTAAAGCAATACCAGTTGTGTCTTTCACGATGCCTTCAAACTTAATTGATTGAGCATTTGTAAAAGAAAAAAACATTATAAACAGTAATATGATTAGTTTTTTCATGTATGTTTTTATCATTTCTACGCTTTAAAACCTTATCGTTGAATATGAATTTGCATACCGCTTTTGGCTCCTGGTATGTTATTCATTTCACTCATTTCCTCAACTTTTTTCATCATAATTTCGTTAAATTCTTTATCCGAAACTACCTTCCCTTTGCTTGGAGCTTTAATTTCTGCTTTATCATTTGTATTTAAAATAATTTTTGAACATAAAATACTGGTTCTACCATCGTTTGCTTCTAAAATTAACCCGGGCAATCCCCAGTAATCACTAGGTCCATTACTAATAGGGATTTCGGGAGTGTACCAAGCAGTAATGGTTATTTCTTTAGGGACTTCAAGACGACTTAAAAAATTTGTTTTTTTATCTTTTTCAGGTGCTTCATCTTTTTTTTCATTATTTTCAGGCTCTTTTTTAGGTCTAAAGTTTTTAAAATCAGTTGAATCTACTTTTTGTATAGCCACAGCTTTATAACAAATATAATTGCCTATTTGCTTGGTTTCTTCTTCTAATTTCCAATCAAATCGTTTTAAAGAATCAACTACTAAAAATTCTTTTCCAAAAATATCTTTATCAACTTTATATGTTTTTTGCTTAATATTTTTATAAAAAGTTCCTCCACCTCCCATCATCGAAGTCATCATTCTCATTCTCCCCCCTCCCTCTTGTTGTCCGGGAGTTTCAAGTTTTTCTTCTTCTTTATAAACGGATTCTATTTTATTAAAATTTAAAATAAATGTTTTTTCAAAGGCTTTTTTCATTCGCTCTTCAATAGTTTTTTGCATTTCAGGAGTCATTCCGTCAAATTTCATTTTAAAATCAGAAGTGCTTGTTTTAGATTCATAAACCGCAACTCCTTGAAAATCTTGAGCATTAGCTAATAAAGAAAGCCAAAATAATGCTATAAAAATATTTTTTTTCATAAGTAGTTTTAAATTAGAATTTGCTTTTAATATAATATTAATTAGACTTACAAATTTGGCAAATGTTACAAATCTAAGTGCTAATTTTTTGTTAAATTGATAGAAATTATTACTATGCTTTTTTGTATTCGATTTGGTTGCTTATTTTTTATTTTTACATTTGTAAAAATTACAATTAGATACAAAACATTATAACTATGACCGCATATATTTTCCCTGGACAAGGGTCGCAATTTACCGGAATGGGTAAAGATTTATACGAAAATTCAGACATTGTAAAAAAAATGTTTGAAAGAGCTAATGAAATCCTTGGTTTTAGAATTTCAGATGTTATGTTTGAGGGTTCGGCTGAAGATTTAAAAGAAACTAAGATTACCCAACCTGCTGTTTTTCTGCATAGTGTTATCGTAGCCAAAACCATCGAGAATTTTGAACCCGGTATGGTTGCTGGGCATTCGTTAGGTGAATTTTCGGCATTGGTTGCCAGCCATGTTTTATCGTTTGAAGACGGTTTACAATTGGTTTATAAACGTGCTATGGCAATGCAAAAAGCATGCGAAATAGTACCTTCCACTATGGCAGCTGTTTTAAATTTAGACGATGCCTTGGTTGAAAAAATTTGTGCTGAAATAGACGGAATTGTAGTCGCTGCAAATTATAATTGTCCTGGTCAATTAGTTATTTCTGGAGAATTTAAAGCGGTAGAACGTGCATGTGAAGCAATGAAAGTAGCTGGTGCAAAACGTGCCTTGCTTTTACCCGTGAGTGGAGGTTTTCATTCGCCTATGATGGAGCCTGCTCGAGAAGAGCTGGCAAAGGCTATCGAAAATACAATATTTAACATTCCTATTTGCCCTATTTATCAAAACGTAACTGCCACAGCTGTAACGAATCCTGAAAAAATTAAGCAAAATTTAATAGCTCAACTAACTGCACCAGTAAAATGGACGCAATCGGTTCATCAAATGATTGCCGATGGTGCAACCTCGTTTTTAGAAGTAGGACCAGGAAAGGTTTTGCAAGGTTTGGTTGGAAAAATAAATAAAGAAGTTTATACAGGAAGTGTTTAAACCCTATTGATATAATTTTTAATAAAATAGGCTTTCTAAAATAATTTTAGAAAGCCTATTTTCAATATGTTTTGTTAGAATTAGTTAAGGTGACTTCTAAAAATTCATTTTTATTACAAAAAGTTCTTTTTAAAAATTAGTTCGTTAAAACTTAAAAATCGTCGTCCTCATTATAGCTATGGCTATGCCTGCGGTTCTTTTTAAATTTTACCTTCTACTTCTTAAAAATTACAAGTTTTCATTAGAAACTCAATTTTTAGAAGTCCCCTTAATTACTAATTGTTTTTTAGCAATTCCATATTCGGTTGCAATAGAAACTAAATAGGTTCCTGTTGGTAAATTTGAAATATCTAAACTGTTTTCGGTTGAAGTAAGGTTTGTTTTAGCAACTTGTTTACCTACAAAATCGAAAATTGTAACCGTTGCAGTTGTAATATTCTCAGGCATTTTGATGGTTACCATATCAGAAGCAGGATTTGGATACACGTTGAATTGTTTTGCAAAAAAACTATCAGTTCCCAAGACATTTACGGTTGTTGAAAGCGTAATAACCTTGTCTCCATTGGTTCCTCCATCTCCATTTGCAGCATTTAAAGCAGCATAAAAGGTTACAGCACCTTGGTCAGCGGAAGGTGATGTCCAAGAGAAACTCCATGAGGTTACAGTATTTGAAGAGTGTGAAACTGTTTTTTGTGAGTTAAAAACTTGCGAACCCGAACCAGCCATAAAAGTTCCAACTTTAGTTCCACCAGCTTTTTCAGCGGTTAATTGAAACCCTCTTTTAGCTCCCACACCACCTGTAAAGCTTACAGTTACAGTGTATGTGGTGTTTAAAGCATATCCAGCGACTGGAATATTGGTGGTTATCGTTCCTGTAGTTGCAAAACTACCCCCTCCATGACAGTTAGAACAAGTTGAACCGTCTCCAGGTGAACCCGTAACACTGGCACCTGTATAACCACCACTCCAAGACATAATGGTAATTGCAAAAATTGGCAAAGCAAAAAGCATTGCATAAAAGTAATTTTTTTTCATAATTTTTTAGTTTTTAGGTTAATATTCGAGTCCAATATATACAGTTTTTTTTGATTAATATTAATAAGGAGACTTCTAAAAATTCATTTTTATTACAAAATAAATTTTTAGAAATCCTCTATAAAAAACGTTTATTTTTTTTTCTTAATGCGAAGCTGACGTTTCTAAAGCATCTACATCAATGTTTTGCTTTTGTAAAATTCCTTTCACCACAAAACCATAATAAGCTAAATAGGCGAAACAAATTACAGGTATAAAATATGATTGATGGATCCCAATAATATCTGATATTTTTCCTTGTAAAGGTGGTATAATAGCGCCTCCGAGTATCATCATTACTAAAAATGCTGAGCCTTGCGAAGTATATTTTCCTAAGCCTGTGATGGCAAGCGAAAATATTGCGGGCCACATAATACTACAAAATAAACCTCCGCTCATAAAGGCATAAATTGCTAATGTCCCTGTTGAAAATAAGCCTATTAGCATAGCTATCATACCTAATAATCCGAAAATCATTAAGGTTTTTGCGGGTTTATCTTGCCCTAAAAAGAAGCCTCCAATTTGAAAAGCTACTACTATTGCATATGCAAATAATGGTTTTACATTTTGGCCTGAAAGGTGGTTTACAAATAAAACAACTCCAAAAGCAATATATGGAACAATTATCAATAGTATTTTTCGCATCGAATGTGAGGGGTTAAATACTGAAATGGCTCCTGCCCAACGACCTATCATTAAACTGCCCCAATACATAGAAATATAAGGTGCTAAATCTGACCCTTGGATAGCTCCAAACGCGTCTGTTTTTAGCAATTCGCCTAAATTACTTTGGATGGTAACTTCTACTCCTACATAGGTAAAAATACCAAGCATACCTAATACTAACTGGGGGTATTTCATGGCACCCCATCCTTCTGGATTTTTTTGTGCCTTAAAATTAGCAAACAAAAGCCCAAAAACTGTTACTAAAAGTGTCGCTATTGTTAAATATAAACCCACAAAATCTTTTTCTTTGTTTTCTATGAAACGAGTAATAAATTCAGCGTCTTCATACCTAGAAAATATATAACCAAAAATTACTACCAAAATCAAGGTAATAGCTATTAAGGTTGTCATTGCCTTATTTGCTGGTTCAAAAGTTGAATCGCTTTTGCCTGAGGGTAATTTTTTGGAAAAATAAAACAAAGCTGCTGCTATTAAAAATAATCCTCCAACTGCTACGTATAAAGTTTCCATTTTGCTTAATGAGTTGGCTTTTTGAGCAAATTCTTCGAGATTTACTCCTGCAATTACTCCAAAAAGGGCTATTGAAACTACAATAGGACCAATGGTTGTTCCTAATGAATTGATACCTCCTGCTAAATTTAATCTATTAGATGCTGTGTGGACATCTCCTAACGAAGCGGCAAAGGGTTGTGCAGAAGTTTGTTGTAACGAAAAGCCTAATGCAACTATAAATAGAGCTCCTAAAATCATCATATAATTGCCTTGCGTAATCGCATAAATCATAAAACCTGCTCCAAATGTGCTAATTAAAAGTCCGTTAATAATTCCTTTTTTAAATCCCCATGCATTTAAAATATCTTTTTTAGCCACACTACTAAAGATAAACAGTAATAATGCACCAATATAATAGGCACCATAAAAAGCAAAATCAATCAACTGACTTTGAAACTGGTCTAATCCAAATTTAATTTTACAAAAAGGTATAAATACTCCATTTGAAGCCGCTATAAACCCCCAAAAAAAGAATACAGTAATAAGGGTGTAAAGTGCTGAATTGTTTGTTTTGTTTTGTTCTTTACTCATAATTTTTTTTAGTTAATAATTAATTGGTTAATTTCGTTGAAAATGTAGCCATAATTGGCAAATGGTCGCTCGGATATTTAAAATCATAAAAATAATTGATTGTTATAAATTTTTTAACTTCTAATTTAGTATTTTTATTTAAAAAAATATAATCAATTCTGTTTTTTGGTAAGGTTTTAAAATCAAAAGCGTTCCAAGTTCCTTCGCTACCAAAAGGTTTTATTTTAGAGCGACTAAAAGTATTTAAAAAATTTGAATTTAACAACTGTATTGTATTTTCGTTTTCATCTGCATTAAAATCGCCTGTGATAATTATTTCGGTATTTTTTTGTTTGGTTTTTAGTTCAAGTGTTAAGTTTACAAGCATTTTAGCCGATTGAAAACGTGCATTTTTACCTTCATTATCAAAATGTGTATTGATAATCCAAAATAGTTTTTTGTTTTTTTTATCACTACTAACCGACTAAATTTTTAATTTAAAGGGCTACTTTTTCAA
>CAYXAF010000070.1:0-5886 GCA_964463035.1 uncultured Flavobacterium sp.
AACAAATAGGTGTTTGAACGGTTATATTAGCGGTTATTTGGGGGGTTACCGTGATAACTCCATTTCCGCTTAATGAATTTATACAGGTAATGGGGCTGCTTATAGAGGCATTGATTAATAAAACATTAACATTAGCCGTTAAATTTGGAGTAGTAAAACTACCAACTCCCGAGCCGTTTAAAGTAGTCGTATAATTAGTAGAGCCTATAGAAAAGCCTACCGTAGCATTAGCAGTGCCGTTAAAGGTTAAAACACCAGGTGTATTATAACAAACATCTGGAGTAGAAACACTCATAGTAGCAATAGGCAAAGGTATAACCTGAACTGTAAAACTACCCGAAACTGCATTACTACCAACAACAGGTGTAGTAATTGAACTTGTTGTTAAGTTATATGTAGTATTAGCAGTTAAATTTGGAGTTATAAAATTTCCATTACCAGAACTGTTTAAAACCGTAGAATAATTTGTAACACCATCAGTAAAATTAATAGTAGCATTAGGCGAGCCTGTAAAATGCAAAATAGCCTGAGTATTATAACAAATAGGGCTAGAACCGCTAATTGTAGCGGTTAAAAGCGGATGAACAACTACAGCTGCATTTGCATTTGACAATGAATTAGAACAAGTATTTGGGCTTACTCCAATAGTAGCGTTTACCAAAGAAAAAGTTGTATTTGTTGTTAAATTAGGCGAATTTGTGGTAGCATTACCAGAGGCGTCTAATGTAATATTATATAAATTTGTTCCGTCTGTATATTCAACTACTGCATTAGGAGTTCCTGAAAACGTTAATTGTGATGTGTTATTATAAAATATAGGAGTTTGAGCAACTAATGTAGCCGTTGGTAAAGATGTAACGGTTATTGTTGCTGTATTTGCTGAACTTTGAGAACAGATTCCTAAAGAAGCAGTAACCAATGAATAAGTTATGTTAGAAGTCCCTGAATAATTAAAAGTATAAACCCCTGAAGGCGGGATAGTTATATTATAATTAGTGCTTCCGTCTGTATATATAACTTGCGAATTTGGGTTTCCGTTTATTGTTATAGTAGCTGATGAACCACTACAAATGGTTGCTGTTCCTGAGAAAGAAATATTAGGATTGGGCAATAATTCTAAATCAAAATTAGTAAGTTTATAACAATTATCTCCGTTAGGGAGTGCTATATTAGAAATTACTTTTACATAAATGGTTGTGGCCGTACCAGCATAGGTAGTAGGTGTTGTAATAACATTACTACTTGCATGAGCATCATTTTCAGTTTCGTAATATTCAAAACTATAATCTGCAGCTGGTAATGTACCTAAAACTGTGGGATTAACTGTTGTTAAATTAAAGGGTATTCCGCACGCTTGTACAGGGCTTGGTTGCGTAAGAGTAAAATCTTTAACTTTTAAATTAAATTGTTTTACAACCACACAACCTGAGTCAAAATCAAGTACTCGTATATAAATAGGCACTATAACACCTGGACCCATGCCCGGTGGAGAATAGGCTGTAATATTTGTTATTTGATCAGCAATTATATCATCTTTTGCACCTTGATAGGTTGTATAATATTTTAAACCTTCTATCTCGGCATTTGTTCCTGTAAGCCCTAATTTATCAATGTCGTTTACTGTTAAATCATAAATATATGTATTTGTGTAGCTATAGCAAGCCTCAATATCGTCTGGCTCAAGAATATTAGGAAGTGTAGTAATTATTAAAGTAACAGGTTTTTCAATAGAATATACTGAACCATCACATTTTGTGTATGTGGTTTTTGCAATAAAAGTAGTGTTCTCAGTAACGCATGGGTTGATGGTTAAATTTGTTGAATACAAAGTGCCATCTGCATTATACCAAGCAAAAGAGCCTGTTTCTACTCCGTTGGGTATAAATCTCCATGCCTCGTTTGTAGTAGACCAATTGCCGTTATTAGGACCTCTACCAGGAGCAACTATAGCTTTTGAACCATTTATGTTCTGCATACCTACTATTCCACGAGGATTTGTCCAAGTTGTGCAAGGGGTTCTTTTTTGAATATATACATCTACAATATTTGTGCCTTCATATAAAACAACCTGACTTGTTTGTGAACCATTGCTCATTTCACATTGATAAAGAGGAACTTCAACGACATTGAAAACCAAAGTTCTGCATGGATAACTTCCAAATATTTTATAATTAATAGACTTTGTAGCATTCGGGTTGTCAACCGATGGATCAATATCTTGATAAACCCCATAAATTGCATTTAAAATAGGGAAACTAGACGGATAAGGGCCTGGGTAAGGTATAGAATTATTACTATAATTCCATTCACAAGTTCCAGGTACATTTATCGGACTAGGAGCATTATATGGTGCATCTGTAGCAGGAAAAGTTGTGTTAAAAAAACGAAGTAAACCATTAGACCCAACTTGACATTGTGTATATGCTTTATCATAAAAACAAAAATTAAATCCTAAATCAATAATTGGACCCCAAACATCATCTGTAGTAATGTCTAATTGTGTTGCCGAAGCATGATTAAACGGAAACGGAGGATTATAAGGTATTGAAGATACTATATAATCAGTAGTGCTTTTAATTGAGCCAGGGTTAGCCGTAAGTTCAGCACAAAAGGGAGGTTCACACAAGATTTGAAAAGTTCCACTTATATCTAAATCAGGGCCGCTAATGTTTGGACCTGGGCAAGCAGGGGGAGGCGGTAAATTTACATTTCGTGTAAAGGTGCAATTAGGTGTTGTGTTTAATGGAAAATTAAAACTATTTCCAAAAGTTATAGGAGTTCCGCTTGCTGTTAGCGTGATAGATTGAACTCCTAAGCTTGTAAAAGTTCCTGAACCAGAAAATGTAATTCCGTTTACAGTAGCCGAAATATTATACGTTCCGGCAGTAATAACATTTGCTGAAACGCTTTGAGTAACACCTCCTGCAATTGGCTGTCCAGCAATCATTGAGCCAGAAGCAATTCCGCTGCAATTATAATTAGAAACGATAGCTGTTCCGTTCGTTGAAATGTTTTGTGCAAATATTACAACTACTGAAAACAAAGTAATTATAATACCTAAAATTTGTTTAAGGGCATTATTTTTAAACATATTTATAACTATTTGGTTGATTAAATGCAAATTTAAGGCTGGAAATATACTAAAAATAGCCTTACATTAAGAAAAATATTCTATTTTTTTAGATAATTTTTATAAATTATACAAAAATTTCTAATAATTCGGCAATTCCTTGCAATTCAAAGTGTAATATTTGAGCAGGAATTAGAAAAGTATCGCCTTTTTTGGCTTCAAATTCTATGTTGTTTACTATAATTTTACAACTGCCTGATAGGGTTTGAAAAACTCTAAAACTATCTTGTGTATTATTTATGGTAATTTTGCCTTCTAATTTTATAAAATTAGTTGTAAAATATGGGCAATTAACTACTAAATTTTCTGTATTTATAGTTGTATTATATTCCTTTTTACAAGGCGTTTCGTTGTAGTTCATGGCTTGTAACGAAAGGTCTAAATGCAATTCTCTACTATTACCTTGTGCATCTACTCTGTCCCAATCATATACTCTATATGTAATATCGCTGGTTTGTTGTATTTCGGCAATCATAATGCCTGCTCCAATAGCGTGTATTGTTCCTGTTTCTAAAAAAAACACATCACCTTTTTTTATAGGAATTTCATTTAAAATTATAGGCAATGTTTTGGTTTCTAAATGCTGCAAAAACTCCTCTGATGACGACTTTTTTTTAAACCCAATTACTAATCGAGCATTTTCATCGGCTTGGAGCACATACCACATTTCGGTTTTTCCGTATGAGTTGTGTAGTTTTTGTGCCATTTCGTCATTCGGATGCACTTGAATAGACAAATCTTCTCGCGCATCAATAAACTTAAATAAAAGTGGAAATTGTTTGCCAAATTGCTGATATATTTTTTTGCCTAAAATTTCTTCGGGATACTGTTCGATGAGTTCGTTTAGGTTTTTGCCTTTAAACACTCCGTTTTTTACGATGCTTACATCGCCTGGAACGGTTGATAGCTCCCAACTTTCGCCTGTTATTTCGGTCGGAATATTTTTATCTAAATAAGTTTTTAATTTGGTGCCTCCCCAAATTCTATCTTTATAAATGGTGTGAAAAAAAAGTGGATACATTTTTAGTTTTTAATTTATTAGTTTTTAGAAGTCCCCTTAATTCCAACGGTTCTGTTTAAATTTTTTGTTTCTCCATATCCACATAATTAAAAAGCCAAACACAGCTCCTCCTATATGTGCAAAGTGCGCTACTCCACCTCCAAAAATAGAAAAACCTGTTACACCAGAAAACAAATCTAACAGCACTAAAATAGGCACAAATATTTTGGCTTTTATAGGCATTGGTATAAACATAAATAATAATTCTACCTCTGGAAACATAAATGCAAAAGCGACTAACAAACCATACAAAGCCCCCGATGCTCCAACAGCTGGGGTATTAAACGACATATAAGCATTTACTTGTAACCAGCCTAAATTATATTGTCCATTTTTCAACATATCACTAATTTGAACCGATGATACATTTATGTTTTCTAAACTACTAATTGCCTGATGAACTTCGTAATAATTCACACCCGTATGTACCAATGCTGCTCCTAAGCCACAACTAATATAAAAAAATAAAAACTTTTTACCACCCCAATAATGCTCCAATGCACTGCCAAACATTACCAATCCTATCATATTAAAAGCAATGTGCATAATACCCATACCGGTTCCTAATTTTGCATGCATAAACATACTTGTTATAGGTTGCCAAATCCTAAAATTAGGGTGTTCAAAATAGTAGAGCGAAAATAAATTATAGGTATTAGGCACTATTTGCGAGCCTATATAAAATAGTATATTAATAATTAAAAGCTGTTTTACTACGGGGGTGATGTTGTTCATATATTAAATTTAGAGTTATTTTCAGCCCAATCCTCTCCAAAGAAAAGGATGTTTGGCAACGTGAGTTTTTTGTTATTAATTATTTATTTATACCTTTTTTGAGGCTTAGGGCATCTTTACAAAATATCGGGTCGCCTTTTTCGGGTATGCTCAAGAGCTTTTTCGTCTCTCCATTGTTCAATTTTTGCAAAATTACCACTTAAAAGTATTTCGGGCACCTTCATTCCTTTATAATTTGATGGACGGGTATATACAGGAGGGGCTAATAAATTGTCCTGAAAACTATCAGACAAGGCAGAAGTTTCATCGCTTAAAACCCCTGGAATTAGTCTAATAATGGCATCGCAAAGCACAGCTGCCCCAAGTTCGCCTCCAGAAAGCACATAATCCCCTATAGAAATTTCTTTGTTTATAAAACAATCT
Source organism: uncultured Flavobacterium sp. (assembly GCA_964463035.1). Taxonomy (GTDB): domain Bacteria; phylum Bacteroidota; class Bacteroidia; order Flavobacteriales; family Flavobacteriaceae; genus Flavobacterium. The sequence goes on from CAYXAF010000070.1 coordinate 5,349, forward strand.
CTCACTCGCTGGTCGATGCCTTTGTAATGCCCACAAAGTATGATAATATTTTTTGCTAAGGACAAGCTATTTGCCATTTTTTGGTTGAGTGTTTCTCCATCTGGGGTCATAAAAATAACATGGTCATAGGTACGTTCTTCTTGTAATTTAGTAATACAGGCATCTATAGGTTGAATCATAAGCACCATTCCTGCCCCGCCTCCAAACTGATAATCGTCTACACTTTTTTGTTTGTTGGTCGTATAATCTCGTAAATTGTGAATATGCACTTCCACAATTCCTTTTATGATGGAACGTTTTAATATAGAAGCCTCAAACGGGCTCTTTAAAATTTCAGGAACAACTGTTAATATATCTATACGCATGTAGAATTATAAATTTAAAATTCTATCTTCTAAATTTTATTGTTGCAAAAGTAAGAAAATTATTAAGATACGAGTATATTTTAAAAAAATCGTCCTTATGTGTTATGGTTTGAGCTGTGGTTCTTTTAACCCAGATTGCGTATTAGAGTTCTATTACAAACTAAATCTACTTC
>CAYXAF010000070.1:5986-9278 GCA_964463035.1 uncultured Flavobacterium sp.
TCTACTTCTTAAAAATAACTAATTTTACTACAAAACCAATTTTTATAAGTTCGCTATCACATTCTTGTTTTAATTAATCATAAAAAATAAAAATTCTTACATTTGCCTAAATTTATATAAAAAATGTTTAAATACTTCCTTTTCATATCCTTTTGCTGGTTTTCACTGGCACAAACGTCTACAAATACTAAAGTTATTAAAATTTTACACTCCGATTTTATAGACCAAAATCAATTTAAAATTCCAGGGGCTATTATTTTTACTGGCAATGTGCTGGTGGAACACGATGGGGTTAAAATTTCCTGCAACAAAGCTTATCATTTTAAAGACGAAAATTATGTAAAAGCCTTTGGAAATGTGCAACTCAACCAAGGGGATACTATCTTTTTGAACAGCCGATATGCCGAATATAACGGGAATAGAAAATTTGCTTATGCCACAGGGAGTGTGATTTTAATATCGCCCGAATCAACCCTAACAACCGATACCATAAACTTTGATAGAAACATTCAAGAGGCTTACTACAACAGCAACGGAACCATTATCAACAAAGAAAACACCCTCAAAAGCACCGAAGGACGCTATTTTGTAAACCTAAAAAAGTATCAATTTAGAAAAAATGTAACCATCGTAAATCCAAAATACACCATCAAAACCAATCATTTAGATTATTACGATGCCAAAGGGCATGCTTATTTGTATGGTCCATCTACCATAACTAGTAAAGAAAATTATATTTATACCGAAAAAGGTTTTTATGACACTCGGAAAAACCATTCTTATTTGTTAAAAAAATCTTACATAAAATATAACAATAGGCTCATCAAAGGTGATAGTATTTATTATGACCGAAACAAAGAATTTGCCTCTGCCTCTCGAAACATAAAAATTACAGATACAGTTAATAAAATGATTATCAAAGGGCATTATGGAGAGGTGTATCGCGATTTAAAAAACAAAAAAGATTCACTTTTTATTACCAAACGTGCCGTAATTATTACCCAAGTTGAAAAAGATTCGTTATATATGCACGGCAAACGGATGGTGGTCAACGGACCCGAAGGCGACCGAATTATCCGAGCATATAACAACGTTAGGTTTTATAAAACTGATATGAGTGGTAAGTGCGACTCTGTGCATTCGAACAACAAAACTGCCTTAACAAAATTGATTGGAAAACCAATACTGTGGCACAACGACAACCAAATGACAGGTGAAATTATGCACTTGATAGGCAATAACAAAACCGAAAAACTAGACTCACTTAAAATTTTAAAAGATGCCTTTATCATTCAAAAAGATACACTCGGCAAAGGGTATAATCAAATGAAAGGGCAGGTTTTATACGGAAAATTTATAGAAAACAAATTAAAACAAGTGGATATTGTTAAAAATGTAGAGGCAATTTATTATATGTATAACGAAAAAAATCAGTTGTTGGGCATCAACAAAAGTATTTGCAGTGCCTTAAAATTAGAATTAAAAGATAATAAAATAGAGACGATTACCTTTTTTAAAAATACCGATGGGAGTATTTATCCAGAAGTAGAATTCCCTGAAAATGCCCGAAAATTAAGAGGTTTTATTTGGCGAGGAGATGAACGGATAAAATCAAAAGACGATATTTTTCCAGAAGAAGAAAATAATTTTGACAAGGAAGTTAAAAACCTACAATCAGACGATAAACCAATGAAAGTGCTGCCAGAAACAACTAATTAAGGAAACTTCTAAAAATTGGTTTTCTAATGAAAATTAGTTGTTTTTAAGAAGTAGAATGCAAAATTTAAAAGAACCGCAGGCATAGCCGTAGCTACGATGAGGGCGATTTTTAAATTTTAACACACTAATTTTTAAAAAGATTTTTTTGTAATAAAAATGAATTTTTAGAAGTCCCCTTAAATTTAGAATGTAAAAAAAACATCAAAAATTAGTGTCAAATTAGTATTTTTTTATATATTTGGGCATATTTTTAAAATATCAACAAAAAACATAAACATATTATGAATTTTAAATTAACAGAAGAACATTTAATGATACAACAAGCGGCTCGTGATTTTGCACAAACAGAATTACTTCCGGGGGTTATTGAACGAGATGAGAAACAAATTTTCCCGTCTGAACAAATTAAAAAAATGGGTGAATTAGGTTTTTTAGGCATGATGGTTGACCCAAAATATGGAGGCAGTGGTTTAGATACTATTTCGTATGTTTTAGCAATGGAAGAAATTTCTAAAATAGATGCCTCTGCAAGTGTGGTTATGTCGGTTAATAACTCGTTGGTTTGCTGGGGATTAGAACATTTTGGGACGGAAGAACAAAAGCAAAAATACTTAACTAAACTTGCTACAGGCGAACTTTTAGGTGCCTTTTGCCTATCAGAACCCGAAGCTGGCAGTGATGCTACTTCACAAAAAACAACTGCTATTGACAAAGGCGATTATTACCTACTAAACGGAACTAAAAACTGGATAACAAACGGAGGAAATGCTGATGTTTATTTAGTTATTGCACAAACAGATATTGAAAAACGACACAAAGGAATTAATGCACTAATAGTTGAAAAAGGAATGCAAGGTTTTGAAATTGGTCCGAAAGAACAAAAAATGGGAATACGAGGTAGCGATACACACTCACTTATGTTTACCGATGTAGAGGTGCCAAAAGAAAACAGAATAGGTGAAGACGGTTTTGGGTTTAAATTTGCTATGAAAACTCTTGCTGGAGGACGAATTGGAATCGCTTCACAAGCACTCGGAATAGCATCTGGTGCTTATGAATTGGCATTAAAATACTCAAAAGTAAGAAAAGCATTTGGAACTGAAATTTGCAATCATCAGGCTGTTGCTTTTAAATTAGCAGATATGGCAACGGCTATTGAAGCAGCCCGATTTATGTGCTTAAAAGCGGCTTGGGACAAAGATAATCATGAAAATTATGATTTAAGCGGAGCAATGGCAAAACTTTATGCATCACAAGTAGCAATGGATACCACCATTGAATCCGTTCAAATACATGGAGGTAATGGTTATGTAAAAGAATATCATGTTGAGAGATTGATGAGAGATGCAAAGATTACTCAAATTTATGAAGGAACGTCTGAAATACAAAAAATTGTGATTTCAAGAGCTGTTATCAATCAATAAATATTAAGGAAACTTCTAAAAATTCATTTTTATTAAAAAAAGTTCTTTTTAAAAATTAGTTCGTTAAAATTTAAAAACCGTCTTCATCTATGGCTATGCCTGCGGTTCTTTTAAATTTTGCATTCTACTTCTTAAAAACAACCAATCTT
>CAYXAF010000071.1:0-9223 GCA_964463035.1 uncultured Flavobacterium sp.
CCTTCTACTTCTTAAAAATTACAAATTTTCATTAGAAAATCAATTTTTAGAAGTCTCTTTAAACATTTAACTTTATAGCTTTCAAACTTATAAAAATGAACAATATGCTCGAAATAAAAAATGTAGTAAAAACGTATGGGAATTATACTGCTCTTAACAACGTATCATTAAACATCCCTAAAGGCAGTATTTATGGGCTTTTAGGTCCAAATGGAGCAGGTAAAACATCGTTGATTCGGATAATTAACCAAATTACGATGCCCGATGCTGGAGAAGTGTGGCTTGATGGAGAAAAGCTTAACCCAAACCACGTGCAACATATTGGTTATATGCCCGAAGAACGAGGATTATATAAAACGATGAAAGTAGGCGAACAATGTCTGTATTTAGCTCAATTAAAAGGACTTAGCAAAAAAGAAGCTACCAAACAGTTAGAGTATTGGTTTGAAAAATTTGAAATTAAAGGGTGGTGGAACAAAAAAATTCAGGAACTATCCAAAGGAATGGCTCAAAAAATTCAATTTGTAGTTACCGTTTTGCATCAACCAAAATTATTGATTTTTGACGAACCTTTTTCGGGTTTCGACCCCGTAAATGCTAGCTTGATTAAAGATGAGATTTTAGAACTTAAAGAAAAAGGAACAACCATTATTTTTTCAACCCATCGTATGGAAAGTGTAGAAGAATTGTGCGATCATATTGCTCTTATCCATCAATCAAATAAAATACTAGAAGGACACATTTTAGATATTAAACAAAAATATCGTTCAAATACTTATGAAATTGGTATTGCTACCCCCAATATTGAACAACTGATGGTAGGGCTAACCAATAAATTTACCATAAGTCCTGCCAATTTTAAATCGTTAAATGATGATGTAAAACTCGAAATTCAACTCAACAAAGCTACTCCCAACGAACTTTTGCAACTGCTACTCACTAATGGAGAAGTAACGCATTTTGCTGAAAAAATACCTATGGTTAATGATATTTTTATCAAATTAGTAAGTTAATTTTTTGCTTTTAGGTTGTTTTTCTTTTTAAAGGCGTTTAGAACTAATGGTAAGGTTGTAATAAAAATAAATATTAGAATAATTTTTTCTATGTGTTTTTTTAGGTCTAAATCAAGTTTTGTTAAGCATAAATCATATAAATAATGCCCTGCAAAAATGAGTAAAAAAGACCAAATTATTGAGCTAATTACATTATAAAACATAAATTTACTTTTTTTCATGTGCACAATACCTGCAATTATAGGTGTAAAAGTTCTAACTATGGGCAAAAACCTTGCAAAAATAATGGCTTTACCTCCGTGTTTTTCAAAAAATTCTTTTGATTGGATAAGGTATTTTTTTTTAAAGAAAAAACTATCTTCTTTTTTGTATAAAACTTGCCCACTTGTTGCACCAAACCAATAGCCAAAAATATTGCCTAAGGTTGCTGCAGTAGCTACTAATGCAGATAAAATTGTAACATTTGAAAAATCAGAAGGGATATAAAAAAATGTTTCTACCAATTCTCGGTTATAAATTCCGGCTAAAAACAAAAGGCTATCACCAGGCAAAAAGAATCCAGCAAACAAGCCTGTTTCGGCAAAAACAATAAATAAAACCATATAAATACCAATAGGCACCCCTCCAAGTTGCATAGTTATATAAAATTCGGGATTTAATAGTTTTGTCCAGTGAAAATCGTTCATGATTTTAGAGTTTTTATGATTTAATTTTTGTTTCTGTTTCAGGTTCCGTTTCCCATTTATCAATAGCTACTGTGGCTAAAGCATTTCCTAAAACATTGGTCATACTCCGAGCCATATCGCAAAAATGATCTATGGGCAAAATAAGTGCAATTCCTTCGGGCGGGATACCAAACATAGCACACGTAGCCACTACTACAATCAGCGAAGCTCTCGGAACTCCTGCTACGCCTTTGCTGGTAAGCATCAATACTAAAAGCATGGTAAGTTGCTGTTCAATAGGCATGTGTATTCCATAAACCTGAGCAATAAAAATACTTGCAAAAGTCATATACATCATACTCCCATCAAGATTAAACGAATAACCTAAGGGTAAAATAAAGGATACAATTTTGCTTTTTGCCCCGTATCGTTCTAATTCTTCTACTAATTTAGGAAAAACAGCTTCGCTACTGGTGGTTGAAAAGGCAATAAACAAGGGGTTTTTAATCCGAGATAATAATCGCCAAAGGTTGTTTCCTAAAATTAAATAACCTACCGATAATAGCAATATCCATAAAACAAAAATACCAATGGCAAAGGCAAAAAAGTAATCTCTATATAAAACAAAAATTTCTAAACCATGTTTAGCAACCGCTGCTGCAACGGTTCCGAAAACCCCAATAGGAGCAAACCACATGATATAAGTAACCATTTTTAAAACCACATGAGCCGTAGAGTCTAAAAGTTTTACAATAGGTTTTGCTTCTTTTTTACTAAAAGCTGCCAAAGCAATACCAAAAAGGATTGAAAAAATCACAATTTGTAAAATTTCGTTGGTTGCCATAGCTTCAAATAAACTTTTGGGGACTACGTGTTTTACAAATTCTTCTAACGAAAAGGCGTGTGTTTTTTCTATTAATTCAGTAGCCGAATCAGAGGTTCCCATTTTAATTTTTGTGCCAACTCCAGGAGCCAATGTATTTACTAAAACCATTCCTAAGAGTAACGAAACTAACGAGGCGGATATAAACCAGCCCATTGCTTTTGCTCCCACTCGCCCTACCATGCTAATATCGCTCATTTTAGCAATACCCACTACCAAAGTTGTAAAAACTAATGGTGCAATAATCATTTGAACCAAACGAATAAAAATAGTGCCTAAAAGCTTAATATTTTTAGCAAAAGCATCAATGCTTTCAGTAAAATTATAATGAACTAATGTGCCTAAAGCAACACCTAAAATGAGTGAAATTATAATAGCTAAAAAAAGTTTATTGTTTTTCATATAATTAAATTAGTTTATTTTTTATTGGTCATGTTGAAATTGCTTTATAATCATAGCATTTATTCGCAACAGACTTGTTGTTAATAACGATTTCGATGGTTGTTTTTTTAAAAAAAGTTTGTGAAAATAATTATTTTTTTTGAAACGAACTCCAATTTAAAGAATAAATTAACAAAAAAATATTTTCAAACTTGTTTTTCAGGGTTTTATAAAATAATTTTAAAAGAAAACAATTATAATTAAAAATTAATTTTTATCTTTGCCAACTTTTAATTATTAACCCAATTGAGGTCGAGAACCTCAAAATTTAATCAAACGATTATGCCTGTAAAAATTAGATTACAAAGACATGGTAAAAAAGGAAAACCTTTTTACTGGATTGTAGCGGCCGATTCTCGTTCAAAACGAGATGGTAAATTCCTTGAAAAATTAGGAACTTACAACCCAAACACTAACCCTGCAACTATTGATTTAAACCTTGATGGAGCTGCAAAATGGTTATTCCAAGGAGCACAACCTACAGAAACCGCTCGTGCAATTTTGTCTTACAAAGGGGCTTTATTAAAACACCACTTAAATGGAGGTGTTCGTAAAGGTGCTTTAACACAAGAACAAGCCGACGAAAAATTAGCTAAATGGTTAGAAGAAAAAGCCAACCAAGTAGGAGCTAAAAAAGAAAATCTTTCAAAAGCTAAAGAAGATGCCAAAGCAGCTGCTTTAAAAGCTGAAAAAGAAGTGAACGAAAAACGTAAAGCGGCTGCACTTGAAGCTGCAAAAGCTGCCGAAGCAGAAGCAAACACTGTGGAAGAAGTAGCAGAAGAAACAGCACCAGAAGTGGCGACTGAAGAACCAGCTGCAGACGAAACACAAGCATAAAACATGCAAAAAAAGGATTGTTTTTATCTAGGTAAAATAGCCAAAAAATTTAGCTACAAAGGCGAAATTTTACTTTATTTAGATACAGACGAACCCGAAGAATACCAAAATTTGGAATCAGTTTTTGTTGATATTAACAACAATCTGGTTCCTTTTTTTATTGAAAAAGCCTCCTTATATAAAAATAATTTTCTGCGAGTAAAATTTGAAGATATATCATCCGAAGAAGATGCTAACGAACTACTAACTTTAGAAGTTTATTTACCTCTTAAATTTTTACCAAAACTACCCGATGACAAGTTCTATTATCACGAAATTATTGGATTTACAGCCGAAGATAAACGGTTAGGAATCATTGGAACCATCAAAAAAGTAACCGAAACGGCTGCCCAGCCTCTTTTTGTAATCGAAAATAACGATAAAGAAATTTTGATACCTATGGTTGATAGTTTTATTCTTAAAATAAACAAGCCCAACAAAAAAATAATTTTTGACACCCCAATTGGCTTAATTGATTTATATTTATACTAATATTTTTAAAAATGTAAATGATTTTTAGATTTAAAAAATTCAGTATCCAACAGCAAAAAGCTGCCATGAAAATTGGTACCGATGCAGTGCTTTTAGGTGCTTGGACTCCTATAAACCATCATCCTTTTTCTATTTTAGATATTGGAACAGGCACAGGAATTATTGCTCTTATGCTTGCCCAACGAACAACTGCCGAACAAATAGACGGAATAGAAATTGAAGAAAATGCCTACGAACAAACGGTCGAAAATTTTGAAAACAGCCCATACAATGATCGTTTATTTTGCTACCATGCTTCGGTGCAAGAATTAGCTACCGATCCCGATGATTTGTATGACTTAATTGTTTGTAACCCTCCGTTTTTTACCGAAAATTATTTTTCTGATGATGAAAAACGAAATTTAGCTCGTTTTGAAACTTCTTTGCCTTTTGAAGAATTGTTGCACGCTGTTGAGGTTTTATTGGCTACTAAAGGTGTTTTTTCTGTCATTATTCCTTTTGCTGAAGAAGAGAATTTTATAAATATTGCACAAAAAAACAACCTATTTCCATTTCAAATTACACGAACCAAAGGCACTTTTGAAAGCCCTATAAAAAGAAGTTTAATCGCTTTTGCCAAAAAGAATAGTCAAGATGTTCAAATTTCCGAACTTATCATCGAACACACTCGGCACAATTACACTGACGAATATATTCAATTAACAAAAGATTTTTATTTAAAAATGTAAAGGGAACTTCTAACAAGTAAGTTATAAGCAATATCTTATTTTTTTATTAATTTTTCCTACTGTTTAAAGCCTACTGTTTTCAAATCTTGTTATAATATTTTTTAAAACGAAGTATTTAACGATAGGGTAAACCCTGTGCTTTCGGGCACAAATCTACACACACCTCCTACACATACCAAACCACCTCGCTGACGACCATAATTTAAAGCAATTCTTGTAGCTTTGAAACGATAAGCACCACCAGTATTATAATAATGTATTTGTTTTTTCTGACTATCGTTTCCGTAGTTATAAATATCCCAAACGTATAACGATAAATTCTGATTTAAACTATATTCAATCGTGGCACCAGCCCAATTTTTTTTATCTTCTTTGGTCCATAAATGTTCTGCTTCTATTCGGATAGATTGTTTGTCAGATAAAGAATAGGTTGCTTCGGTTGTTAAAATATTAGTTTTTACGGGTTTTGTGCTTTGTGCCCCTTCTAACCATCGTTTGTTATAATATTGATTGATATAGGTAAACCCTCCATGTAGTTTTTCGGATAATTTCTTTTTCAATTCAAAATTATAATCAGAAAAATATTTTTTACCTACCCCAAAAAAATCCACCTCATAATTAGATGGATAAAAACTATATGAACCTGGTAGATTATACCAACTGGCAAGGTTTAAGGCTACTTTTGTTCCGTATTTACCGCCTAATTTTGTTCCTTTTTTAAATGAATAAAAAACATCTATTTGACCACCTGTTTCTCCTGCTTTCATAATATCGGTAGCATCATAACTCACTCTATTCTGAGCCTGAAAAACATAAATATTTGCTAAGTTTGAATGATGTTGTTTAGTTAAAGCTGGGGTGTAGTTTAAAATCATATCGTTATAATTTAAACTCGTATTTTCAATATCCACAGTTTCGGGCAATCGTTCGGAAAGGATGCTAAAATTTTCAATTCTACGAAGCGAAACATCAATACCTAAACTTTTTTGTGTGTAACCAAAATTTACTAAAATTGCCGAGCCATCTTTTAAAAAATCATTAGTTAAAATGTTGTTTTTCAGCACTACATCTTTGGCTTTATAGTTATATTCTGTAGAGAAATAAAAGGTATTATAGCCCAGATTAAACCTACCAGAAAAAGCATTAGTTGTTTCGTCAAACGCTGGATTTAGAAAGGTGGTAGGTTCATTTCTGCCTACATAACTAAGTCCAAACGAATATTCAAAATTTTCGGCACCCAGCATATTGCTTAACGAAACATCAGCATCAAAACCAAAAATTTTACCTTCCGAAACATCAAAACCGCTTCGTTGTTGTCCATATAATGCTTTAAAAATAATATTATCTGTAGGTTTAAGAACTACTCGTGCCCCTCGTAAGGAATTATTGATTCCTAATTGCCTGTCTTCCCAAATTCGGAGCAATAATCCGCTACCAAATTGTTCGTAAAAATAGCCTAAAGTAGCTTCTATAAACTTTGTTTTATAGGCTGCATAATAGGTTGCAATTTCAGTTCCTTTATATTTTGGATTATAATTTAAGAGTGCATTAGGCTCGTATCCTTCTACTTGTAAACCTGCTGAAAAATTTTCATATTCGTAGTTAATATTTAGATAATTATTTGACCGAAATCTATCTTTAAAAGTAAAATTTCCTAAAGTTTTATCGTTTAAATAATAAGCACTTGTGCTTTCAAAACCTCCAAAAAGTTTTCCGTAATCTTTTTTGTTTTCGGTAGGATCGTTTTGTGCAAAAGAACAAATTGAAACCAAAAGCAAAGCGAACGTTACATTTTTAATTTGCATAATTTTATAATGATTTTAGCACTTTATAAAGTTCTTTTTCTTCACCTTGTGAATATCCGTTGTGTATGTAAACAATTTTTTTGTTTTTAACTACAATAGTATAAGGTATGTTATTTATTGATAACGCTCGTTTAAAATCTTGATTCGTATCTAAAAGTATTGTATAATCCCAATCTTTTCCTTTTAGTAAAGGTTTAATTCTTTTTTGAGTTTTAGCATCATCTGTTGCCACGGCAATTACTTCAAAGTTTATTTCTTTTTGCCATTCCTCGTAATGTTCGTCAATTGCTTCGAGTTCGTTTATACAAGGTGCACACCAGGTTGCCCAAAAGGATAATACATAAATTTTATCTTTTTCGGCAAAGTCATTTTTTACATTTATTGATGTGTTGTCTATTTTTTTTAAGGTTATATTAGGCACTTCTTTTTGTGCCGATACCGAAACTGAAAAAAATGTAATAAATAAATAAAATAATTTCATTATATATAGGTTTAGTGTTGCAAATATATAGTTTTTTAAAAAAAATTACTAAAATATTTTTTATTCTGAATTTATTTTTATTTTTGTTGCATTAAATCAAACTAAAATTATTTACATTATGAAAAATTTTTACTTTATTTTAAGTTTTATTATGTTTATTTCAGTAGGCAATTCACAAACATTATTTAATGAAAATTTTGATGCATTAGGCAGCCCAATTACACTGCCAGCTGGCTGGGAAATGCTAAATTTAAGTTATCCTATTGGCACCAAAACTTGGTTTAGAGGAAACACTGATTCGTTTGTTGCTTTTAATGGCCCTGATAATGGTTACATTGGAGTAAACTTTCAGAGCGGTGCATATACTGCAACCTTAAACAACTGGTTATTTTCTCCTTCGGTAACTGTTCAAAACGGTGATATTGTATCTTTTTACACACGTGTTCCTGAAAGTTCTATATGGCCCGACAGGCTTGAACTTAGGATGAGCACAGCCGGAGCAGGTTCTACAGCACCTTCTGGGCTTACAAATATGGGTTCTTATACAACCTTAGCCCTTAGTGTTAATCCTAATTTAACTGCAACTGGTTATCCAGAAGTATGGACAAAATATTCTTACACAGTAAGCGGTTTAACTGGGCAAGTATCTTGCAGATTTGCTTTAAGATACTATGTTACAGATGGAGGACCTAATGGTAATAATTCAAATTATATAGGTGTAGATTTATTTAATATAAGAAGACCACTTAACAATGATTTATCTCTTAATTCTGTTACAGTTGCGCCAATTATACCTAACGGAAATTACAATTTTCAAGGCGTTGTTAAAAATACAGGAGCCAATGCAGTTACAGCATATCAAGTTACTTGGCAAGCAAACGGAGGAGCATTGCAAACATACGATGTAATCAGGAGTAAACATAGCTTCTGGAGCTACGCATAATTTTACACACTCTATACCCTTAAATGCTGTTACAGGACAATCGTATAGTTTAGTTTTTAATGTTTCATCGGTAAACGGTTCTGCCGACCCAGATACATCTAACAATTCTAAAACAGCAAGCACACAGGTTGCAACAGGTTCTACCACATATAAACCAATGATTGAAAAATTTACAGGCTCAACTTGTGGACCATGTGCTTCATATAACAATGCTACATTTAACCCTTATTATACTACTCAAAATCAGAATTTTAATTATGTAGCCTATCAAATGAACTGGCCAACAAGTGCTGCTTTTCCGTCTGGAGATCCATACTATACAGCCGAAGGTGAAACAAGAAAAGTTTTTTATGGGGTTAACTCTATTACAAGTTTATGGATAAACGGGTCAAACTATTCTACGGCAAATAATCAGGCAGCATTAACTACACATGTAAATAATGAAGCGGCAAAACCTGGATATTTTGAATTATCAGGAAACAGAAATTTAACAGGTAATAATGCAGTTATAAATTATAATATTATTCCATATTTATCAGGAAGTTATGTATTACATGCAGCAGTAATAGAAAAAGTAACCACAAGTAACGTAGGTAATAACGGAGAAACTTCGTTTAAACATGTAATGATGAAAATGGTGCCTAATGCAAGTGGTACAACATTAAATTTAACATCAGGAACTCCCGTAAGCGGACAAATTTCGGCTAGCTTAGCAGGAACTTTTATTGAGGAAGAAACAGATTTAGAAGTTATCTTATTCTTACAAGATCCGACAACAAAACAAGTTATGCAGAGCTTTAAAGCCACAGATGCATTATCTATAGACGACAATCAAATATCTAAAATCACTACTAACCGACTAAATTTTTAATTTAAAGGGCTACTTTTTCAAGTTA
>CAYXAF010000072.1:0-9200 GCA_964463035.1 uncultured Flavobacterium sp.
TATAATTTTCAAAAATTATATCCATATAAAAACACAAAAAAATTAAGTTAAAGTAAAGACTTGTTTTTATTTTTACGGAGCAAATTTAAAAAATAATATTTCGTTTTATAATTTTTTTTTCACATTTTTTTAACATAGATTGATAAAAAAACAAACCTTTGCAAAAATTTACAAAAATTTATAGCAAATGAATTTAAAAGAATTAAAATTGTTTTTTAAAAATGAACTTAAAAATATTTATGATGATGCCGAAGTTGAGTATTTTTTTTATTATATTTTAGAAAAAATTTATTGCTTAAAACGCTTTGAATTTACCTTACATAGAAGTAAATTAATTACAGAAAACGAACAAAATCAATGGTTTACAATTTTAGATGATTTAAAAAAAGAAAAACCTATTCAATATATTTTTAATGAATCACATTTTTATGGTTATGATTTTTTTGTGAACGAACACACACTAATCCCTCGACCCGAAACCGAAGAATTGGTTGATTTAATCATTAAAAATCATCAAGATAAAACTTTAAAAATTTTAGATATTGGCACCGGTAGTGGTTGTATTGCTATCAGTTTGGCTAAAAATTTAAAAAAATCAACTGTTTTTGCGTTAGATATTTCAGAAAATGCTTTACAAATTGCTCAAAAAAACGCAAGCTCAAATCAAGTAAACATACATTTTTTTAAGTCTGATATTTTGCAACAATCTACTTTAAACCAAAGTTTTGATGTAATTGTTTCTAATCCTCCCTACGTTCGAAAATTAGAAAAAATAGAAATTAAAAAAAATGTTTTAGATTACGAACCGTATTCCGCACTTTTTGTAGAAGATGATAATCCGTTAGTTTTTTATGATGCTATTGCAAAATTTGCACAAAAATTCCTTAACTTAAACGGAGTTTTATATGTAGAAATAAATCAGTATTTAGGAGAAGAAACAAAACATTTATTTGAGTCTTATGGTTTTGCAAATGTGAAATTAATAAAAGATTTACAAAAAAACAATCGTATAATAATAGTTTCAACTTAAATTCTATTAGTAAATTGGTTTAAAAAATAAATACCTTTGCCAAAATTAGTAAAATATGAAACAAGTAACTGCAAAAAAATATTTAGGACAACATTTTTTAACAGATATAACTATTGCTGAAAAAATTGCAGATACACTTACTTATACGGGTTATGAAAACACTTTAGAAATAGGTCCCGGAATGGGCGTTTTAACACAGTTTTTGTTAAAAAAAAATACGAATGTTTCGGTTATTGAAATAGATAAAGAGTCGGTTGAGTATCTTAAAAACACTTTTATAAATTTTAATAGTATTTTATTAGAAGATTTTTTGCGCTTCGATATTGCTACTTATTTTAAGCATAAACAATTTGCAATAATAGGTAATTTTCCTTATAATATATCTTCCCAGATAGTTTTTAAAACCTTAGAAATAAGGCATTTAGTTCCTGAATTTTCGGGGATGTTTCAAAAAGAAGTTGCTGAACGGATTTGTGAAAAAAAAGGTTCAAAAACGTATGGAATTTTATCGGTTTTGGTGCAAGCTTTTTATGATGCCGAATATCTTTTTACTGTTGAACCACATTTTTTCAATCCTCCTCCTAAAGTAAAATCGGGGGTTTTGAGGCTTACTCGGAAAGAAAATTATACCTTGCCTTGCAGCGAAAAATTATTTTTTACGGTTGTGAAAACCGCCTTTAATCAACGAAGAAAAACACTTCGGAATACGTTAAAATCATTAGATATTAGTAAAAATATAACCGAAAATAGTATCTTTGACCTCCGACCAGAGCAATTAAGTGTAGAGCAATTTGTCGAACTAACTCAATGGATTTCAGCAGATGGAGTTTAAATTAAATACCGAATTTTTAAGCCAATTAGAACAACTAATTCAGCAAAATAATGCACAAGAAGTAAAAAAATTGTTGCATGAGGTGCATTATGCAGATATGGCAGAGGTGTTAGAAGAGCTTACTCTGCAAGATGCTATTTATGTATTTAATTCATTAGATAGTGAGGTTACTGCAGAAATTTTATTAGAATTAGACGATGATTTACGGGTAAGTATTCTTAAAAACTTATCTGCTAAAGAAATTGCAGAAGAGTTAAACGAGTTAGATACCGATGATGCTACTGATATTATTGCTGAGCTACCTCAACATAAAAAAGAACAAGTAATTTCTGAACTCGAAGACCTTGAGCATGCTAAAGATATTGTAGAACTTTTACGATATGATGATGATACTGCCGGGGGTTTGATGGGCAAAGAGCTTGTAAAAGTAAACATGAATTGGACAGTGCTTACGTGTGTAAAAGAAATGCGTCATCAGGCTGAAAATGTTACCCGAGTTCATTCTATTTATGTAGTTGATGATGAAGATAGGTTAAAAGGGAGGCTCTCATTAAAAGATTTATTAACTACATCTACAAAAACTCCTATTAGTGAAGTTTATATAAAAAAAGTAGATTTTGTAAAAGTTGATACTCCCGATATTGAAGTGGCTAGGATTATGCAAAAATACGACCTCGAAGCAATACCTGTTGTAGATGAAATGGGGCGTTTGGTAGGCCGTGTAACTATTGATGACGTAGTAGATGTAATAAAAGACGAAGCGGACAAAGATTACCAATTAGCAGCGGGTATCTCACAAGATGTAGAAGCAGATGATAGCATTTTAGATTTAACAAAAGCACGCTTACCTTGGTTAGTTTTAGCACTATTAGGAGGGTTTATTAGTGTTAAAATGTTAGGTCTTTTTGAAGGTGCAATGACAGAACATGGAGAATTGTTTTTCTTTACCCCTCTTATTGCTGCAATGGCTGGTAATGTGGGTGTTCAATCTTCTGCAATTATTGTTCAAGGTTTAGCAAACCAGAGTATTAGCGGTTCAATAATTAGTCGTTTGTTAAAAGAAATATCACTAAGTTTGTTTAACGGAATTATATTAGCCACTATACTTTTTGTAGGTAGTCATTTTTTACTTAATGTTGAACCTAAAATTGGTTATATTGTAACTATTGCTCTGATTTTAGTAATTATAATAGCATCGTTAATAGGAACTTTTATCCCGTTGATATTAAATAAATTTGGTATTGACCCAGCTTTAGCAACAGGTCCTTTTATAACAACTAGTAATGATATTTCTGGAATTTTAATTTACTTTTCTATCGCTAAATTGATTTTAGGATTTTAGTAAAGATGATTTTTAATTTAAAATTTTTAGGAAATGCTTAAACATTTGAACTTTAAATAATTAAACTATATAAAATGATACCTACACACCAAAATGTGCATAATAGATTTAAACTCAATGGTTTTACTATGGATAAAGACGATATGTGCAGAGTTGCTTACGTTTTTATAAAAGAAGGAGAACCTTTTGAGCAACCCGTTGGAGACTTTATATTAGATTGGTTTTCTAACAGCCCGTATCTTGAAATGAAAACTTCTGGTACTACAGGAGAGCCAAAAGTTATAAAAATATCAAAAAAAGCAATGATTAATTCAGCTCTGGCAACAGGCGATTATTTTGGACTAAAACCAGGCGATAAAGCCTTGCATTGCTTACCAGTAGAATATGTAGCAGGAAAAATGATGCTTATAAGAGGATTTATTTTAGGATTAGAACTCGATTTTGTTGCCCCAAATTCAAACCCATTATACAGAAACACAAAAAAATATGATTTTGCAGCTATGGTTCCTATGCAAGCCCAACATTCTATAAGCCATCTGCATCAAATAAAAAAAATAATTATAGGAGGTGCAAAAGTTAATCAACCACTTATCACTGAACTTTTAAAAGTAAAATCAGAAATTTATGAAACCTATGGAATGACCGAAACCATAACCCATATTGCTGCAAAAAGAATTGGCGAAAAAAACTTTCATATACTGCCAAACGTAATGATTTCTACCGATGACAGGAATTGTTTAGTGCTACATGCACCTAAAATTTCTGACGATGTAATTATAACAAACGACATTGTAGAAATTGTAGATAGCGAACATTTTAATTGGATTGGCAGATACGATAATGTAATAAATAGTGGTGGTATAAAACTTTTCCCCGAACAAATAGAAGAAAAACTAATCTCAAAAATTAAACAACGTTTTTATATTACCTCTAAAAATGATGATGAACTTGGACAAAAAATAGTTTTAGTAATAGAAGGAGATGAAGTTACCATAGATAACGAAAATTTTACCGATTTAGGAAAATACGAAAAACCAAAAGAAATTATCTTTAAACCCGAATTTAAAACAACAGCAACAGGAAAAATAATTAGAGAATTTTAAGTTAAGTATTCAGTATTCATGTATAATGTATATTGTATAACGCATATTATGAAATTATTTTAATATTTTTTATACAGAATACTTGAATACAGAATACTTGAATACAATATACAATATTTTAAAAACAAAAAAATATGTCAGACGATAAAAAAGTAATATTCTCAATGTCGAGAGTGAGTAAAACCTACTCAAGCACTAATAAGCAAGTATTAAAAGATATTTATTTAAGTTTTTTTTACGGAGCTAAAATAGGTATTTTAGGTTTAAACGGCTCTGGTAAATCATCATTATTAAAAATTATAGCAGGTGTTGATAAAAATTATCAAGGCGATGTAGTTTTTGCACCCGGCTATAAAGTTGGATATTTAGAACAAGAACCTATTTTAGATGAAAACAAAACTGTTATTGAAATTGTAAGAGAAGGAGCAGCCGAAACCATTGCCCTTTTAGATGAGTTTAATAAACTAAACGATATGTTTGGCTTACCAGAAGTATATGAAGATGCAGATAAAATGCAAAAACTAATGGACAGACAAGCCGAACTACAAGATAAAATTGATGCTGCCGGTGCTTGGGAAATAGACAATAAACTCGAAGTAGCTATGGATGCCCTCAGAACCCCCGAAGCAGATACCCCCATAAAAATATTATCAGGAGGAGAACGAAGACGTGTAGCACTTTGTAGATTATTATTACAACAACCAGACATATTGCTCTTAGACGAGCCCACCAACCACTTAGATGCTGAAAGTGTTTTGTGGCTCGAGCAACATTTACAACAATACCAAGGAACCGTAATTGCCGTAACACACGACCGATACTTTTTAGACAACGTAGCAGGCTGGATTTTAGAACTAGACAGAGGAGAAGGAATCCCTTGGAAAGGAAATTACTCTTCTTGGCTAGACCAAAAAGCAAAACGATTAGAACAAGAAGAAAAAACAGCCTCTAAACGAAGAAAAACCCTTGAACGGGAGCTAGATTGGGTTCGGCAAGGAGCCAAAGGACGACAAACCAAACAAAAAGCCCGACTTCAAAACTATGATAAATTATTAAACGAAGACCAAAAACAACTTGACGAAAAATTAGAAATCTATATCCCAAACGGACCCAGACTAGGAACTAATGTAATCGAAGCAAAAGGGATTAGTAAAAGTTTTGGAGATAAATTACTATACGAAAACTTAAATTTTACACTTCCTCAAGCAGGAATTGTAGGGATTATTGGACCAAACGGAGCAGGTAAAACAACCATTTTTAAAATGATTATGAACCAAGAAAAACCAGATTCAGGGACTTTTTCAATAGGTGAAACCGTAAAAATAGCTTATGTAGATCAAAGCCATAGTAATATAGACCCCGAAAAAAGTATTTGGGAAAACTTTTGTGATGGGCAAGAACTCATACAAATGGGTGGCAAACAAGTAAACTCAAGAGCCTATTTATCTCGATTTAACTTTGCAGGAAGCGACCAAAACAAAAAAGTAGCAACGCTATCAGGTGGAGAACGAAACAGACTACATCTAGCAATTACTCTAAAAGAAGAAGGAAACGTGTTGTTGTTAGACGAACCTACTAATGATTTAGACATCAATACACTACGTGCCTTAGAAGAAGGTTTAGAAAACTTTGCAGGGTGTGCAGTAGTAATCTCACACGACCGTTGGTTTTTAGACAGAATTTGCACCCATATCTTAGCTTTTGAAGGAAACTCCGAAGTGTATTTTTTTGAAGGTGGTTTCACAGAATATGAAGAAAACAAAAAGAAAAGATTAGGAGATATTACCCCACAAAGAATTAAATATAAAAAATTAGTTAGATAAAAGATTTTTAAATTTTAACGAACTAATTTTTAAAAAGAACTTTTTATAATAAAAATGAATTTTTAGAAGTTCACTTAAAATAATCGGGGTAAATTTGTTTACTAAAATTCCGTTTCTTTTAATTTTTCGGTATTACTTACAAGTTGTAATTCGTCAATCATTTTTTGAATATTTCCACCCATAAAACCATCTAAATCAAAAATGCTCAACCCTATCCTGTGGTCGGTAATTCTGCCTTGTGCATAGTTATAAGTTCTAATTTTTGCTGAACGGTCTCCGCTACTCACTTGCGAATTTCGTTTTTTAGCATCTTCTTCTTGTTTTTTTGATAATTCCATTTCATATAAACGTGAACGGAGCACTTGCAAAGCCTTATCTTTATTTTTATGTTGTGATTTTTCGTCTTGGCATTGAGCTACTAGCCCTGTTGGGATATGTGTCATCCGAACGGCAGATTTTGTAGTATTTACAGATTGCCCTCCTGGTCCCGAAGAACAAAATAAATCAATGCGAACATCGTTCATATCAATATGCACATCAAATTCTTCTGCTTCGGGCAATACCATAACTGTTGCTGCTGATGTGTGCACTCTGCCTTGTGTTTCGGTTTGCGGCACTCGCTGTACTCGATGAACTCCTGCTTCAAATTTTAGCGTTCCATAAACATCTTCACCAGTTACTTCAAAAATAATTTCTTTATAACCTCCTGAAGTTCCTTCGTTTAAATCGACAACGCTTGTTCTCCAACCTTTATTTTCACAATATTTAGTGTACATTCTAAACAAATCTCCTGCAAAAATACTTGCTTCGTCTCCTCCTGTTCCAGCACGGATTTCAACCATCACATTTTTGGCATCTTCTGGGTCTTTTGGGATAAGCAAAAACTTAATTTCTTCTTCTAATTGAGGTATTCGTTCTTTAGCTTCGTCTAATTCTAATTTAGCCATTTCAATCATTTCTGCATCGCTACCGTCTTGAATTATTTCGTTTGCTTCAGTAATATTATTTGTTAAACGAATGTACTCTTCTCGTTTTTCTACTAAATTTTTAAGATTTTTATATTCTTGATTTAATTGTATATATCGTTTTTGATCAGCAATAACATCAGGCTGAATAATTAAATCTGAAATTTCGTCGAATCGTTGTTTTATTATTTGTAATCTGTCTAACATAGTTATTATTTAAAAATTTAAAAATATTATATAGATGTTTTTTAAAAATTTATTTTCATTACAAAGTCAATTTTTAAAAGTCCCCTTATAAAATTGGTTTGCAAAAATACATATTTCTATCAATTTTTTGTAACAAACTTTTTACTTTTGCTACTAACAAGTTATTAATGGAACAACAATTAGAGCAAAATTTTGTGTTGCAAATAAAAATGCATCAAAACCTCATACATAAAATATGTAGGTTATATACGCATGATGATGATGCTCACAAAGATTTGTTCCAAGAAATTACCATACAACTTTGGAAAGCATATCCTAAATTTAGAGGAGAGGCTAAATTTACTACTTGGGCTTATCGGGTGGGCTTAAACACTGCTATTACCCTATATCGAAAAAAGAAAAAAAACATTGATACTACTTCAATAAACGATATGTTTATCACTATAAAAAATGATGATTATAACGACGAAACCGAAGAGCGTATTAAACTTTTATACAAAGCCGTTCAACTGCTAAACGATATTGAAAAAGCCCTAATTTTTATGTATTTAGAAGATAAAGATTATACTGAAATTGCAGAAACATTAGGCATAAGCGAAGTAAATGCACGAGTGAAGATGAATAGAATTAAAACAAAATTAAAAAAAATACTTAATCTTTAATGATACAATGAAAGAGTTAGAATTATTAAAAAAAGATTGGCAAAAAAACAACCAAAAATCGCCTAATTTTTCAGAGTTAGAAATTTATGGTATGTTACATAAAAAATCATCATCTATTGTTAAATGGATATTGATTATAAGTGTGTTAGAATTTTTAATATTACGCGCTTTGGATGTGTATTCTTTGTTTAACGAACAATCAAATCAAAATCTTAAAAAAATACATTTGTTTGAATTTAACAATTACATTACGGCAATAAATTTTTTAGTTTTATTCTTCTTTATTTATTTATTTTATAAAAATTATAAAAAAATTTCTACTTTTTCATCTACAAAACAACTGATGAAAGACATTTTAAATACACGAAAAATTGTAAAATATTATGTGATATATAATCTATTTTTAGTATTTATAACCTCAGTAATTGGATTGTTCTTGATGTTTGAATATTCCGAAAAACATGTTGATGTTTCTTTTCCAATTATAATACTTATAAGTGTTTTTGTTCCTATATTAATAGTTGGATTATTTTATTTATTTTATCAACTTTTATACGGAATTTTATTAAAAAAACTTCACAAAAACTATAACGATTTAAAACAAATTGATTTGTAATTTAGAGACAAGAAAAAAATACTTCACTTCGTTCAAAATCATAATATTGTCATTTTGAACGAAATGAAGCATCTAAATAACTTAAGTAAACTTCTAAAAATTCATTTTTATTACAAAAAATTCTTTTTAAAAATTAGTTCGTTAAAATTTAAAAATCATCCTCATTGTAGTTGCGGCTACGCCTGCGTTTCTTTTTAAATTTTGCCTTCTACTTCTTAAAAATAACAAATTTTCATTAGGAAACCAATTTTTAGAAGTCCCCTTAAAGGGATTTTGTGAAATAAAAATAATCACAACCCTACCTGAACGGAGCTCTCTATTTGTTTTAGTAATGGGCAATGCTCTATGGAAACAAATAAAAGCGGGAGTAGAGGGCATAAACAAGATGAAAGCAAATGCTTTCATAGGAGTTTACGAACGAAGTTCTATCTGTCCAAAATATCTTTTTAAAAAAGAATAGAGATAATAATAGCATTTTAAATCCAGATTACACATTAAAGTCCTATTACAAACTAAATCTACTTCAAAATTAAGAACGTACTCCTATTTTTTAAATTCAAAACACAAAAGTATTCCTCATTTAAAAATAGTCCGTGAGCTCTTAATTTTATTGTGTCTTT
>CAYXAF010000073.1:0-8832 GCA_964463035.1 uncultured Flavobacterium sp.
AAGAACTAATTTTATTGAAATATTTAGGGGGAGGTAGGTTTTAAAATTCAAAAAAATAACCCTTGTAAAAATAAGGGTTACAGATTTTTATTGTATGTTTTTTTAAAAAAAATTTAGTCGGTTAATAGTGTATTGTTTTATTTTTTTGCTTTCATGCACCTAAGGATTTTCGGATTTTTATCCCATTTAAACCCAGATTATGCATTATATCAATTATGCTTATAAGGGTTTCGAAAAATGAATTTTTATAAACCCTTTTTTCTATACTTTCGTTAACAAATCTAAGAGATGCTTGATTTTTTTTGAATATATTTACTCCGAAATTTTTACTATTTATTACAATTCTTTATCTTTGCTGGCTAAAAAAATAGCCCTGATGGCAGTGGAAAGCCCGCAAATTAAAAATATTAATTTTGTTGGCTTTTTTTTGGCGACCAAAGGAAGCCCATATAAAAAACCTTACAAAAATTATATTTTTAATGAGGACTTGTAACGAACAGCAGGACACGAGCTTCAAAAGAGCGAACTGAGGCCGTAAATTGTTACAAAAAAAAAATATAGAAATGAAATTTACTTTACTTCAAAACGATTTAAAAACCAAAGCCAGAGCTGGGGTAATTAAAACGGAACACGGGACCATCGAAACGCCTATTTTTATGCCTGTTGGAACCGTGGGAACCGTAAAAGGAGTGCATCAACGAGAACTAAAAGAAGATATTAACCCTGATATTATTTTAGGAAACACCTATCATTTATACCTCCGTCCGCAAACTAAAATTTTGCAACAAGCAGGAGGTTTGCATAAGTTTATGAACTGGGACAGGAATATTTTGACCGATAGTGGTGGGTATCAAGTATATTCGCTTTCTGCAAACAGAAAAATTAAAGAAGAAGGGGTAAAATTTAAAAGCCATATTGATGGTTCGTATCATTTTTTTTCGCCTGAAAATGTGATGGAAATTCAAAGAATTATAGGGGCTGATATTATTATGGCTTTTGATGAGTGCACTCCGTATCCTTGTGATTACCGATATGCAAAACGATCTATGCATATGACTCACAGATGGTTAGACAGATGTGTTTCACATTTAGCTAAAACGCCTGAATTGTATGGTTATAAGCAAACGTTATTTCCTATTGTACAAGGCAGCACTTATAAAGATTTACGAGAACAATCGGCTGAATATATTGCAAATGTGGGTGCTGAAGGCAATGCAATTGGAGGATTATCAGTAGGTGAACCTGCCGAAGAAATGTATGCTATGACAGATGTGGTTTGTAATATTTTACCCAAAGATAAACCGAGATATTTGATGGGAGTAGGAACGCCTATAAACATATTGGAAAACATAGCCTTAGGAGTAGATATGTTTGATTGTGTGATGCCTACCCGAAATGCCCGAAATGGAATGCTCTTTACGGCTAATGGATTTATAAATATCAAAAATAAAAAATGGGAAGACGATTTTTCTCCTATTGACGAAATGGGAATAACCTATGTTGATACGTATTATACCAAAGCTTATTTACGACATTTGTTTGCAGCAAACGAATTTCTCGGTAAACAAATTGCCACCATTCATAATTTAGGATTTTATATGTGGTTAGTTCGGGAGGCTCGAAAACAAATTTTAGCAGGCAGTTTTACTACTTGGAAAACACAAATGGTTAAGCAAATGAGCACACGATTGTAAAGAATAAGGCTATAGAGGATTTTTAAAAATTATTTTTTATTACAAAAAGTTCTTTTTAAATTTTACCTTCTACTTCTTTAAAATAACTAGTTTTCATTCGAAAACCAATTTTTAGAAGTCCTCTATAAAAATTTAGTGCTAAAAAACCTGTGAATATATGTTAATCAGTATCATCAGTGTTCATATATTTGTACACTGTTAATATAAATTAAAATTTAGAGGACTTCTAAAAATTCATTTTTATTATGAGAACAATAGCTGTAATTCCTGCTCGATATGCTTCTACCCGGTTTCCTGCAAAATTAATGCAGAATTTAGGGGGTAAACCCGTCATTATCCGTACGTTAGAAGCTTGTTTACAAGCCAATATTTTTGAAGATGTTTTAGTAGCTACAGATAGCAAACATATTTATAATGAAGTAATTAGCAATGGAGGTAAAGCCTTTATGAGTTTAAAAAATCATGAAAGTGGTAGCGACCGTATTGCCGAAGCGGTAACAAATACCGATGCAGAAATTGTGGTAAATGTTCAGGGAGATGAACCATTTATTGATAAAAAATCATTAGAAAAAGCCCTTGAAATTCTTAGAAATGATACAAAAAAATCAATTGATTTGGTATCGTTGATGAAAGAAATTACAGAAGACACAGCCATTCAAAGCCCAAATAATGTAAAAGTTGTAGTTGATAATCAAAATATTGCCTTATATTTTTCTAGAAGTCCTATTCCTTTTAACAGAGATAAAATTTCAGGCGTTACCTACTATCAACATATTGGGGTTTATGTTTTTAGAAAAAATGCCTTGATAGATTTTAGCATGTGGCAACCAACTGCCTTAGAACAAGCAGAAAAATTAGAACAATTACGATACCTTGAAAACGGGAAACGTATAAAAATGGTACTCACCAAGCATGTGGGTGTTGGTATTGATACCCCCGAAGACTTAGAAAAAGCACAAAAAATGTGGAAAGACAAAAAATAATAACCTATTGATTTTATGTATATTACAACAAACTTTCCGCTTCAAAAGAAAAGTTTAAAGTTTGCCCATTTCGGAGTATTTCGAGGGTTATAAATTGGGTATCTTCATTGTGAAAAATTTTCATAATATTTTCGAGTGAAAAATCGGTTATTTTTTTCTTGTTTATTTTTATGAGTATATCATTTACTTGTAAGCCTATTTTTTCGGCAGGTGAATTTTTTCGGATGCTTGAAATTTCAAAAATTGGTTTTAGCACAAATTGATACTTAAAGCTTTCAGCCTCGTAAGTAGGTCGTTGTTCGCCTTTAGGGACATATGATACATAATACGGGATTTCTTCTTTAACCCATTGTATTCCATTGTGTTGTATTTCAATTCCTGTTTTGTTATATTCAAATGGTTTTGTAAAATTATGATTTTTTTTTAGTAATAATTGATTATTTTGATAATCAAAAACTACCGAAAATCGTTTTAAAAAATCGCCTCCAATTGAACCATTTCTTTGAAAAAGGGTATCAATATTTTTTAAATAATCAGCTTCGGGAAATGCTACTAATGGATTTTTAACTTTAAAATTACCAATTTCAATTTGTTTTATTAAAGCTCTTTTTCCTAAAATTTCACCACCAATTCCGGTGCCTAAATGATCGTTAAAAAAATTACCATTTTGTTTAATACTGTCATTTTCAAACAGCCAAACAGCATCACTCAAGCCAGTATCAATAAGCATCGATGTGAGTTGTGGTTTCTCACTAATATTGCTTTTTAAAAGTGCGTAAGGCTTATATTTTGATATATTAATTGGTATTTTTTGATAATTTTTATACTTTTTTGCTAAAACTTTTGTTGACTTTTTATAAAAAGTAATTTTTTTGCTATTGTAATTTATTTCATATACATAATCTTTAAATAGTGCAGCCGAAAGTATTCCGTTTACAGTAATTCCTAATTTTGCAGACATATTTATTTGCTCGTCTAAAACTAAAAGTAACTGAAAATCATTTGCTTGCAAGCCATTACAGTTAATTTTATTCCCCGCAGAAATAATTCCATCAACATAATCACCATTACCAAGTCCATAAATTTTAGTTTTTTTTGTTTTATTTAAAGTGATAGAATCGATATCTGTAAAACTAAAAATTAAACTATGTTCTGAACCTGTATCAAAAATCATAGGTAATTTTACTCCGTTTATTTCAACAGGAATTATTATTAAATTATAAACCGATTGAAACGGAATTATAATTTTATCTTTTGAGGCATTCCAAGTGCTATTCTGTCCAATTACTGTGGTCAAAATAAAGAGAAATATGATTTTAAAATAGTTTTTAAACATATTCATTTTCGATTAGATTGCTAACAAATTTATAAAAAATTAATAGTACGTTTGTAAATATGTCTATAAATATGTGAAAATATTACAATAACGATGCAATATATTTGTAAATTAAATAAAATATATAACCTAGTAAAAAATAATAATTAGAAACTTAATGCTTACAATTTTCGGATTTTTAAAAAAAATATACGTAATTTGTAAATAAATTTTTAGAAGTCCACATAAATAATTTTATAATATTCAAAATAAAAATAGTTTATATGCCAAAAATTTCACAAAAAGGTATTTCAATGCCTGAGTCTCCTATTAGAAAATTAGTTCCGTATGCAGAGGCTGCCAAAAAAAGAGGAGTAAAAGTATATCATCTAAACATTGGTCAGCCAGATATAAAAACTCCGGAAGTAGCTTTAAATGCTGTAAAAAATGCAGATGTAAATGTGTTAGAATATAGCCATTCAGCAGGTTTTGAAAGTTATAGAACTAAGTTGGCTTTGTATTATCAAAAACATCAGTTACCTATAAACACCGAAGATATTATTATTACAACAGGCGGTTCAGAGGCTTTGCTTTTTGCTCTTGGTTGCACCCTTGATGCAGGTGATGAAGTGATAATTCCGGAGCCATTTTATGCAAATTATAATGGTTTTGCAACGGCTTCGGGTGTAAAAGTTGTGCCTGTAATTTCGGGTATCGAAACTAATTTTGCTTTGCCACCAATTGCTGATTTTGAAAAATTAATTACCCGAAAAACCAAAGCAATTTTAATTTGTAATCCCGGAAACCCTACGGGTTATTTGTATTCAAAAGAAGAGATTTTACAGTTAGCATCTTTGGTAAAAAAAAACAATTTATTTTTAATTGCAGATGAGGTGTATCGTGAGTTTGTGTATGATGGTGCCGAACATTTTTCAATTATGAATGTCAAAGGTTTAGAGGAAAATGCTATTATGATAGATTCGGTATCCAAACGCTATAGTATGTGTGGTGCTCGGATAGGTTGTGTTGTCTCAAAAAATAAAGAGGTTATGAAAGCAGTTTTGAAATTTGCTCAGGCCCGTTTGAGCCCTCCTACCTATGCACAAATTGCCAGCGAAGCAGCTTTAGAAACTCCTCAATCGTATTTTGATGAAGTAATATCAGAATATAAAAACAGAAGAGATGCCTTAGTGGCTCATTTGCAGCAGATAAAAGATGTAAAGGTTGCCGTTCCGAAAGGTGCTTTTTATTGCATTGTAAAATTACCAGTAAAAAACGCTGACGATTTTGCCCAATGGGTGTTAGAAAATTTTCAAGATGCTAATGAAACCGTTATGGTTGCTCCGGCTTCTGGTTTTTATTCATCAAAAAATACAGGTTTAGATGAAGTTCGAATAGCTTATGTGCTTAAAAAAGCCGACTTAATACGCTCGGTTGAATTGCTAAAAATTGCTCTGGAAAAATACATTGATTAATGGTTTTTAGTTTTTAGTTTTTAGTTGTTGGTAGGTAATCGTTAATCACAAATCGTTAATCAACATTATTAAATCTTAATTTATAAAATATTGCCTTATAAAAAAATTATAAAAGCTACTTCGTTGTTTGGAGGTGTACAGGTTATTAACTTGTTGTTGTCGGTTATAAAAACTAAATTTATAACTATAATTTTAGGACCTAATGGCTACGGATTGCTTAGTTTACTCACTAATGCTGTAGAAGTTTTACGGAGTATTGTAGGTTTTAGTATTGAAACCTCTGGGGTTAAAAATATTTCGTTATACTATAAAAATAATGAATCAGAAAAATTAAACTTTGAGTATTCACTGCTATTACGAATTGCTTTTTTTTCGGGTGTTGCAGGCGTATTTTTAGCTATTATTTTTGCTCCACTGATGAGTTATTGGGTTTTTGATACTACAGAAAAATGGTTTTTATTTGTTTTTTTATCAATTATCATACTTTTTAAACAAATTACTAACGGAAATAGTGCAGCTTTACAAGGCTTTGAACACTATACTTGGTTGGCAAAAATTACAATTTTTAGTTCGTTGTTTTCGTTGTTTTTTACCCTTGGGTTGTTGTATTTTTATAAGTTTGATGGTATTGTTCCTTCGCTTATTACTACTGCTTTTATAAATTTTTTAGTATCAAAATATTATATTTCAAACATAAAAATTAAACCAAGAAAAATACCTATTTCAGAAGTTATAATCAAAGGTAAAGAATTATTTTTATTTGGAGGATTATTAACCATCAGTGGTTATGTACCAATGCTTATGAATTATGCTTTACAACTGCACATTCAGCATACAGAAGGTTTGGCAAAAGTAGGCATTTTTAGTGTAGCACTACTGGTGATGAATGGTTATGTAGATTTAATTTTTAATGCTATGAGCACCGAATACTACCCCCGATTATCAGCATATATAAACGACAATACAAAAACATCGGAAGCGGTAAATTACCAATTAGAATTTGCCATGTTGCTTATCACACCTATTTTATTAGTATTTATGGGTTTTGGAGAGTTTATTATACAAATACTATTTAGTAAACAATTTTTAGAAGTAATGCCGTTACTTAAATGGGCTTTTATTGGGATGTTTTTTAAAGCCGTTTCGTTTTGTATGGCATATTTGGTAGTTGCGAAGGCTGATAAGAAAGTTTTTCTTTATAAAACCATAATTTTTAGTGTTTTATATATCATTTTTTTATACATCGGATATAGTATTTTAAATTTACAAGGTATAGGAATTGCATTGTTGTTTTACTATTTTTTATATCTTTTAGTTGCTTATTTTTTATCAATTTATTGGTATAAGATTAAAATAAACAAATCTATATTTCAATTATTTATAAAAAGTTTATTTTTCTTTATTGTAATATTTTTTGTTTTAAATATTTCAATTTTTTGGCTAAAATACTTGATTGTATTGTTGATAATTTTGTTAAGTAGTTTATATTCAATACGTAAAATTTTTAATAACTTTGTAAAAAATTAGTAAAATGCGTAAACTATACCATAAAATTAAATATTATAGCAATGTAAACTGGGTAAAAACCCTTTATTTTAATTTTAGAGGACTTCTAAAAAATCATTTTTATTACAAAAAGTTCTTTTTAAATTAGTTCGTTAAAACTTAAAAATCCTCCTCATCGTAACTATAGATACGCCTGTGGTTCTTTTTAAATTTTGCCTTCTACTTCTTAAAAATAAATAATTTTCATTAGAAAACCAATTTTTAGAAGCCCCTATATATTTTGTATTATTTGCAATTACAAAATTACAATTTTTAAAACTTTACAAACTTTTTTAGGACAGCATCTTTTTTCCAACCATATCTTCGGGTTTTACCCACGCATCAAAATCATCTGCTGAAACATAGCCTAAACGCACCGCTTCCTCTTTTAAAGTAGTACCATTTTTATGTGCTGTTTGAGCAATTTCGGCTGCTTTGTAATAACCAATTTTAGTGTTTAGGGCTGTTACCAACATCAAAGAACTATCCACCAATTCTTTTATACGTTTATGATTAGGTTCAATTCCTGTAGCACAATGTTCGTTAAAAGAAACACAAGCATCGCCTATTAAACGAGCTGATTGCAAAAAATTAGCAGCCATCAAAGGTTTAAAAACATTCAATTCGTAATGCCCTTGTGTGCCTCCAATTGTGATAGACACATCGTTTCCCATTACCTGTGCCGCTACCATAGTTAAGGCTTCGGACTGGGTAGGGTTTACTTTTCCAGGCATAATAGATGAACCGGGTTCATTTTCTGGGATTAAAATTTCTCCAATTCCGGAACGAGGACCC
Organism: uncultured Flavobacterium sp.; assembly: GCA_964463035.1. Classification (GTDB taxonomy): domain Bacteria; phylum Bacteroidota; class Bacteroidia; order Flavobacteriales; family Flavobacteriaceae; genus Flavobacterium. The sequence continues at coordinate 7,808 of CAYXAF010000073.1, forward strand.
GAAGCCATCATCCGAATATCATTAGCAATTTTATTCAACGAAACAGCTATTTGTTTTAAAGCTCCGTGCGATTCTACAATTCCATCGTGCGAGGCAAGGGCTTCAAATTTGTTTTTGGCAGTTACAAAGGGTAAACCTGTAAATTTAGCAATATATTCGGCTACTTTTACATCGTATCCAACTGGGGTATTTAAGCCTGTTCCTACGGCAGTTCCTCCTAAAGCAAGTTCAGAAAGATGGTCTAACGTATTTCGAAGTGCTTTTAAGCCATGATCTAATTGCGAAACATAGCCCGAAAACTCTTGCCCTAATGTTAAAGGAGTAGCGTCCATCAAATGAGTTCTACCTATTTTTATAACATTTTTAAAGGCTTCTGATTTTGCTTTTAATGTATCTCTTAATTTTTCTATCCCTGGAATGGTTATTTCTACAACCGATTTATAAGCAGCAATGTGCATAGCGGTTGGGTAGGTATCGTTTGATGATTGTGATTTGTTTACATCATCATTGGCTTTTAAAATTGGGTCGCCTTCGCCAATTTTAAAACCTGCCAATACTTGAGCTCGATTGGCAATTACTTCGTTTACGTTCATATTACTTTGTGTGCCCGAGCCTGTTTGCCAAATAACCAACGGAAATTGGTCGTCTAATACTCCTGTTAGAATTTCATCGCAAACGGTTGCAATATAATCTCTTTTTTCTACAGGGAGCACACCTAAATCGTGGTTAGCATAAGCAGCTGCTTTTTTAAGATAAGCAAACGCATAAATAATTTCTTTAGGCATCGAAGCAGATGTGCCTATTTTAAAGTTGTTTCGAGAGCGTTCGGTTTGTGCACCCCAATATTTATCAATTGGAACTTTCACTTCGCCCATAGTGTCTTTTTCTATTCTATATTCCATAATTATAAATTATATAAAATTTAGTAAATATTTAAGGAACTTCTAAAAATTCATTTTTACGAAAAAAAGTTCTTTTTAAATTTTGCCTTCTACTTCTTAAAAATAACAAATTTTCATTAGAAA
>CAYXAF010000074.1:0-8664 GCA_964463035.1 uncultured Flavobacterium sp.
CAAGGGTTAAGGAACTTTGTTGCTTATATTTTTAATTTAGTCGGTTAGTAGTGATCTAAAATAAAAATTTATCCTAACCCGGCACACAACTTTATTAGTTTTACAAATATAGAATTTGTAAATATTTCAATAAACGATACAACAGGTAAAACTATTTTAAAAACAAATAATGTTTCGACAGATACACAAATAAATATCTCAAACTTGGTTAGTGGTGTTTATTTTGTAAATATCGAAGGGAAAGACAAAACAGAAACTATTAAATTTATAAAAAAATAATTTTTTAAAAGTCCCTCTTAATTTTTTAAAAAACTATTGGTTTTTATACAAAAACCAATAGTTTTAACTTAAATCAATAAAAATGAAAAAAATATTCTTTTTTTTACTTATTTTTAATTTTTCATTTGCTCAATTAGAAGTGAAAAAGCTTGACGGAACCCCCATAAACAACGGAGATATAATTGCTTTTAGCTCAGTTTTAGAGAGTGTTGCAAAAATGAAATTTAAAATTTATAACACATCTTCTACCCCAATAAATGTAAAGGTTAGATGTAATAATTTAACAAATACTGATGGTAGTGCTATGCAATTATGCTTAACAGATTGTTATTTTGGAGTTTCTATAGGTCAAATGTATCCTCCCGGTGCTCCTTTGTTAATCCCTGCTAATTCAAATATAGGAGGTGATGGTCAATACTTTTGGAACTCCGACACAGGTTCTGGCACTTTCCCGTTAGATTATAGTTTTAGATTTTTAATGGTTGATGCAAACGGGGCACAAATAGGCTCACCTATTAATTTCACATATCGTTATAATCCTAATTTAGATGTTAAAGACTACGAAAAATTAGAACAAATTGGCATTAAACTAAATAGCACATTTGTTTCTGATGAGTTAATAATAGATGCTACACAAGTATCAAAACTATCTTTTTTTGATTTATCTGCTAAGAAAATTATTCAAAAAAATATAAATGTAGGTACAAACAACATAAACTTAGAAAATATTTCAAAAGGGATGTATATAGCAACTTTCACTACAGAAAACGGGAATGTTGCATCGATTAAAATTATGATAAAATAAAAATACTCATTAATGCTTTTTACAAAAAAAATCTATACGTTAATTGTTTTTAGTTTTTTAATACTAATTTCATCTTGTGATGAAAAATATATAATTGAAGAAGCTCCTATTACTGATATTTATGTATTTGCCGATAATTATATCAGAAAAACAAACGAACCAATTACGCTAACTGCTGCCACAAATTTAGGAACTAATATTACTAATAATGTTACTTTTTATGTTGATGGATTTCCTATTATTGGGAACGTTTTTACAGCAACATCAACAGGGTTGAAAAATGTAAAAGCGTTATACTCAAATGGTTTTTCAGAGGCTATAAACATAACTATACACAACGGCTCTGAAACGTATTTTAAAAAAAGAGTTTTAGTAGAAGATTATACCGGAACATGGTGTGGCTGGTGTGTTAGGGTTTTATATGCTATTGAAAAAGCCAGTAGTTTAACTAATAATATGGTTGTTGTAGGGATACACAGAGTTCAAAGTAATAATCCTAATGCAGGAGGTTATGATCCTTATAGCTTTAATAGTTATGCATTAGAAACCTTGCTAAACACTCCAGGATATCCCAAAGGTTTTTTGAACAGAAGAACTCGTTGGACCTCTCCCGAAGATTCAAATATTTTGCAAGTTCCTATTGCTGCACAAGGTAATAATCCAAAATTAGGCTTAGCAATAACATCAAACATTGTTACTAATCAAATTAATTTAGATGTAAAAGTTAAATTTGCAAAAAACTTTTCTAATTTAAAATTAGTAGTTTATATTTTAGAAAATAAACTAAATTTTACACAAGTAAATTATACTAATTATTACGGAGCAGGGAACATTGAAAACTTTGAACACAATCATGTATTAAAATATTGTGCAACAAATCTTTTAGGTGACGAAATTCCTGCTAATCAAATTTCTGTTGGGGGTGTTTATAATCGTTCGTTTAATTTTGCAGTTCCTTCAAACATTGCAAATGCTAATAATTTAGAATTTGTAGCTTTTGTGGTTGATGAAAATGGAAACACACTTAATGTTCGGAAAGCAGGAAAAACAGAAGCCCAAACGTTTGAAGAGATTTAATTTTAAGAAGCCTCAATATTTTTAAAAGGATTTCGGGCTATCCATTCAGTTTTAGGTTCTAAATATTTGAATAATTTTGCTACACATTTATTTATCAATGGGTTATGATGTTTAATAAGTCCGAACATTTCAGTTGGCTTTGCTCCTATCGAACTTTTTATTTCTAAAGCCGTTCGCCCAAACACAATATTTTTAAACTGATGACGAATAGAATACAACATCATATCATATAACATATTCAAATACAACATTTTATCTTTTTGAATTGCATCGTCATAGCCTAAAAAGTAGGTATCCATCACCGTTCCATTTTTAAGTAAGGTTGAAAAGCCTACCAGTTCTTCTGCCTCGAGATAGGCATACAATCGAAAATTATCTTTAAGTTCTTTTTTTAAACTATAAAAATGATTTTTTGGAAGAATAAAAGTGTTAAAAGGAGCATTTTTAACCACATTTAAATAAAGTTCAAAAATACGATCATTGTGAATTTCGATATCCTGTAAAGAAAATTTTTGTTTACTTATACGTTCGCTTTTTTTACGAGCTCGTTTGTATTGGTCTCGGTATTTTTTTTGCAAAGCATTTATATAATCTTCTTCCGTTTTCCACGTTTCGTTCAGTCGAAATTCCATAGTAGGCTGGGTGCTTAGCTGATAATAATCTAAAAAATTACCTTGTTTAAAACCGTCAATTTCCGAAGCCTCAAAATCTTTACAAACCGTTATATGAATATTTATTCCTTCATCTTTAAAATTCTTTACCACCACTTCAAGTACTTGATGCAAGCAGTTTATCAGTTCCGAAACCTTAATTGTTGGTTCAAAACAGAACGCATTTTGACCCGTTAGCATATTATTTCCTAAAAACAACACATTGGAGCATAGGTTTTTAAAAGCAAAGTTCCGAACTTTTGTTTTGAAACAACCTTCTTCAACTCCTAAATGAGTTACGTTTTTTAAATTGATACATTGTGCCAAAGCTTTGCCAACCAACACATTATCTTTATAAAAAGCAATATATCTACAAGTCATATTGATAGGGCTGGAACTTTCAAGTGCTTCTAAATATTTTTTTGACAAGAAAATATTGCTATGCAAAACGCTATCCCATGTTTCGGGAAGGTTTTTTGTGGTTAAAAAAATAGTAAAAGTCAATGCATTCAAAGGATTTTAAGTATTAAAAATTATGAGATATAACAATAGAAAAAATATATTTAGAGTTTACCAATTCTCTCTATTTTTTTTAGGCAAACTATTCCAAACTAAGGTATAAGAATCGTTGATAAGTTCCAAAATCAAACGGTCTGGCACATCTTTGTTGATAAAAATAGTGTTCCAATGTTTTTTACTCATGTGATAACCTTCTACAATTCCTTCAAACTCGGCTCGAAGTTCGAGGGCTTTTTCGGGGTCGCATTTTAGATTGATACTGGGGGTTCCTGCTTCCCAATTTTGCAAGGAGGTTAAAGCAAACATTTTATTGGCTACTTTAAAAACCAAAGTATCCTTATCAAACGGGAAATGTTCGGTAACGTTTTTTTTTGCAAGGCAATATTCATATACGTTTTCAATGTTCATCTATACTATTTTTTATTATTTTTTTTTAAAAATTTGCAAAGCATTTTTGGTTGTTTCTTGCACAATTGTTTCAAAGGGTAGGTTATAAATTTCGGCAATTTTTTCGGCAATTAAGCGGATATAACTGCTTTCGTTTCGCTTTCCTCGATGCGGAACTGGAGCCAAATAAGGGCTGTCGGTTTCTAAAACAATATGTTCTATCGGAATTTGAGCTAAATAATCGGCAATTTTACCATTTTTAAAGGTGGCAACGCCTCCAATTCCTAACATAAAACCTAATCTAATGGCACGCAAGGCCTGTTCATACGTCCCTGTAAAACAATGAAATATGCCATATAAATCATCACTTTTTTCAACCTCTAAAATTTCAAAAATTTCAGCAAACGAATCTCTGCTATGAATAACAATCGGTAGTTTATAGTGTTTTGCCAAAGCTATTTGTTCTCGAAAGGCTTGTTGTTGCTGGGTTAAAAATTTTTTATCCCAATACAAATCAATCCCAATTTCGCCTATGGCAACAAATGTTCTTTCGGAAAGTTGTTGTTTCACATGGGCTAATTCCGTTTTATAATTTTCGTTTACATGGGTGGGGTGTAAACCTGCCATCAAAAAAATATATTCTGGGAATTGTTCTTCTAAAGCATACATTTTTTGGGTAAAAGTGCTGTCTATGGCTGGCAAATAAAATCGTTTAACACCTGCTTTCAAAGCCCTTTCGATGGTTTCAGATTGGTCGTTGTCAAATTCTGCAGCGTATAAATGGGTGTGGGTGTCTATCATTATAAATGGGACGTTTTTATAGTTCAATTTCTAAAGTATCGTAGGCTACAAACACGTTTTTAGGGAGTTTTTTTTTAATTTCGGTATGGAAACCAAAACTATAACTTATATGGGTAAGATAAGCCTTTTCGGGTTGTATTTTTTCAATAAATTGTAAGGCTTCTTCCAAGTTAAAATGCGAATGATGCGGCTGTTCTCTCAAGGCATTGATAACTAAAATTTTAACTCCTTTTAATTTATTAATTTCTTCTTTTTCGATGGTTTTTACATCGGTTAAATACGCAAAATTATCAAAACGATATCCAAAAACCTGTAGGGTTCCGTGTTGTGCCTCAATAGGAATAATTGTTTGTTGATTAACCTTAAAGGGGTGATTGTTTTTTACCTCAATTGGGCTTACTTGTGGAGTTCCAGGGTATTTGTTTTTAGGATTAAAAATATAATCAAATCTTTTTTCTAAATTTTGAAGCACTCGTTTATGAGCATAAACAGGTATATCGCCTTGTTTAAAATAAAACGGACGAATATCATCTAAACCAGCCGTATGGTCGGCATGTTCGTGTGTAAATAAAAGAGCATCAATTTTGGGGCATTTAGAGGTCAGCATTTGTTGTCTAAAATCGGGGGTAGAATCAATCACAATATCTACATCGTTCCACTGCACCCACACCGAAACCCGAAGGCGTTTGTCTTTTGCATCGTTTGAAAGGCACACAGGGTCATCACAACCAATAACGGGTATGCCTTGCGAAGTGCCTGTTCCTAAAAAGTAGATTTTCATTGATTTTATTTAGATGATAAACCACAACGGGTTTAAAATTTTGAGGTTTGCCTGTTTTTTCAACAAATATACTAATTCTTTTATTTTAACTCCTAAAAAAGGCTTAAATTTGTCACAAATTTTAAACCTATGAATTCAAAAAATTATTACGCTATTTTGATGGCTGGTGGTGTAGGCTCACGCTTTTGGCCCGTAAGTACAACCGAGTTTCCTAAACAATTTCACGATATGCTGGGCACAGGCGAAACCTTGTTACAAAAAACATTTCATCGATTAGCCAAATTGATTCCTACTGAAAATATTTATATTTTAACCAACGAAAAATACAACAATATTGTTTTAGAACAACTGCCCGAAGTAACTCAAAATCAAGTAGTCCTAGAACCTGCTATGCGAAATACAGCTCCTTGCATTTTATATGCTTCTTTAAAAATACAAAAAGAAAATCCTGAAGCTGTGATGCTTGTAGCCCCATCTGATCATTGGATTGAAGATGAACAGGCTTTTATAAACAACGTGAAAAATGCGTTTGAATTTTGTATAGCAAACGATGCTTTGATGACTTTGGGCATCACACCAACCTTCCCGAACACGGGTTATGGATACATCGAATTTGATAAAAATTCAACCCAAGAAATTAAACAAGTGCAGCAATTTAGAGAAAAACCAACCTACGAAACAGCTCAACAGTTTTTAAAACAAGGAAATTTTTTGTGGAATGCGGGTATTTTTATGTGGAGTGTAAAAAGCATAACTCAAGCCTTTAAAAACAATCAAATTGCTATGCATCAACTCTTTGAAAAAGGTTTATCTATTTATAACACTCCAGAAGAGGCTACTTTTATAACGAAAAACTATCCACTTGCCGAAAATATTTCGATTGATTATGCAATTTTAGAAAAATCTTCAAATGTTTATGTATTACCTGCTAGTTTTGATTGGAATGATTTGGGCACATGGGGTTCGTTGTATGAAAAATTAGAAAAAGATGAACAAAAAAATGCGGTTGTAAATGCTAAAATTATCATCGAAAATGCTTCGGGCAACATTATACATACGAATGCACATAAAAAAGTAATTATTGATGGTTTACACGATTTTATTATTGTTGACAAAGACAATGTGTTACTAATTTATCCCAAAACAAAGGAACAAGATATTAAACAGATAACCGCTTTAGCAAATGAACTTTAAAATGCTAAAGATTATATTTTAGCTTAAATTTGCAATAAAAACATTACAAATGACAAACATAAAACAATATTTAGACTCCACTTATTTAAAAACTGCCGAACAAGCAGGTATTTCGGAAGCAGAAAACAACACGATTGTGGCTGCAGCTATCCAAGAAGCTATTGACGAAGATTTTAAACTTATTATGATTCGACCTGAGCACGTAAGCACAGCCCGAAAGATGATTACAACACATCAATCGTCTGTTTTAGTAGGTACCGTTATTGATTTTCCAGAGGGCAAAAGCTATTTAGAACAAAAATTATTCGAAGCACAGCAAGCAATTAAAGATGGTGCCGATGATTTAGATTTTGTGGTGGATTACGAGGCTTTTAAAAACAACAACCTCGAAAAGGTAAAAACGGAAATACTTGAATGCACAAAATTGGGTTTAGAAAACAACAAAACTGTGAAATGGATTATCGAAATTGCTGCCTTAAACAACTTGCAAATAGTGCAACTTTCGGCTCTGATAAAAAATATTATTATTTCTAATTTTAAAGAAAATCAATACGAAAAAGTTTTTGTAAAATCGTCCACCGGGTTCTACAAAACCGAAGCAGGCAAGCCAAACGGAGCCACTATAGAAGGTATTCTTTTGATGCTCGAAAACTCAAATCCGTTGCCAGTGAAAGCAGCAGGAGGGGTTCGAAATTATAAAGAGGCAATACAAATCATAAATTTAGGAGTAAAACGCATCGGGACATCCGCAGCCAAAGCAATAGCCAATAATCAAGAAACAAATACAGTTTATTAAGGACTTCTAAAAATTCATTTTTATTACAAAATAGCCAAAATAATTGACATCTATCTAAAAACTCAAAACTAAAAACTCAAAACTATAAGTATGAGTAACGAGCAAATAATTACCAACCACATAAAAGTGCCAAACAAAGATTTGGAAGCATTGAGATTAAACTTTCCGCATTGCTTTGACAAAGACGGAAATTTTCAATTTGAAAAATTTAAAAATAATCTTACCGAAAAGGAAGTCAACTTTTCTTCTGAAAGTTATGGTTTAGACTGGCTCGGCAAAAGCTATGCACGACTTCTTGCAAGCGACCCTGCCACCACTTTGCTCAAGGCAGACGAAACCCACAACAGCAAACCTGAAAACGCCAACTCCAAAAACTTGCTGATAAAAGGTGATAATTTGGAAGTGCTAAAACACCTCTCGAATGCCTACTACGAAAAAGTAAAAATGATTTACATAGACCCGCCTTACAACACAGGTAGCGACGGTTTTGTGTATAACGACACAAGAAAATTCACCGTAAAAGAACTGCAAAACCTCATAGGAGTAGACGAAGAAAAAGCAAAACGCATTTTAAGTTTTACACAAAGCAAAAGCAACAGCCACTCGGCTTGGCTTACCTTTATGTATCCTCGCCTCTACATTGCTAAGCAACTGCTAAAAGACGATGGCGTTATTTTTGTGAGTATTGATGATAACGAAGTGGCACAACTTCGTTTGCTGATGGATGAAGTTTTTGGGGAGGAGAATTTTATTAAGGATATGATTGTTAATACATCTGAAGGAGGTGGACAAGCGAAATTCGTAATAAATGGGCATGAAAGTCTTTTGATATATGCAAAAAATATAAGTAAATTTGATAACCTAAAAAGACCAAAAGATATTAGAGGTAAGATAATAGAAATTGAGAACGAAGATTATTGGATACAAGAAGATGCGGTTAGAAAAGAATTTGGTAAATATGGAAATTTGCATTATGAGGAAATTTTAGAATTTAAAGACGAAGAATTTAAAAAGAAAATTGATGATGGTATAGTAAATAATAAGTATATTCTGGTGCCAAAAGAGTATGGAATGAGTATTATTGGGAAGATAAGAAAAGTTTCAGACGACTTCTCTAAATTTCATAGCATTTTAAATGTAAATAGAATAGCAAAACATCTTACAGCTGATGGAATAAGGGAAATGGAAGATTTATTTAGTGTATCTAAAGGTCAGTCACCATTTGAAACACCAAAACCAATAGATTTACTCAAAAAAATTGTTTTATCTTGTACATTTAACACACAAACCGACCTCATCCTCGACTTTTTTGCAGGAAGTGGCACCACAGCCGATGCGGTGATGCAGCTGAATGCTGAAGATGGAGGAAATAGAA
>CAYXAF010000075.1:0-8326 GCA_964463035.1 uncultured Flavobacterium sp.
CTTCTTAAAAACAACTAATTTTCATTAGAAAACCAATTTTTAGAAGTTTCCTTAAATTATACATTTTTCATAATTAAGCCTCAATGGTTTTAGAACCTTTGAGGTTTACCATAATTAGTAATTAAGCATAAAAACAATGAATAAACTATACTTATTACTACTTTTGTTTTTTACATTCGGATGCCATAATACCGAAAAAAAAGTAATAAAAAGCAATATAAAAAAATCTGAAATTTTATATGCACAAGGTTTTGAACTTTTGAGTTTTGAGGGTTATAAAAAAATTGTTTTAAAAAAAACAGCAGAAGAAACCTATATTTTATATACCGATAAAACTAAAATTCCTGATAGCCTTTTAAACCATACTTTAATAAAAGTTCCTGTTCAAAAAATTGTAGTAACTTCCACTACACATATCCCGTCATTAGAGAGTTTAAATACCGAACATACATTGGTTGGGTTTCCTAATACCGATTATATTTCATCTAAAAAAACAAGACAACTAATTGATAATAAAAAAATTAAAGAATTAGGTTTAGGGCAAAATATAAACATTGAACAATTACTTGCCTTGCAACCCGATGCATTAATAGGCTATGCCATGCAAGGCGAAATGCAACAATATCAAATGCTGAAAAAAACAGGGATTAAAGTGCTTTTAAATAGTGATTGGCAAGAACAAAACCCCTTAGGACGAGCGGAATGGATTAAATTTTTCGGGGCACTTTATAATAAAAGCACACAAGCAGATAGTATTTTTAAAAATATTGAAAAAAAATATTTTTATTACAAAAAAATAGCACAAAATAGCATACAAAAGCCAACTGTTTTTTGTGGTTCAATGTTTAAAGACACTTGGTATATGCCACAAGGAGAAAATTGGGCAGCAAAACTAATAGCAGATGCTAATGGCTTGTATTTATGGGCAGATACCAAAGGTTCTGAAAGTTTAGCCTTATCATTCGAAATGGTTTTTAGCAAAGCACAAAATGCAGATTATTGGATTGGTTCTGGGCAATATGCAACTACAAACGAACTGCTTAATGAAAACAAATTATACAAGCATTTTAAAGTTTTTAAAACTAAAAATATCTATACATATAACCTAAAAAAAGGGGCAAAAGGGGGTTCAATTTTCTTTGAAATGGCTCCCAACCGCCCCGATTTATTACTTAAAGATTTAGTGAAAATTTTGAACCCAAACTTGTTGCAAAACGATACCTTAACTTTTTATGATAGGCTTAGGGGGGCTTCTAAAAATTGATTTTCTAATGAAAACTAGTTATTTTTAAGAAGTAAAAGCCCTAGTTAAAAAAAATGAATTTTTCAACAAAACATATTAAAACTATTATTTTTTTGCTAATTATTTTAGTAATACTTTTTGTGCTTGATATTAGTTTTGGGAGTGTTAAAATTCCGTTTAATGAGGTGTTAAATTCTTTTTTTATCTCAGAAAATTCTGTTAATAAAATTATAATACAAAATTATAGATTACCTAAGGCTACAACAGCTATCTTTGCAGGTGTCGGATTATCTGTAAGTGGGTTGTTAATGCAAACTTTGTTCAGGAACCCATTAGCAGGACCTTATGTTTTAGGTATAAGTTCTGGGGCAAGTTTAGGAGTTGCATTGGTTATTTTAGGTAGTTCAATATTGCCTATATATTTCCAAAGTATTTTTCAGTCTAATATAGGAGTTGTTTTTGGGGCTATTTTAGGAAGTTTTTTAGTGCTCTTATTAGTCATTTTTATAGCACAAAAGCTAAAAGATACAATGCTAGTTTTAATTGTTGGGATTATGTTTGGCAGTTTTACAAATGCATTGGTTAGTTTATTAAGTTATTTTAGCAAAGCAGAAGAATTGCAAAAATATATTGTTTGGAATATGGGAAGTTTGGCAAATTTATCTGGGCAAACAATTTTGGTTTTATCAATACTTATTATAGTAGGCTTTGGAACAAGTTTGCATATTTCAAAAACATTAAATTCATTGTTATTAGGCGAAAATTATGCTCAATCAATAGGGATTTTGTTTAAAAAAGAACGATTAAAAATAATACTAATAACGGGGGTATTAACGGGGAGTATTACCGCTTTTGTAGGTCCTATTGCTTTTGTAGGATTAGCAGTTCCGCATTTGGCAAAATTAATTTTAAAAACATCTAATCATTTTGTTTTGGTAGTAGGCTCATCATTTTTAGGTGCAATAGTTTTACTTTTGTGCGATTTTTTATCGCAAAATATTTTTGAAAACACTCTAATCCCTATTAATGTATTAACAAGTTTATTAGGAGCACCGATGGTTTTTTATATTATTTTTAACAAGCAAAAAATTAAATTTTAGCACGTGAAAACTTCTTTAATCATAAAAAATTTAGCCTTCGGGTATGCTAAAAAAAGCATTTTTGAAGGTTTAAATTTTGAGTTTAAAACTTCAACACTAATAGGAGTTATTGGGCTTAATGGAGTAGGAAAATCAACGTTTTTAAGAACAATAGCAGGTTTACAAGCACCTATTTTTGGAGATGTTTTTATTGATGACAAAAATTTTAATAATTTATCTATTATTGAAAAAGCAAAAAATATGAGCATTGTTTTAACCGAAGCTTTGCCCGAGAGCAATATAACAGTGCACGAATTAGTAGCATTAGGCAGGCAACCTTATACAAATTGGTTAGGTAAATTATCAAAAACCGATATTGAAAAAATAAATTTAGCAATACAACAAACAGAAATTTCGGAGTTTTTAAATAAAAAACATTTTGAAATTAGTGATGGACAGCTTCAAAAAGTGATGATAGCCAGAGCCTTAGCACAAGATACACCTATTATTATTTTAGATGAGCCAACAACACATTTAGATTACAAAAATAAACATATTCTTTTAAAATTGTTAAAAAAACTTACTACAGAGCATCAAAAAATAATTCTTTTTTCTACACACGATATTGATTTAGCTTTTAGTTTTTGTGATGAAATACTGCTTTTTACCCCTAATAAAATTATAAAAGATACACCTAAAAATATTCGATTGAATGAGTTTAAAACATTTGATTTTGACAAAAAATTTATGTATTAGGCAATAAGCTGTAGGCTTTATGCAAATTATTTTTAAAAAAACATTTTTTTAAATGGGACTTCTAAAAATTGGTTTTGTAATGAAAATTTGTAATTTTTAGTTTAAATATAGTGCCTTCATTTATTTTTGAATCTACACTAACCTCACAATCAATAGCTTTTGCCAAATCGCGAATTAAGTGCAAACCCAAACCTGTTTTTATTCCAACAACTTCTTTATCGTCATACAACGCTTTAAATTGATCCAAAGTTGCTCCTGGTCCATTGTCGGTTATTGATAAATAAGAAACGCCTTTTTCTTGCCAAGCTTTCCAAATAATTTCTGGATTTTGGGTTGTTTTAAAAACATTTATGGCATTACTCGTTAAGTTTCTAACAATGGTTTTTAAGTAGTTTTCATCTGTAAAAACAGTAGCATTATCTGGATTTTGATATTCAAATTTTATATTTTGATAGCCCGAAAAAACTTTTTTTGTGTCTTCAAACAATTGATTTAAAGAAACTTCTTTGGGTTGTGGTTTAAAATTTTCCATTTGTCCTTTACTCCACAACAAAATATCTTCCATGGAAGAAAGTAAATTCTCTGCTCCAGAAATAGTTTTGTTTTGCATTCGGTTTTTGGTTTCTTCATCGAGCAATTCTGGACTGTCTTTTTGCAAATGCAAAAAATGAATCAAATTAGCAACTGGACTACGCAAATCGTGATTTAAAATACTGAAAAAACGGGTTTTGGTTTTGTTCGCTTGGTCCAATTCGGCATTTAAGAGTTGTAATTTTTCGTTGTTTTTTTTACGATTACGACTTTGATAAAATAATAAGCCTCCGATAATTGCTAATAATCCAATACCGAAAAGGTAGAACTGTTTTTGTTTTTCTTTTGCTTGAAGTTCAAGTTGGTTAATTTTAAGTTGCTTTTCTTTTACTTCTATTGTTCTTTTATCTTCAAGATTTTTAATGGTTTCTTTATTATCTTGATTAAATACTGAATCATTGTAAGCTTTTGATGTTTCTAAGGCCGAAAGTGCTTCTTTAAAATTATTTTGGTTTTTTTCTAATTCATAAATTGAAGAATAATCCATGCTTAAATTCTGCAAATCATTATTTTCTTTATTTAATGCAATAGATTTTGAATAGTATTCAAGTGCTTTTAAGTAAAATGCTTTTCTATTACTCAATGAGGCATCACTCATTGCTTTTATTTTATATACATCACCAATTCTGCTATATGTTCCTGATATGTTGTGTGGATCGCCAAACTTATTGTTCAACTCTAATTGTTTTAAGAATATTGATAATGCTTTGTCATACTCTTTTCTTTCAAAATAAACACGACCTCTCACACCAATACAAGATATTTTATTCATTAATTGGCCTAGTTTATCATCAAGTAATTCTGCTTTTTGAATGAATTCTAAACATTTATTATAATTTTTTAATTCAAAATAACATAATCCTATATTATGTAGTCTTAAATTATCGTCTTCTTTAAATCCATTTTTACCCGGAATGGCTAATGCCTTTTTTTGATATTGAATAGACTTGTTAAATTCGTTAATATCATAATATACAGAGCCAATATTGGAAAGTATTTTGGCTTGAATGATTTTATCATTACTATTTTCAGCAAACTTTAACCCTTTAAAATATAGTTTCAATGCTTCTGGATAATTAGATTGCTTAGCCTCAATAATACCAAGTCCCGAATAAGAAAGTCCAATTTTGGCGTTATCGTTTGAGTTATTAATTATGTAATTAAAATTATCTTGGGCTTGCTTATAATCGGAAGTAATTAAATAAAAATATCCTAAATTTCTTTTGGCATTAATAATTCCATCGTGGTAGTTTATTTTTTTTGCAAACTCTAAAGCTTTTGTGGCATTATTGAAATTCTTATTTGGGTCAATAAATTTATATTCATATGCAATCTGGTTAAGAATATCTATCTTTTCTTTCTCGGTTTTAGTTTTTGGTAATTTTTTTTCTAATGAATCAATTATTAATTCACTATTTACTTGACTATAAGAAGAATAACATAAAAAAATGACAAAAAAAACTATAAAAATTACGTTTCTCATAAGCTCAAATTTTCTTTATAACTTCTTCCAATTGGAATCGATGTTCCATTATTAAGTAAAAGTTCATTTGCCATTTTTTTTTCAATATATTGTTTTTGAACGGCAAAACTGCGATGAACACGAACAAAAGACTGAAAATGAGGTTCTTTTAAAAGATTTCCAATACTTGTCAATACACAATGCCGTTTGGTTGATGTAACAATTTTTGTGTAATCTTTTAATGCTTCGAGATACAAAATATCGTGAAGTTTCAGTTTTGTTTCGATATGACCTTCTTTAATGTAAATTACATCGCCACCAATGGTCGATTCAAACAATTGTGCTTTGTGTTTCAATTCCATATAATCTTCAATTTTGCTCATTGTTTGAGTAAATCGGTCGATTTTTATGGGTTTTACAATAAAATCTAATGTGTCTAGTTCAAAACTCTCCACTGCATGTTCGGGGTGTGCCGTTATGTAAACACAAACCGGAACTTCCATTGCTTTTTTGCGAAAATCCAATCCGTTTAGTATTGGCATATCAATATCTAGAAACAAGATGTCTATATGTTCCTTTTCTAATAATGGAATTGCCTCTTGGGTATTTTCAAAAACACCCATAATTTTTAAATTAGGAAATCTTTTTGCATACGAAACAACCGTTAGTCGGTCTATTTCATCATCATCGATTATTATACAATTAAAAGAAATCATCTGCAATTTAAATTTTTTTCAAAGATATAATTTTTTTAATGTTATTGGTCTATTTTAAATGTTATTGGTCTATTGGTTGTTTTATACAATCTGTTATAAAAATATCTTTGCTTCATAAATCTTAAATAATATAAAAATATGAAAAAAACATTACTTATTGCTGCTTTTTTATTCATCTCGCACCATCTGTTTAGTTATGATGTAACACATACAATTACTTCTAATGGTGTAAATAGAACTTTTATTGTGCATTACCATAATGCACAAATTCCACCGAACAAACCTGTTGTAATTGTGTTGCATGGCGATGGTGGCACTGGAGCAGGAATAAAAAGCTATTGTGGGATGGATGTAATTGCTAATTCGAATGATTTTATTGCCGTTTATCCAAATTCGCTTAATGATATAGGAAGTGGTATCTGGAATAAGCCTGTAAATGCTAATCTAAACGATGGTCCAAACGATGTTTTGTTTATTTCGGATATGATAGATTTTTTATGTTCAACCTATTTTATCAATAACAACAAAGTATATGTAGCTGGACATTCGGGTGGAGGTTTTATGGCATATCATTTAGCTATTGCTTTACCTAATAAAATTGCAGCTTTTGCTCCCTATGCAGCAAGTATGTATGGTGATAATACTTATATAAATAACTATTTTGCATCGGCAACAGCTGTAAAAGTTCCGTTACTGCATTGCCATGGTTCTAGCGATAATGTGGTGCAATATCCAGACGCCGATAATACTCCTAATGCTTGGGGTGAATGGCCAATAACACCTTTTGCATATTTAAATTGTGGTGCCGATACCTACACAAATACTACTAATTTAAATAATGGTTATGAACGTATCGATTTTTGTAATACAAGTGGAACTTCAAAACAAGTTTCGTTGCTAAAAAGAATAGGTGGAAGTCATGGATGGCCATCTGGTGGAGGTTTAGAAAACATTATGTGGGATTTTTTCAATCAATTTGAATTGAATCTCTCGTCAACTTGTGTCAGTTTGAATACGAATGGTTTTGATAAAAAAAGTAAAATTTCAGTTTTTCCAAATCCTACTAATGGCATTTTTATAATAGAAACGAATGAAATTATTAAAAGTGTTAAGGTTATTGATGTTTTAGGAAAAGAAATTAGCATTCAAAAAATATCAGAAAAGCAATATTCAATAGAAAAATCGGGAATTTATTTTGTAAAAATTGAAAACGAAAACGGACAAATATTGAATCAGAAACTAATTGTTTATTAATAATAATGAAAAACAACAACCCAAAATCATTGGACTTGTAATGCTAATAGTAGGCTTTGGTGTGCTCTCTTTTTGGTGGAATGCTTTGTATAAAACAATTATCTATCCAATGTCTGGCTCAATAGCACAAGCAAAAGTTATTGGTTATAAAGTAAGCCATAATGGAGCAAGAATGGTTACAACCCATAGAAAATTATCAGGAAGAAGCCCGTATTTTGAGTTTGTTTCAGATAATCAAACCATTAAAAGTTACAGCAAATCGCCACAACTTTTTATGTTGTTCAACTATGAAATTAATGAAAAATAACCGTTGCATATCCAATGAACGAGCCTGAAAAAGCAATAATCGTCTCTTGGAAAGAAATTCCAGGATTGTTACTAATGATTGGTTTTGGATTACTTTCAGTATTTGTTGGAAAAAGTTATCTATTCAAAAAATAAGTTGTCTGTCTATTAAAAATGTTGTTGGTCTATTTGCTTTTTTTTCATTTTTATTATCAAAATACTTTTGCTTCATAAATCTTAAAAAAATAAAAAAAACAATCTTATCATCCGCAATTATTTTCTCACTTTTCTCTTGTAGTAAAAACGATGAGCCAACACCAACGCCTGTAATCTATCAAGAGGAAAGTTTTCTATCTTCTTTTCTTGCACAGTCTAATTATGGTCAAAATACAACAGAATTTAGAGGAGTAGATAGAGAGTCAGGAGTTAAATTTACATCATTAGTTAATAATAAAATGAAAGCCATAAAAGTTCGTATGCCTGCTGTTATTGCAAATTATCAACAAGATTAACATTTTGGGCGCTGTTACTCAAGTGCCAATAAAAACATTTTACTAGCAAGTACAAACAAGTGGTGTTGAAACTGTTTTAGATGTATCTCCTATGCTTCAGCTTAAAAAAAACAAAAAGTATTGTTTTTCAATTTAACATAGAAGCGTTTATAGTCGCATTGCAAATAATAATGTTCAAGCAGTATTTCCTATCATTGTAACAATATTCAAATAAATAGAATTACTTATAACATCACTGCAAATCAAGCTCATCCAAATACAGCTAGCTTAGACAGATATTGGAGCGATTATAGTTTTGTTTCCAACAAACCGAATAACTATTTTCAATTTTTATACATGGGGGCTTCTAAAAATTCATTTATATTTAAAAAGTTCTTTTTAAAAATTAGTGTGTTAAAATTTAAAAATCGCCCTCATCGTAGCTACGG
>CAYXAF010000076.1:0-8306 GCA_964463035.1 uncultured Flavobacterium sp.
AATAACATACTTATTTTCCCAACATGGGATAAGTATTGGGGTACAATTGACCAATTAGATGTAATGATTGATTCAGATTGTGATGCTTTTGATGCAACAGTTCCTAATAATGTAACTGACGATCAATATGACGCTTTAGCTGATGCTGTTGGTTTTGATGAGGATAATGTTTTAAGAAAATTTGAAGAAGACTTAGAATTTTGCTCATTAAGACGTAAAATTGAAGCTCAAGAATCTGCATGGTTAGACCAGCAAGGTGATGGACAATGGGATGCAAATGCTGACCCAGATAATCATTTTATTGATGACGAAACTGAAAGAACTTTATTAAGTGAGAATGCCGAAGTAATTATTGGAGATAAAGAAAGAGGTTATACTTATTACAAGTTTGTTGATGACGAAGGTAGCTGGATAGAAGTTCATAACAATGATTTAAACGTTATTTCGAATATTGCTCAACTAATAAATCAGGGAAATATTCCTCATAACAATCCAAATGTAGTTGTAGTTGAACCTAAAAGAAATGAACAAAGTAGTTACAGCTGTAAAGACAAAGTTAAGGAAGTTAAATATGAAGAAGTTGGAGGAGATAAATTAAAACGCATTAGTAAAGTCAGACCAGCTTTTGGTTCAAATTGCTCTGACCCTAACAATCCTTGTACTAGTGTTTTTCCTAGCAAAGTAAAAGCTATAACAAAAGGTTATAAAAAGAAAAACGGTAAATGGAAAGCAAGAAGATTATGGATAGCTGCTGGTATTAACGGACAAAATCAATCTGACCAAGGATTACGTTATATCGATTGTGCTTATGAAAATAGTGTACATAAATACAAAGAAAAAAGAAGAAGACGTGTTAAAGTAAAAACTACTACCACTACTTACATCCCAATTGCAGGAACTCCGCAAAGATTTAATAATGCACTACAAGATAATAAATTATTCAGCTATCACAAAAAAGGTAACTTAATAGTAAACAAAGATTTTTATGATATGCCAATTGATTAATTCAAAAAAAGTTGCAAGCTTGTTGCTTGCAACTTTTATTTCTTTTTTTGCATATTCTCAAGAAGCTGAAAATATTTTTCACAAAGAATATTCAAAACTTAGTTTTGTATTTCAACCCTCAATTTTAAAAAAAAGTGATGCTTGGAATAGAGATGGATCAACATACCCTAGTATGAAATTTACTAATGATTTTTCATATCAATTTGGTGTGTACTATAATTTTGCACAATCAGGAAATTTCAATTTTAAAACAGGTATAATAGCAAAAGAATTTATTCCAAAGTTTGATTTAAATATTTCGGATAGCGATATTGGAAATGGTCAAGAAAATTTACTAACTCAATATGACCCATATAATCAGTTTATTATTTCTATACCAATTAAAGCGGATTATTACTTAAATTTATCAAAAAAAATTAATTTAACTTTTGGTACCGGATTTAATCTTAATTTAATCACTGGTATGAATGAACCACTAATTACTAGTGTTTCTGTTGGAGATACAAATGGCAACTTCAAAGATGTTTTCTTTGCTAAATCAGAAGGTCAAAACAGTATAAATTTTTCATCAGAACTTTCGTTAGGGGCACAATACAAAACTAATTTTGCTTTAATAGATTTATCTTTTTTTATTAATAACTCAATTGCTCCAGATTATGTTAGTGGACAATATCAAATCGCTAATTTAGAAAATAGTAGTGACAAAATTGGAGATTTCATTATTAGAAATAACTTTTATGGTATAAGTCTAAATGTTAGTCCAAAAAAAGGTTGGCTAAAAAAGAAACCTTAAAAAAATAACGTTGTACAACAACAGTTTGTAGCAATAGCGGCTTTCGGGATAAACTGAAAGTCGCTATTGTAATTGTCATGATTCGTGACTAATCAAAAGTTTTGGTGTATTTGACCGCTACTGCTACAAGCTGCGAAACGTTACCTGCTATGTTAGGACGACCATTCAAATAACATAACTTGAGAGATTGATTACTGACATTTGCAGAACTAACGGGAAAGCCGAAAACCGACAAGAGTAGGCGTAAAATAAAATTTTAAAAACCAATTATTGAATTCCAGTTAAAAAAAAGACTGTAACCTATAAGAAACTGTCCAAATATGCCAAATCACACAAACCTTCACATTTGTTTAATTTAACTTTACAAAAGTATGAAAAAATAGTATTTACAATTATTAGTGTCCGATAAAAATCCTCACGAAATGTGAGAATTTTTATCGGACACTAATATAATGAATTTTGAACTTTTCAAAGAGTTCATTAAAGTTTCATTCTTTGTTTCAGAAATATTAAAATCAACTTTTTCATAGTCATAACGTGATTTTAACATTTTCCAAACTTCATCATTTGAAGGTGTTTATGCAAAAATGTCTAAAGAAAAAGATAAAATAAACAATAAACTTAATACTAATTTTTTCATTTTATAAAAGATTAAAATTTTACCTACTATCTTTTTTGAGGTTCTGTTCGCTTATTTTCCCCGCTACACAAAAATAGTTCTCTTCTTAAACAAATAACCATTCCTTACGATTTCTTTACTTGAATTCTATGGTATCAGCAAACGAATTTCAGGGAATGTGGTAAAAATTTTCTTGCAACGGTTTTCGGCTTGGCGAAGGGCGGGCTTTAACCACAAAATTTCTTTATTTTACTATTTTTTCATTAAGCACAGATGTTTCATTTTAGCACTAAACTCCGCCTTTTGGCAAACGGCTGTTAGGTGTAGTTTTTAGTCCAAAATAAATGTTTATAAATGAAAAAATTCCATTAATTATAATTATTATTATATTTATAATATCATTGTAATTATAATTTTTAAAGTATGCTATTGAGGTAAGAAAAATTACTGAATAAAGAATATATAGATTTCTATTTCCTTTCCTAAAAGGAATAGAAATTAAAAATAGAAAAAAAATATCAATAAATCTACTGTCAAACAGTTCAAATCGCCTTACAATTAATGTTAAAATAGTTAAAATTGCAAAATATATTGCAATTATTAAATTTGAGTTTTTATTCATAATGTTATAATATTAAAGGGGTTAAATAAACTTCTATTAATGATGAAAAGATAATAATGATAAACCCTAAAAGTTTTTTTTTAATGGTTTTTAATTTAATAGGGATATTGTTGTTTTTTATTAGTGTCCGATAAAAATCCTCACGAAATGTGAGGATTTTTATTGTATTATTCGGCAATAATCACAAAACTGAATAATATGAGCAAAAATAAACATTTTTTCGGACAGCCGAACAGGAATGATTAATAACAGAAAAATATTTGCCATCGACTCAACTACTTTCAGCTTGTTTCTGCCTATTTTTGAATGTGTTGGCAGAAAAGCTAACAATGGAAAATCTAAAGGAGGCATTAAAAGTCATCAAAAGTTAGACCTTGAGATAGGTATTCCGGTTAAAATATACAACAACCATGCAAAAGAGCATGATTCGGCTTTTATCCAAAATGAAAATTTTTTAAAAGAGAATGAAGTAGGTGTTTTTGACAAAGCTTATAACAAATACAGTGCCTTTGCCCAGTGGAACACTCAAAACATCTTCTTTATTACACGACTAAAAAATAATGCAGAAGAAGAGTTAGTGGAAGAATACGACTTGGATGATGCTACACCAAACGAAGTGCTTCGTGATGCTAAAATAAAACTAAGATATAAACAAGATGCACAAGAAAAAGAGGTGGAATTACGATTGGTATCCTATTTTGATACTGAAAAAAAAATAGATGTTTTTATTTTTTAACCAATTTGTTCGACTTAAAACCTCAAGAAATAGCCGAATTATACAAAAAAACGTTGGAATGTAGAATTATTATTCAAAAAAATAAAACAAAATTTTCCACTTCAGTATTTTTATGGAGAAAGTCAAAATGCTATCCAAGTTCAACTATGGTGCACCTTGATAGTGTTGTTGTTAATTACAGTAATGCAAAAATCATTGACCAAAAAATGGGCGTTTTCTAACCTTATGAGTCTTTTGCAAAAACACCTTTTTACTTACATAAAATTCAAAGATTTTTTGACAATATAGAAACAATTGTAGACGACATAAAGTACTATAAAACGACCCAAATATTCAACTAGAAATTCAAGGGCTTACTATTTGAAAAATCAAAAAATAAAACCATTTTATTAGCCTTAAAAAACAATTTTAACTATTTTTGATTTTTTATCGGACAACAGTGTAGTTTAAATTATTAATTTTGATCTTTTAATAAAATAGTATTGTATTAAAAGTTTATATTTGCACAGATTTTAAAAAAAAATTTATGAATTTTAAAAATACTTTATTAGCGGTAATTGTATTGTTTACTTTTAATATCGCAAATTCTCAAGAAAAAAAGTTTGTAGTTCATACAGTTGCATTCTATAATTTAGAAAACTTTTATGACACAATTAACGACCCAAATTCTCGTGATGACGAGTGGGTTTATACCTCAAAATATTACAAAAAGAAAGTAGATAATATTGCAAAAGTTGTTTCGCAAATAGGAAGTGATGAAAATCAAAATTTGCCTACTATTGTTGGTTTTGCAGAAGTTGAACATATTAGTGTATTAGAAGATTTGATAAAAAATCCTTTGTTAATAAAAGGAGATTATGGAATTGTTCATTATGAATCACCAGATAAAAGAGGTATTGATTGTGCTTTAATTTATCAGAAGAAACACTTTAAATTAACAAGTTCTTCAAACATTCCGTTGATGATTTATGAAAAAGATACCAAAAAGGTTAAAAATGAAAGTTTAGATACACTTAATATAAATAAGGTTACAAAACGAATTTATACAAGAGATCAAATATTAGTTTCGGGTTTTTTAGATGGAGAGGAATTTAATTTTATTGTGAATCACTGGCCGTCAAGACGTGGTGGAGAAGCAATTAGTAGACCATTGAGAGAACTTGCCGCTGCACTAAATGTTAAAATAATAGATTCATTACAAAAAAATAATCCAGATGCAAAAGTAATTTCTATGGGAGATTTGAATGATGGCCCATTTGACAATAGTTTAAAAAAAGTGTTAAAAGCAAAAGGAAAAAAAGAAGAAGTAAAACCATTAGGTATATATAATCCATCAGAAAAAATGGCAAAAAATGGAAACGCTTCCCTTTTTTATAGAGATGCAGGTGATATTTTTGACCAAATATTTATGACAGAACCTTTGATAAGAAAAGATTACTCATCTTACAGGTATTGGAAAGCAGGCATTTATAGAAAGGAATTTATGATACAAAAAACTGGTCAATATAAAGGTTATCCTTTGCGAAATAATTTACAAGAACCGGGCTACAGTGACCACTTACCAGCTTATATATACTTAATTAAAGAGGTAAATTAATAGTAATAAATATCTTAACATCCATAACATGGAAGAGTATCATCGGAGGAAAAATAATTTGAAAAGGTAATTGATATAGATATATTGCCTTTTCGTAAAAGGCATTTATAATGATTACATTTTACAAAAACGAAAATGGTTTAATTAAAACCGAGGATAAAAAAAACATTTTTTGGGTAAACACGGTTTGTCCTTCCAAAGAAGAAAAGAAATTTTTATTAAAAGAATTAAATATTCCCGAAGCATTTTATAATGATATTGAGGATATTGATGAGCGACCACGTATTGAAATAGAAGATGGTTGGTATCTAATAGTTCTTCGTATTCCATTCAAAAGTGATGATGAAAAATTGCCATTTAACACAACTCCATTAGGGTTGATTTTTAAAGAAGATATGTTTGTATCGTTAAGTTTTCATCAAACTGATATACTCTCGGGTTTTGTTTTGTATTCTCAACGAAAAAATATTAAAGTTAAAAATCATTTTGATTTGGTTTTAAAATTATTGCTGTCTTCTAGCGTATGGTTTTTAAAATATTTAAAACAAATAAACCAAAGAATTAAACTTGCCGAAGATAATCTTGAAAAATCTATTAAAAATGAAGAATTGCAAGCATTACTTCAAATAGAAAAATGCTTGGTTTTCTTTGTAACTTCTATTAAAGGAAATACTATTTTATTTAGAAGATTAAAAAATTTAAAAGAACATCGAGAAACTTTTGATGAGGATTTGCTTGAAGATGTTGAAATTGAATTAAGTCAAGCAGAAGAAACTACTAATATTTATAGCAACATTTTAACTGGGATGATGGATGCTTATGCGTCTGTAATATCCAATAATTTGAATGTTATTATGAAACGTTTGACCTCAATTTCTATAATCTTAATGATCCCCACATTGGTTGCTAGTTTATATGGAATGAATGTGCCAAATAATTTAGAAGAAAATTCAAATGGTTTTTTTATAGTTATTATAATATCATTAGTTATCTCAATATCTGGTGTTTTTCTTTTTAAGAAGAAAAATTTATTTTAAATTATTATTAGAGAATATGAAATTAAAGCACTTTTTTATATTTTTTATCACTTTCCTCTTTTTTACTAGTTGTAGTGTTTTAAATCAAAAAAATGGTTTAGAGCTACCCAATGATGTTTATAAAAGTAAAGAAAAGCAAATTGTTTATGTAGAAAATTCAAATGATACCATAAAACTTTATACTAATTATTCTAATCATATAGATTTTTCGCAAATTAAGCCTAACTTATTTTCAAGAGAGGCGAGTAAAGAACAAAATAGTTCTGTGCAGTTGCACAAAAATTCAATAGATTTTGGCTTTTTAACAATTCCTTTTAAATATAGACCAAAGCAAAAAGATTTGCCTAATCAATTTACAACAAATTTAAATGGAGCTGTATATTTTGGAAGACGAACAGATTTATAAAATCAATTATATAAAAACACCTTTGAATAAATATACAAGAGATATAAAACATTATGCTTTTTCATATGGAATTTTTTCAGGATTTGGTGCTACATCAATGAATCCATCAGTAACACAAGAGAAGATTACAAAGGAATATGAAGGTTTAGTTTGGTCGAAAGGATTAGCGGGTATTGTTGGTATAAATAATTTTACTATTGGTGTGGCACTTGGTTTTGATGATTTATTGGATGAAAATAGAAACGACTGGATATACCAACAAAAGATGTGGTATGGATTAGCCTTTGGATTAAATTTGAATTAATTATGAAAGCAAATACAACTTTAAAAAAGTTTGAATCATTTAATTGGCTTGATGTTAAATGCCCAAGTGAAGAACAGTTTGCAGAAATTGCAAAAGAGTTTAATCTAGAAATTTTTGCAGTAAAAGATAGTTTAGAGCCTGGTCATTTACCCAAAATAGAAAAAATAAAAGGTTTCAATTTTGTTATTTTGAGAGCTTATACAGCTAACGAAAATGATAATATTTCGACGGTTGAAGAATTATCAAATAAGGTTGCCTTTTTTTATAATGATAATCAATTAATTACTATACATAGAACCTCATTCTCTTTTATTGAAAATCTTATAATTAATGAGAAAGATTATGAATCTGTTTATGATTTATTGATAGTATTATTTAAACAAATAGTATTAACATATACTGAACCATCACAATGGCAAACTAATCAAATTGAAGAAGTTGAGAAAACTATATTTTTAAAAAGTAATAATAAAGTTTCACTTGAAGATTTATATTTTCAGAAAACAGAAACTAGAATTAGTAAAAAACTTTTGGTTTTAACTCAAAATGTTATAAATCAAGTTGTAGTTCCTGATGTTAATAAAACAGCTTTGCAAGATGTTAAAGATAATTTAGTTAAACTGATTTTAGAGTATGAGGAAGCATTGGAAAATGCAAATAACTTGATGAATACTTATTTGTCTGTTACCGCACAAAAGAGTAATGATGTGATGAAGTTATTAACGATTTTTTCGGCCTTTTTTCTTCCGCTTACTTTTATTGCAGGAGTTTATGGAATGAACTTTGATTTCATGCCTGAATTACGCTGGAAATATGGATATTTATATGTAATTCTTTTTATGTTTGTTTTATCTGTCCTAATTTATGTTTGGTTTAAACGGAAGAAAATCATTTAAGATTTGTATTATGCGTTGCTATCGTCATAGTGTTGCCACCAACGGTTTGGGTATTGCCGAAGGCGAGGGTTTTCAGCACTAAACTTCTAAAAATTATCACTCTTCAAATTTAGACAAAATTTTCAAAATACACAATACGCCCCCGTTTTTGGCAATACCTTGTTGGCATATTGGCTTTATTTTTTTGTTATTGTTATATATCTATTTATTTTTTTGAGTTTGAGGAATATTTACTTTTATTAGTGTCCGATAAAAATCCTCACGAAATGTGAGAATTTTTATCGGACACTA
>CAYXAF010000077.1:0-7555 GCA_964463035.1 uncultured Flavobacterium sp.
ATGAATGAGTTCTTTAAGATTGTCAGAAGGTGCTATTTCGGTATAAGTCATTTTTAATTACCTATCATTTTGATATTGCTGTCGGTCTTTTAAGCTTGCCCATAACGTGCGGTTTGCGGCTTGGCGTAGTGGCGGATTCTTAGCACAAAAGTTCAATAGAAGAACTGGACTTAAACCTACAACAAAACTGTCATACGAAGCACTGAACCCGCCATTACGCCAAACCGCTGTTGTGTGCTGCCCTTCTTGTTTTATCGTCTGTTTGTCAGTCATTTAGTGTCAGTGTTGTTGTGCGTTGGCTTGGTGGCTCTTTTGCAAAACTTGGCTTTAGCTTGGGCTTGTGCGGTTTTGCAAATGTGCCACCAAATGCGTTGGCGATTATACTCTTTGCATTCGTTGTGATTCAATTTTATTTATGTCCTTAATAGATATTTGATGTCTGTCTATCATTTTGATTAGTTGTTGTCTGTTAACCAGTTCTACAAAGTTCGATTGAGCTAACATAGTAGCTGTCGAACTAAAATCGTTATTGGTTACTGCTGTCAATTTGAATTTTGTGCTGAACCTATTTTCATAATATGTTTTAGCAGTATAAATTTCTTGAATTGCTTCTCTTCCAACTTGAGTTTTTGTCTGTTTAACCTGCAACAAATAACTGTCTTGGTCTCCCAATAATACAACATCTACACCTTTATCATTGGAATATGGAGTCAAGTGGACATCAAAGCCCTGTTGCTTATACAAAGCAGCTATTGCTGCCTCAAACAGATTTGGATTTAGTTTGTCAATTTGTTGCATAGTTAATGCTTCTGATTTTGTCTCTGTTTCAAAGCCAAAAATATTTCCAAAGAGTTCATCCGGTCTTACTTCTGCTTGCTCTGTTGGGAATAGTGTATTACTTGCCAATGCTTTTTTATTGTTCAATAAATTGTCGAGAATCTCATCAAATGATTTAAGTTTTTCGCCATTCTCATTTTTCATAGAATCAGGAAAGACAGCCATCGGATAATATACAAAAACATCTTTTTGTTGTCCGATTCGATATGCCCTGTCCGTTGCTTGCTCTTCTTTTGCAGGATTCCAATGTCTTGAATAATGTATAACATGATTAGCTTCTGTTACATTTAATCCAACACCTGCTGCCAATGGCGACATTATTATGACGTTAAAACCTCTTTCACTTTGAAAACGGTCAATTGTTTGCTGTCGGCTTTGTTTTGCTGCGTTTTCTCGTTGTTTGGTGCTTGGGGTGTCACCGTTTATAATACTTGAAAAAATACCGAAAGTGTCATAAATAACTTTCTGCAACATTTTTTGCGTTTCTTTTCTGTCTGCAAATACAATGACTTTGTCGTTCTTTGATTTTATATCCGCTAGAATTCCAATCGTGGTTTGTAGTTTAGCTGATGTTGCGATTAATTCTTCTGTGGGGAAATTCAAAATTTGATTTTCCAATAAATATGGGTGGTCTGAAATATCCCTAACCGCCCAAAGTGATTTTAATTTTTGATTTCGACCGTCTACCCCTGATAGCTCTGAGTTGTTTGCATTCTCTATTTCAATCTTGTATCGTTCTAACTGAACAGGAGGCATTACTTTTTCTTTTCTGGAGAATTTATCGTCATGTTTTTTCGGCAAATCCTTTGCTACGTCTTTCTTTAATCTTCTTTTAATGAATATCCCAATTTTATTTCTCAAACGCTCAGTAAGTTCTTTTATGTCTGTATCTTCTTCTCTCAAAGGATTCTGAAATTCCTTTGCAAATTCTTTCGCATTGCCTAATAAGCCGGGAACGGCAAAATCTATTATGCACCATATATCAATCAGCGTATTTTCAACTGGTGTTCCAGTCATTGCAATTTTAAAATCGGCTTTTAACGCTTTACTTGCATTTGTAACTAGGGTTCCTGGGGTTTTTATCTTTTGTGCTTCATCCAAGGCAATAATTGCAAAATCAACTAACCCCAGGCTTATTTGGTATTCCCTTAATGTTTCATAATTGGTGAGTATAATTTGTTTAAACTGCAACCTTTCAGCATCTTTTTGATGCTCTATTGAGTTTATATTTTGACCTTTAATTGGTTTAGTTAAAGAAACTCCACCATATAATTTATTTAAGGGTAAATTTTGGGGGCTGAAAAACTTCTTATACTCATTTTCCCAGTTTTCAAGTAAGCTAACAGGAGCAACGATTAGATAAGGTTTGTTATCTTGATTTACTTTACTATGCCACTCAATGAAATAAAGAAGTTGCAAAGTTTTTCCTAATCCCATATCGTCAGCAAGTAGACAACCACTTAAATTTTCTTTATGTAATGTTTGTAGCCATGAAATACCCTCAACTTGGTGTGTTTTCAGATCAATGCCTGAGAATAAGTTATCTATTGCCGAAAAACTATGATTGATATTATCAGGTGAGTTAACGTTTTGAATGAACTCAGTTAGTTCTGCATTCTCTTTGATGATTAAAACTTTATTTTCTGGGTTTCTATCGTTTCGTGTTACTGGTTCCTTAGGATTCTCAAATTGTCTCTTTGCGGTTTTAATCAGGTTTTCAGCCTCAATAATCGGAATCTCAACATCTTCCCACGTTACGGTTGTTTTGCTGCTTTTGACGGCATTTTCTTTTTCTTCAATGAATGCACTTAGCTTTTCAGGTGTCTTTAGAAAAATTCTTTTTCTTTCACCGTCAACTTTGTCACGTATTTCAATACCAGGTATCCATTCTGATTTGTATGGGCAAACAAAAGGGTAGAATTTAGGTTTGTAAATGCCAATTTCTTTTACCCTTTCACTGTAAAATACTGTAAAATCAGTTTGTTCCTCATCAAAGAACAGTTCAGGGTTTTCAATAATTTGCTGAATCGTTTCGGGGTTTTCAATTTTCCTTATTCCTTTTATTTTTTTGAGTTCCTCTTTTTGTTCAGCAGATACTACAACTCTTGTAGTTCTACCCATTCCATCCGAAACAGGATAGATTTCAAGGATTTTAGGAAATTTATCGAATGTGCTTACAAAGCCAATTTCATTATCAATTTCTACATTAGGAATGACTTCAAGTTTGCCATCGTTGAATTGAACATCAATCTTGATTTTGTCAGGGCAAAAAACGTCCTGACTATTTAAGTAGCTATCCAAAATCAATGCTGCCGATTTTGAGATTGTTTTAATATCCGCAAAACGTCTGAGGTTATTCTGAAATGTTCTTTCTGCTTCTGTCAGATTGTTAAAACTGTCTAACGCCTCACAAATCTGATATTGATTTTCAGATAGCAGATAATCTGTATCGTTAATACTTATAATAGCTCCGTTTCTTTGTGCCTGAAATCTTGTGCCGTTTGGTGCAAAGTCATAGAACCCATATTTGAACTTAAAACTGTTTTGGTTTAACTGTCCATCAGACTGTATGTAAATTTCATAAGGATACTCGTTAGGCAATCCAAGTATCTGTTTACTAATGTCGCTTAGTTTTAAGATTTCTAACGTTTCAACCTCGCAAGTATCATTTTTGAAATCAGCAATTCCATTGTCGTGAAGCTCATATAGAATTGAAAGTTGAGCAAGAAAGTCATTTTTTAGGTCATCCCAATTCGACATTGGAATTCTTTGTCCTTCAATGTTCTCAATTGAAAAGAAAAAGTTATTGCTGTATGTGTAACAAAATTTCATTTTAGCACTTTTTCTTTTAACCAATGATTGAACTTGTGTTCCCAGTTGGAATTATGGAATAAACGCCCTTCGTCACTTGTATAGTAATAGTTTGCACTTTGTATTGCTAAGGGTAAAGAGCTATTTCTTAAATCTTCAACACTATTTAATCTACTATTTAGAGTTGGTCTGTTAGGACTGCTAATTTTGTATGCACAGCAAGCAAAACCTTCATTGCTAAATTCAATAATCATATACTCTCCTATGTATAGAATAAATGCTGACACATCTCTGTTACTATAGACAGTTGTGAACCTAGCGTCTAAGTATTCAGCAATACGTTCATCTCTTTTTAACAATGTTTTTGTGAAACTTGGACCATAAACCTTGAATGATGAAATTTGAGGTGCATACTTCAACCAAAATCTTTTTCGCCTTTCATCATTTAAGCATACGTTGAAAAAAACATTTATAAACTGTCGAGTAATCCATTCATTTAGGATTTTTCTGGCATTTAATAAGTCCGACTTTTCTTTATCGGTTGCATTAAAGAAATCAGCCCAAACACTTTTATTTTCAGGGTCACCAATAAATTTAAAAGCTAGATGTTTTACTTTATCTTGTAAAGTTGCATATTCAGGTTTATTTGCTTGAATTATAAACTTGCTGACAATTCTTTTATTGGTATTGGAGTTTTTGTGAAAATCTAAAGCACTTTCAAAATCATCTATCAGATTTGATAATTCATTTTGCTTTTTATCGTAGTAAGCAACCATTACCTTTGAGAAATAAGGATATGAAAACCACGATTCAGGTAATGACAGGACTTTTGTAGCTTCTTTTATTGGAGCATTTTTCAAAGCCAATTCATTTCCAAAAACTAGATCTCCATTTTTAAGGTCAAAGTATTTGAGATTGTTCTTGAAAGCATTAATCGTATTCCTATTTCCATTATATGCTTTCAGTTTTTCGCCAATAAATTCAGCCAATATATTTAATGAAGTTCTATTTTCTGTTTCCCAATTATTCAAGTAACAGTCAATAATTCCGATTATGAATGAATCTCTCCAATTTGAATTAAGTAACTGCAAGGCATAGTTGATTTCTTTTTCGTTGGTGAATATAGCCGACTGACCTGCCTCGGAGTAGGATAATGAATAAGTTAACGTTCTTAATTCTCGCCTGTCAAAGACAACGCTATTGTTTTGAATGGAGTATTTGAATTTTTTGAAAACCTGGGGTATTAAATTATTTCCTGAAAAATTGAATGAAGCAGCTCCAACTTCTTCGATTATCTTTTTTAGTTTATCGATTCTTATGTCGTTTAGTTGTGTGAGAGTAGTAGGTATTATCTTTTGAGCCGTTTGCTGAAAAGCAGAAGGCGTAATATAAAATTCCAATATGTCATTCACACTTAGCATATTAGTTTCTTCTTCCGTTTAGTTTGCTTAACTGTTCTGTCAATTCTTCTAGAATATCCTCTTGCTTTGACGAGGCAGCAGCTAATGACTCTGCTGTTTTTGTTAGATGCTCGGTATATTTTCCTAAAAATGTTTCTAAACTCTGTCCAACAGTTGTTTGATAGTCTTTTAAGCCAGTGTTAATTTTAGCAAATATTTCCTGCAACCCTTTTTCTATGATGTCAAACTTCTGTGCGTAGTCCGTTGAAACTTCTTTTGCAGTTGAAAGAGATTTTTGTATTTCCTGAATAGTGCTTGAATTGTTCTGCAAAAATTCGTTTGAATATTTTGAAAAGGTCAGTTGTGATTCACCGAACTTACTAGATGATGCATTTACGTCCTGTGATATATTTCTGAATGTGGTAATAACTCTTTCCAAATCGTTTTGTGCCTGATTTAGCTTTGAAATGGTTTCGGATACACCTATTGAAAGACCATTCATTTTTTCAATGCTTGTATTAAAAGCACTTAATAGACTGTCTGATACTTGTAAATTCTGAGATTGCTTTGTTAGTAATGTTTCTTGACCTGCTTGTAAATCTCCTACTTTGTTTTTAAGAATTTCGCTCATTTCCTCAACTTGTTTTCTCATTTCGTTGGTCGATTGCTCTGATTGAGAAAGTGTCTGCTGTGAAATCTGCTTTACAACGTCCTGTAATCCTCTGAATTTTTCATTTAGATTGTCGGTCATTGTTTGTAGTTTCATTGGGAAATCTGTCAATGAACCGCCTGCTTGTCCAAGTAATCCTGCCAAACGTTCCATTTCGTTTTTTGTATCGCCACTTATTGAAGTTTTAAATTCTTCAATCATTTTTCCCATCGAATCCTGCAATTCTTTCACAATGTTTTGTGTCATATCTGTTGCGGGGTCTTGGAGCTTCTTACCTAGGTTTTCAATTTCAGCTTTTACGAGCTTTAGCTCTGCAACAACACCTTCGGTTGGATTATTAAGTATCTGTTCAAAACCTGCTGAAATAGTCAAGGCTAAGTCAGTTGAGAATGTTTGTAGTGAATTTGATTGCTTTTTAGATTCTTCATATATGTCCCTTAAAACATTTCCTGGCTTGATAACATTACCATTTTCATCAGTTGAATGAAAATCCTTTTTGAGTTCTGTTAAAACTTCGGTCAATTTTTGAATGGCGATAGTTTCTTCACTTAAAACACCTTCTTCTAATCTCTTCCTTTTTATGTTAGTCCAAAATGAGAACAAAACAAGAAGTGCAACTCCAAATATTGAAACAAGGAATGCCGTTTTCAATCCATTCATCAACTCTGGAATACTCTTTTCTATATCATTACTGTCAAAATTCCAAAGTCCAATTGCAATACCTAAGAATGTAAAAAGTATTCCAAGTGTAGGGAATAGATGAGGAATGAAGTCAAATAAATGTTCATTATTGTTTTCCCTGTTTCGTTTATAAATGTAAAATGCTGCCCAGATGGCAACTATTAGAATTATTCCAATTCCTGATATTACTTCAATACTCATTTGTCGTCAATATTTTTTAATGCTTCGTTTATTATTGCCTCGCTAGTTGTGACAATTCTAAATTCAACCCGTCTTGATTTGTCATTGTCAATTTCTTGATTACTCTCAAAAGTAAGTTTGTAATCTTTATCTACAGTTCTTCCATAGGAAAGTCCATTGGCCGTAAGCCAATATTGTAGTCTTTCCTTTTCATCTGTTTTAAGACTTGAAAAACACTCTTGTGTTCGTAAAAACGCCAATACATTTCTTCCCCTGTCTTGTGAGAGTTTCATATTGTCGATGTATGGGTCACCAGTCAAACCAATAGGTTTAGTGTCTGTGTGCCCCTCAATTCTGATTTCTGCAATTTTGTCCTTGTATTTGTCTTGTAAAACAACAGAAAGATATTTTGGAAGAAATTCGGATAGAACAGTTTGAAAGTATGGTGTTATTTCAGATTTGCCAGTGGGAAAAAGGACTTGAGGGTCTGTAAATTTTATTGATAAGTCGGGGTCAAGTTTTAGTTTCCATTTAGCAAAGTCGTTTCTAAAAGCTTCGTTTAACTCATTGTAAAGAGTAACCTTTGATTCCTCATAGTTTTTAAATATTTGGTTTTGCTGTTTCTGTCGCTTTTCTACTAATGCCATATATGATATTGACATAAACAGAAAAATTACCATTAAAACCGTCATAAGGTCTGCTAAAGGAATCCAATGGCTTTCTTTCTTTGTTCCTGACATTGCACTATTCTAAATTAAAGGTGTCAATAGGAGGGTTGTCGTGCGGTTGGGCAAAAGCAAATGTGCTGCAACTGTGTCGGCTTGTGCGTTGGGTTGCAGCTCTTTTGATTTTGCTGAAGCGTTGGCTTGTCTGTTCATTTATTGTGTCGTTTTAGTGTTGCACTGTCGTCTTTTAGCATGACCGGTAACGTGCGGGCGGCTTTGTGCTGGTGGGGGTTTTGTGCCTTCATTTGGTA
>CAYXAF010000078.1:0-7537 GCA_964463035.1 uncultured Flavobacterium sp.
AAAAATACTACTAATAAGGTAATTTTTTTCATTATGTATAATTATTGGTTAGTGAATTTTTTAAGATTTCAAAAATATAAATAATTTTCAAAAATAGTTAATTATTTTAAAAAAATAACTTTAAGCATGTTTTTTTATAAAAAATATTTGATTTTGGTGTTTTTTATATACCTTAGCTAATATTTTGCGTGAGGGATAGTAGTGGCATCCTTTTGTGCTGAAAATTCAGCACAAAAGATAGAACGAATAGCCCGCCCCAGTTTAGTAAAACGTAGTTTTTACTAAACTGGGGCACGCCCAAAATACTAAGGGGATTTCTAACCAAAAAAAGACTAAATCTTAAAAATATATTGTATGAAAAGTGTATTATCCTTGTTTTTGTTGTTTTTAGTGGGTTGTTCTTCGAGCGAAATGGTTGATGAACCTGTGGTTGAACAATTGTATTTTCCTCCAATCAATAGTTCGGTTTGGGAGATGAAGACGCCTGTAAGTTTGGGCTGGAATACGGCTAATTTGCCATCGCTTTATACATTTTTACAGGATAATGGTACTCGTGCTTTTATAGTGTTGAAAAACGGACGGATTGTGGTTGAAAAATATTGGAATAACAACCTGACTAATACGGGTAATTTTACTGATAGTTCTTTGTGGTATTGGGCTTCGGCTGGCAAATCTTTAACGGCTACCTTGGTTGGGATTGCTCAGCAAGAAGGGATTTTAAA
Source organism: uncultured Flavobacterium sp. (assembly GCA_964463035.1). GTDB lineage: Bacteria > Bacteroidota > Bacteroidia > Flavobacteriales > Flavobacteriaceae > Flavobacterium. The sequence continues at coordinate 723 of CAYXAF010000078.1, forward strand.
TATAGAGGCAAAAAGTTCTACGTATTTAGGAACAGGTTGGACGAGTTTGCCTTTGGCTAAAGAAAATTTAATAAAAGTGAAGCATCAGCTAACGATGACTACGGGTTTGGACTATAATATTTCTGATTTAGACTGCACAGTTCCGAGTTGTTTGGTTTACAAAGTTGATGCTGGTACCCAATGGTTTTATCATAATGCTCCTTATAGCCTGCTTGAAAAAGTGGTGGCAAATGCTTCTGGGAAAACTTATAATACGTTTACGGATGAAAAAATTGAAGCTAAAATTGGGATGAATGGTATGTGGATTCCGTCGGGGTATAACAATGTGTATTATAGCACTGCTCGGGACATGGCAAGGTTTGGTTTACTTATCTTGAACAAGGGAAAATGGGAAAATACGGCTGTTTTAAGTGATTTAAACTATTATAATGCCATGGTTAATACTTCGCAAAACTTAAATGCTTCGTATGGGTATTTATGGTGGTTGAATGGTAAATCGCCTTCTATTTTTCCAGGCTCGTCGGTTGCTTTGCCTACATGGGTTACTCCTAATGCCCCTTCGGATATGTTTTCGGCTATGGGTAAAAATGGTCAAACGATAGATGTGGTTCCGAGTAAAAATTTAGTAGTTATCCGAATGGGTGATGCTCCTGGAAACGATTTAGTTCCTGTGATTTTTCATGATGAACTATGGCAAAAACTGATGCAGATTATCAATTAACCCCAGATTACGCATTATATTTTGTTATGAAAACTAAAGTAGAATAAAATTAAGGCTTCACGGACTATTTTTAGATGAGGAATGTTTTTGTATTTTAGGTTATACTGTAAAAATATGATTGCTTGGTGGGCTTTGGCAGTAACTATTAAGCTTCTACATCGTTTGAGTAGATTTTATTGTATTATTCATAATTATTATCGAAATTTGTAACATCTTTTGAAACTTAACAATTACTAATTTAAAACAAAATAGTTATGAGTATTATAATTAAAGTATTTGCCCGTCAAATTTTTGACTCACGAGGTAACCCAACGGTTGAAGTTGATGTAATAACCGAAAACGGAACTTTAGGCAGAGCTGCTGTGCCTTCAGGAGCTTCTACAGGTGAGCACGAAGCGGTAGAACTACGAGATGGTGGTAAAAACTATATGGGAAAAGGCGTTTTGAAAGCTGTTGAAAACGTAAACACAAAATTGGCTACTGAAGTAGTAGGAATGTCGGTTTTTGAACAAAATTTAATTGATAAATTAATGATTGAATTAGACGGAACTGCTAACAAATCGAACTTGGGGGCTAATGCTATTTTAGGGGTTTCCTTAGCTGTTGCTAAAGCGGCTGCGAACGAATTAGGAATGCCTCTTTACCGATATGTAGGAGGTGTTTCGGGCAATACCTTGCCTGTTCCGATGATGAATATTATCAATGGTGGCTCACATTCTGATGCTCCGATTGCTTTTCAAGAGTTTATGATTATGCCTATAAAAGCTAAAAATTTTACCCATGCGATGCAAATGGGATCCGAAGTTTTTCATCACCTTAAAAAGGTGCTACATGATAGAAATTTATCAACAGCTGTAGGCGATGAGGGTGGTTTTGCCCCTAATTTAGCAGGAGGCACCGAAGATGCTTTAGATACCATTAAAAAAGCTGTAGAAAATGCAGGTTATACCTTTGGTGACGAAATAAAAATTGCATTAGACTGTGCCGCTTCAGAATTTTATGTAGATGGGAAATACGATTATACAAAATTTGAAGGATCCACAGGCAAAGTAAGAACCTCAAAAGAACAAGCGGAATATTTAGCCAATTTAGTCGAAAATTATCCGATTGTTTCTATAGAAGATGGAATGTATGAAAACGATTGGGAAGGTTGGAAATATTTAACCGAATTGATTGGACACAAAACACAATTAGTAGGCGACGATTTGTTTGTAACCAATGTGGAACGCCTTTCAAGAGGAATAAACGAAGGAATTGCCAATTCAATTTTGATAAAAGTAAACCAAATAGGAACCCTTTCTGAAACCATTGCTGCTGTAAGCATGGCTCATAATGCTGGCTATACATCTATTATGAGTCATCGTTCGGGCGAAACCGAAGATAATACAATTGCTGATTTGGCTGTTGCATTAAATTGTGGACAAATAAAAACAGGTTCGGCTTCTCGCTCCGATAGGATGGCTAAATACAACCAGTTGCTTAGAATTGAAGAGGAATTGGGTGATGTAGCGTATTTTCCACAAAATAAAGCGTTTAAAATAAAATAGGTAAAATTATTAATCATAAAAAAAGCCCCTTTAAAAATTGGGGCTTTTTACTTTATTGGGTTTTTAAAAATTTATGCTAAAATTGCGGCAATACCAGGCAAGATTCGCCCTTCGAGCATTTCGAGCATAGCTCCACCACCAGTAGATACATAACTCATCTTGGGTTCTAATTCAAACTGTTTAACAGCTGCTACAGAGTCGCCCCCTCCCACTAATGAAAAAGCTCCGTTTTGTGTGGCTTCGGCTATGTAGTTTCCTAAAGTAATGGTTCCATTAGCAAAGTTTTCCATCTCAAAAACCCCCACTGGTCCGTTCCATAAAATAGTATTGGATAGAGAAATAATTTCTTTGAAAATAGCTAAAGTATTTGGACCCACGTCTAAGCCTTGCCAACCATCGGGAATATTAGTTACTGCAACGACTTGTGTGTTTGCATGATTATCAAAAACATCGGCAGCAACCACATCTACAGGGATATGTACCTGAACGCCTTTTTGTTTGGCTTTGTCTAAAATTTCTAAGGCTAAACTTAGTTTGTCATCTTCACAAATAGAATTGCCTACCTTACCTCCTAAGGCTTTTACAAAGGTATAGGTCATTCCTCCACCAATAATCATATGGTTTATTTTATCTAAAATATTTTCGATAACCGTAATTTTTGAAGACACTTTTGAGCCTCCCAGAATAGCTGTTACTGGTTTTTTAGAATCCTTTAAAACTTTGTTGATACTTTCAATTTCTTTGGCTAAAAGATAGCCAAAACATTTGTTTTCGGGGTAAAATTGAGCAATAATTGTAGTGGATGCATGAGCCCTATGTGCCGTTCCAAAAGCATCGTTTACATAAACGTCGCCTAAGGCTAATTTTTGGGCAAAATTAACATCTCCAGCTTCTTCTTCTGCATAAAATCGAAGATTTTCGAGTAGTAAAACTTCACCATTTTGTAGGTTTTTAACTTCGTTTTCTACTGCTTCGCCTATACAATCGTCTATAAATTTTACAGGAACGTTCAATATATTTTTGATTGTTTTTACGATGTGCTTTAAAGAGTATTTGTCTTGTTTTCCTTTGGGTCTGCCCAAATGCGACATCAAGATTACGCTTCCTCCATCGTTTAGTATTTTTTGTATCGTTGGTTTGGCAGCTTCAATTCGGTTGGTGTCTGTAACATTAAAATTTTCGTCTAAAGGTACGTTAAAATCTACTCGGATAATCGCTTTTTTGTTTTTAAAATCAAAAGAATCAATGGTTTTCATAAGATAAATATTTAGTATAAATTATCATACAAAGATAGAGATTTTAAAAATGTTTTTTACATTTTTTGCACACTAAAAATACTTTATTGTCCTTTGTAGAAGAGTACCGTTCCGATGGTTTTTAAGATAATGTTTACATCTAAAAACAGACTTCGGTGTTTGATATAAAACAAGTCGTATTGTAGTTTCACAAGGCTATCATCAAGGGTAGACCCATACGGGTAATTTACTTGTGCCCAGCCTGTTAGCCCCGGATTTATGATGTGTCGAGTTTGATAAAAAGGCATCATTTTTGTAATTTCGTTTACAAAAATAGGGCGTTCAGGACGAGGTCCAATAACCGACATTTCTCCCTTAAAAACATTTATAAACTGCGGAATTTCATCTAACCTTGATTTTCGTAAAAATTTTCCAAAAGATGTAATCCTGTTATCATTTTTTGTTGCAAAAACAGCTCCGTTTTTCTCAGCATCTGCAACCATTGATCTAAACTTGTAGATTTTAAAAAGTTTTCGATTTTTGCCTACACGTTTTTGTGTGTAAAACAACTGCCCTCGATTGCCAAATAAATTACCCAACCAAATAAAAGGAATCAATATCCCTAAAAAAAGTAACCCTAAAATGGCTGCAAAAATATCAAAAAAACGTATCACAAGCTGATATAGTTTGTTTTGATTATTTCTACTAAAAGGAAAATATTTATAAAAATCTTTGTTTAAATGATGTACTGGAATTCGGTTGATGCACTGTTCATAAACATCTGAATATTCTTTGATGGGCATTCCGTTCTCTAAACAGGTTAAAATAGATTCGTAAACTTTAGTATCTAATTGATTATCAGGATTGATAGCTATAATAATTTCAGATATTTTTTTACCAATACAAAAACTCACGAGGTCATCGTTTGGAATATTGGTATAATTGTGTGAGGCTGCTTGATGGGTATTTGTGTTTACAAAACCCTCTACTGAATAATGATTATGGGTAACAATCAAATCGTTTACAAGGGTTTCTAAAGCAGTATCTTCGCATATAAAAACTATTTTTTTTATAAATTTATCAGAGGCTAAAAAATAAATATAAATCAATCTCCATATTAATAAACCTAAAAAAACAGCACTTATAAAATAAATAATTTGTAATCGATTATCGGGCAACGAAGGGGTGAAAATAGGGGTAAAAAGATAGAAAAAACCTGAAAAAAGGGTCGTAAACACAATGCTTTTAATAATCGAAAGCTGATTAGTAGCTGTTTGCAGGTTATACATTTCAAATATTGTCCCAAAAATATTTAGATAAAAACCTAAAATAATAGCTGGTAAAATATTTAAAACAAGTTGTTTTCCATAACCAAAATTAAAAATAAAGGATAGTAGAAACAAAAAAAGCAACACAAATAATACATCGAAAATACGAAGTAAAATTTTTCGTTCAGAAATATCGAAATGAATTGTTGATTTAGAAAACATAAGAGCATTTTAAGTTGCAAATTTAAGAAAGTCTATCTAATTTTTATAATTATTTGATTGATTTATTGCTGTAAAAATAAAATTTATTATTTTTACAACTATGAAAATCGTAGAACAAATAAAACAGCCCATAAAAATCGAGATGGAACTTTTTGAACAAAAGTTTTATCAGGCAATGTATTCAAAAGTGAGCCTTTTAAATCGGATTACACATTATATTGTGAATAGAAAGGGCAAACAAATGCGACCCATGTTTGTTTTTTTAACCGCAAAAATGGTTTCGGAGGGTGTTGTAAATGACAGAACTTACAGAGGGGCTTCGGTTATAGAACTAATTCATACCGCAACCTTGGTACACGATGATGTGGTGGATGATAGCAATAAGCGTAGAGGTTTTTTTTCGATAAATGCACTTTGGAAAAATAAAATTGCCGTTTTAGTAGGCGATTTTTTGCTCTCAAAAGGCTTACTACTTTCTATTGATAATGGTGATTTTGATTTGCTAAAAATAATTTCGGTTGCTGTTCGAGAGATGAGCGAAGGAGAACTCTTACAGATTGAAAAAGCCAGAAGATTAGATATTACTGAAGATATTTATTACGAAATTATCCGTCAAAAAACAGCTACTTTAATTGCTGCTTGTTGTGCCTTAGGGGCTTGCTCTGTAAGCCCAACCGATGCTCATTTAATTGAAAAAATGCGATATTTTGGTGAACTTATAGGTATGGCTTTCCAGATAAAAGACGATTTGTTTGATTATACCGACGGACCCATTGGCAAACCCACAGGTATTGATATAAAAGAGCGAAAAATGACCCTTCCTTTAATATATGTTTTAAATACGGTGAATAAAAAAGATAAAAATTGGGTTATAAACTCAATAAAAAACCATAATAAAGATAAAAATAGAGTAGCCGAAGTTATCAATTTTGTTAAAAAAAATAATGGGTTATACTATGCCGAACAAAAAATGTATGAATTTCAGCAAAAGGCACTTACTCTTTTAAACGATTTTCCTCCCTCTGCCTACAAAGATGCCGTGGTTTTAATGGTAAATTATGTAATTGATAGAAAAAATTAAACCCTCAAAAAAATGTAGAATATTTTACAGGTCGCTCCTAACGTAGCTTTTTACAATTGTATTTATTATTTTTTTTTTTACAAACAGGCTACTCCTACAGAGCAAAAGCCTCAAAGAGGCGTATTGTAGAAAAATAACAGAACAAAAATTAAAAAACTCCGTTAGGAGCGACCTGTTTTTTTTATCGTTCTATTAATTAGGTCTAAATTTTAATTGTTCTTTTAAAAAAGTAATTTGATTATCTTTTTCTTCTAACATTTTTTTTAAATCATCTATCCGTTCTTTAAACTGCACAAGCAATTCTTCCGAAAGATGATTAACAACAATACCATTGAAATTGTGTGAGCTATTTTCGGTAGCAGTATTGTTTTGTATCACTATCTTACTGTCTGAAACTAATCCTAAAACATCAACTTCTAATTCTTGTGCAAGTTTATGAAGTGTTTCTAACGATATGGTTGATTTGTCGTTTTCCATATTTGAGTATGTTTTTGTTGAAATTTCTAAAACATCTGCCATATATTCTTGTGAATATCCTTTGTTCATACGTAGTTTTCTTATTTTATTACCAATTTTTATGCCATTTTTTGTTACACCCATAGCTTAAAGTTTTTTTAGATACCACAAAATAATATACAAATATTTATAGAACACGTAAATTTTTACCGAATATTAGATAAAAATTTACACTACTAACCGACTAAATTTTTAATTTAAAGGGCTACTTTTTCAAGTTAGCCC
>CAYXAF010000079.1:0-7476 GCA_964463035.1 uncultured Flavobacterium sp.
TCTTTATATGTTTTAGAATTATTTTAAAAAATGGGGAGTTGTGCAACGGTTACCGGTGTTACTGGCTGGTGTTCTGTTGTCTGTCTCTGCAAACCATTGTCAGTATTGAGTTTCCGTGTCATTGTCTGTGAGGTTGTGCGTTGCGTTTTTTATTTTTTTTGAAGCTTTGGAAATTTTTTAAAAACAATTTTGTCCTGAGTTGGCTTTGCAAGCTCTTTGACAAAGCTTTGGTCTGTGCGTTGGCTTGTGCGGCTTTGGCAATGTGCTTGCAAATAGCGTGGGCTTGTCATAGTTTATATTGGTGGTAATCCCAATTCATTTAGAAATTTATTGTGAGTTTCTCTTGCTTTGGTGATGTCCTTGTCAAGGTCAACAAGTTTTTTGTTTACCTCTTTCAAGTCAATTATTTCTTCGTCTAACGATGTGCTTACATACCTTGAAATGTTCAGGTTGAAATCATTTTTTTTCTCAATTTCTTCCATTGATACTCTACGTGAGTAACGAGTTTCCTCTGTTCTGTTTCTGTATGTGTTAACTATTTTGTCAATGTTCTCAGGAAGTAAACTGTTTTGGCGTTTTCCCTTTTCAAAGTGGTCAACTGCGTTAATGAACAAAACATCGTCAAACTTTTTGCACTTTTTTAAAACCAAAATGCAAACCGGAATACCTGTCGAGAAAAACAGATTTGCAGGAAGTCCGATAACTGTGTCAATGTTGTCGTCCTCTAAAAGTTTTCTTCTGATTTTTTCTTCTGCTCCGCTTCTGAATAAAACACCATGAGGAAGGATGATTGCCATTGTTCCCTCTTTGCTTAAAAAGTGAAACCCGTGTAATAAAAAAGCAAAGTCTGCGGCTGATTTTGGTGCAAGACCGTAACTTTTGAAGCGAAAATCTTCACCCATTGCTTCCGTTGGTTCCCAACGATAGCTGAAAGGCGGATTGGCTACAATAGCATCAAATTCTAATTTCTTTGATGGGTTTATTTCGTTTAGTATTTCCCAATCATTTAGCAAAGTGTCACCGTGGTGAATTTCAAATTCTGTGTCTTTCACACCATGCAAAAGCATATTCATTCTTGCTAAGTTGTATGTCGTTATGTTCTTCTCTTGTCCGTAGATTTTGCCAATTGTTCCCTTGGCATCGGTCATTTTCTTACGAACGTTGAGCAACAATGAACCCGAACCACAGGCAAAGTCTAAAACCCGTTCAATCTTTTTCTTTTTGCCTGAACTTGGGTCTTGGCTGTCAAGTATCACAATAGAAGAAAGTATATCTGAAATTCTTTGAGGGGTATAAAATTCTCCTGCTTTTTGACCTGAACCTGCTGCAAATTTTCCAATTAAAAACTCATATGCATTTCCTAAATAATCAGCATCGTCCCCTTTGTCGAATTCTTTTATGCCTTCTGCAATGGTTTGAATGATGTTACAGAGCTTTTTATTTCGTTCTTCGTAGTTCTTGCCAAGTTTATCTGAATCTAAATTGATTTCAGAAAACAAGCCCTGAAAGGTGCTTTCAAATGATTCATTTTCGATGTATTTAAAACCGTCTTGCAAAGTGCGAAGCAATTCTTTGCTTTGGGTTTTAGCCAATTCGGCAATGCTGTTCCATAAATGTGTTGGCTCAATTACATAATGAACCTTTCTTCGCATTTGCTTTTCAAATTCCTTTACATCGGCATTGTTTTGCTCATACCAAACGGAAAGTGGTGTTCGCTTGTCATTGTCTTTGAGAGCAGGATAATCTTTTCCCAATTCCTTTTTGGCTGCTGCTTCATAATTGTCGCTTAGATAACGTAAGAACAAAAACGAAAGCATATAGTCACGGAACTGGTCGGCGTTCATTGCTCCACGCAATTCGTCTGCAATTTTCCAAAGCGTATTTCCTAATTGTGTTTGATTATTTTCTGTCATGATTGCTCCTGATTGTAAAATTTATCTTCCTGCCAATTCACAGGATTGTTGATGATGTAATAGCTGATTTTATGAAATGATTCATCATTGCGGATGATATGATCGTGAAATCGTGTTTGCCATTGAAATTCAAATCCCAAACGATTGGCATGTTTGGTAACGGCAGATTTGTAGGAACCCACAATGGACGAAACAGAATTTTTTCCAATATTTTGAAATCGTTGTTGTCCGATGGTTGGTTCGTTCAATGGTTTCGATGGTTGTTGTAGAGACAGGGCATGCCCTGTCTCTACGTTATGGTCGTTATGGTCGTTATTATCATCATTTCCCGATAATATCAAAACACCGTGTATGTGATTCGGCATCACCACAAATTCCCCCAATTCCACGTTTTGTGCGTGGTTTTTAATTTCGTGCCATAATACATCTGCCAAAATCCCGATATTAGATAAAACCATTTTCCCGTTTTCAATTCCCCCAAAATAATGGATACGGTCTTTGGTACATATCGTAATAAAATATGCCCCCGCCCAACGGTAATTCCATTGTTGCAGACGGGCGGAAGGAATGCGGTATTTGTTTTGAAATTTATCCATTTTGTTCGTTGATATTAGGAAACAAACCCTGCAACAATCCTTTTTTGTGGAGTTGCAATGCTTCTATTTTTTGAACGTGGGCATTTATCAAATCGTCTAAGGATGAAAGGCAGGAGGCGATTTTTTGTTGTTCTGCGATATCTGTTGGAAATGGTAGTTTGACTAACGAAAAAGCTGTTTTGTTAATTAAAGGCACTGCTTGCTTTCCAGCTAATGAAGCTATTTTTCGTGAATATCTTTCAAGTAATGAATAAATGAAGGCATTTGAATATCCTTCAAAAGGAACTAATGAATTGATTTGCTGATTAGTGGCACATTCAAATTTATTTTGAGCTACTTTTCCAATAGTGGAGCCAATGCAAACAAACAACACACTATCAGCTTTAATTTTTCTTGTTTTAGAAAAACCTAAATCAGTCAAAGTGGTTTTGGCTTCAACAACATACCTATTATCATTTATGTCAGCAGGGGAAATAAGCATTTTATCTCCGCCATAATAATCTTTTACATTCGTGCTTGGTGTATTTCCTGTTATTATTTCTGCTATTTCTCCCAGTATTTTTTCCTCCCATTCATCACTCTCTTCAAACTCCTTAAATCTTATTTTCGGCACAGTTTCACCTTCTTGCGGAAACAAATTTTGCAACAGGCCTTTTTTATGCTCTTTCAGCACTTCCAGCTTATTTTTTTCAGCAGTGATGACCTCATCTAAGGACGAAAGGCAGGAAGCGATTTTTTGTTGTTCAATGGTATTTTTAGTGAATTGTAATTTTAACTGACGTAATGATTTTTGTTGAATATTTGGAAGACCTGAACCAACACGTAGTTTCATTATCCTGCTTTCATTGAGCTTTAAAAGTTGATAATAAAACACCGTGTTTACACCATTCTTAAGCAAGAGCTTATAACAATGCCCTCCAAGCCAAAACTTTGAAGTCATAAAATTTACATACCCACATGAGTTCCCCCCTTCACTTATCGTGATTGTATCGGAACCTGAATTGTATTTTTCTGTATATCCAGAAGGATTGATGCCACCATTTAAACACGGATACAGACCTATTTCAGAAAGTTCCATTCTGTTAAGCTGCTGACCTTTAACTATATCACTTAACTCATGAATTTCCTTAATATGCCACTCATTACTTTCTTTGAATTCAGGAAACCTAAATTTCGGCACCAATTTATTTTCGTTATTCTTACTCATTTGTCTGCACTGTGATTTATTTGATTCCTTTGATGGCTTTGATTTTTTATTATTATAATTTTTTCACGTTATCATGGTTATCATTTCATCAAAAAAATCATTGGTTCAGACATTAGGATTGCCTTGATTTTTTTGTTTGAACTTTTTATTGGTCACTCTTTTAAATTCAAGACTTCTTGCCCCAAAATTGATTAATAATCCAACTTCTAAATCATACGCTTCGAGATAATTAATTGCCTGAGCTAAATGAACATCCTCTAATTGTATGATGGCTTTTAATTCAACCGAAACAATACCCTCCACCAGAAAATCTACTCGCCTCATCCCAATCTGTTGATGCTTGTAGTAAACAGGCATTTCATGCTCCCTGCTAAACCCAATTCCTTCATCTGCCATTTCTATTTCAAGGGCTCGTTGATAAATTACTTCCTGAAATCCGTTACCCAAAGCCGAATGAACTTTCATTGCACATCCAATAACTTTTGAAGTTAGGTCAGAATATTTATGCTCTGCTTTAATCATCTCCATCATTTGATCAAAAAAATCATGGTTCAGACATCATATGCCTTCAATCCGCTAATCTCTCTGCCTTCTGCCTTTTTTCTTAAAACAGGAACAAGTTCGTCCATCAATGCCAATTCTCTTTTGGTGCGTTCTTTCCAACCCAAGTCTAAGGATGCAAATAGCTCACTCAATTTGTCGGCATCAAAAATCATTCGGCTAATGATTGCATCCGTAAATTGCTGTAATGCTGAAATTTCTAATCCGTTATTCTGTGCTATCTCGGCTAATTTTTTAGCAATTTTTTCTTCCTTGAATGCTTGATAGCCGTCTTTTATTTTATGCTCATTGAGCGCTTTGCCAACTTCCAATTTTTTAATGTAGTCAATAATGTCTTCCCGTTCTTCCATCAGGTTGGCGCTACTACTCAACACACCAATCAATTGGTTACGAGTCATTTTCTGCTTTTTCGGTGTGCCTTGTGTGTATTTGGCAATCAGGTTCATGATGTAATCATAATCCACTACCGAAGAAGCAAACAGCACAAATTCAAAATCTAATTGCTGAATGTTTTCAGGCGCTTTGTCCCCTTCTTTTTGTTGTATTTCTTTAAGTTGTTTAGCAATTTCCAAATATGAACTTCGGAACGAACGCAATTGCTCTTCGGGCATCAGGTTTTCAATGGTTGCTTTCTGTTTTTCGTTCAGGTCGGTATATTGGTCAAGCTGCGTTTTCAATCGTTGCACTTCTTTAAAGCGATTGATAAATTCCACACGGGCCGTATCGCCTTTAATGTTGTAAACTTCCTGCGGTTTTGCTGCCATGTTTTTATCTTCCATCCACTTTTCCATTGCCTTAACCGCTTCTTGGTATTTCTCAATTACCTTCGGAGCAGGGTCAACCAACCAAATTTCTTTGGCTCGTTCGGCAACACTTTCACCGCTGAATAAAGCAATGGCTCTGTCAACTTCGGCTTGTTGTTGGCGGAAATCGATAATGTTGCCATAAGGTTTAGTGTCATTCAAAATACGGTTGGTTCGGCTAAAAGCCTGAATCAATCCGTGAAATTTCAGGTTCTTGTCAACATACAGCGTATTCAAATATTTACTGTCAAAGCCCGTGAGCAACATATCCACCACAATCATCAAATCAATTTTGTTTTTGCGTGGATAGTCGACATTGCTGAATTTCTGAAATTTTATGCGTTGCTGAACATCTTGGTAATACAAGTCAAATTCAGTGATTCTATGGTTTGAGCCATATTGCTTGTTGTAATCGCTGATGATAGCTTCTAATGCCTTCTTCTTCTTTTCAGGTTCTACTTTGTTGTCGGCTTTTTCTTGTTGTAAATCTTCCTGCAACTGCTGAACATCTTTATTTCCTTCGGCAGGTGGAGAAAATACACAAGCTATATTTAGCGGAACAAAGTTATCATCTTCTTTTCGTTTGTTCGCTTGAATCTCTTTGAACAGTTCGTAATATTCAATGGCATCATTGATTGAAGCAGTGGCCAACAAAGCGTTGAAACGCTTGCTGTGTGTAGCAGCGTCATGTTTTTTCAGCATGGCGTTTACAACCGCTTTTTTATGGTCGGCGCTGCCAACGGTTACATCTTTTTCAGGTTTGAAATAGTCAATATGAAAACGCAATACGTTTCTATCTTCAATCGCATGAGTGATGGTGTAGTTGTGTAACGGATTTTGGAAAATGTCCTTTGTGGTAACATACGAGCCAACTGTTCCATCAATTTGCATGTAGGTTGCGTTATCGTCAAAAATTGGAGTTCCGGTAAAACCAAATAATTGGGCTTTCGGGAAAAACTCTTTGATGGCTTTGTGATTTTCTCCAAACTGTGAACGGTGGCACTCGTCAAAAATGAAAACGATGCGTTTGTTGCTTAATGCTTGCAGGCGTTCTTTGTAGTTGTTTTTGCTGTTTGGGTCTAATGCCAGTCCCAATTTTTGAATGGTCGTAACGATTACCTTGTTGGCATAATCCTCTGAAAGCATTCTTCTTACCAATGTTTCTGTGTTGGTGTTTTCCTCAACACAACCTTCTTGAAATTTATTGAACTCCTCACGGGTTTGTCGGTCAAGGTCTTTACGGTCAACTACAAACAAACATTTTTCAATATTCGGATTGTCTTTGAGCAGTGTAGATGCTTTGAAAGAAGTAAGCGTTTTTCCGCTTCCTGTTGTGTGCCAAATGTAGCCGTTTCCTTTGTGTTCCTGAATAGAATTTACAATTGCCTTCACTGCATAAATCTGATATGGTCGCATGACCATAAGTTTCTGTTCGCTTGCTACCAAAACCATGTATTTGCTTATCATTTGGCTTAGTGTGCATTTGCTCAAAAACTTTTCAGAAAAGTCGTCTAAGTGTGTGATTTTTTTATTGTCCTCACTGGCATATTGATAAATTGGCAAAAACTGTTCGTCAGCATTAAAACTGAAATGAGCAGAATTGTTATTGGCAAAATAGTAAGTGTTTGAACGGTTGCTCACAATAAACATTTGCATAAAGCATAGCAATGAGTTTGTGTAGCCGTTTCCTGGGTCGCTTTTGTAGTCCACAATTTGCTGCATGGCTTTTCGTGGACTAACCTCCAAACTTTTCAATTCAATTTGAACAACGGGAATTCCGTTAATCAGTAAAATCACATCAAAACGGTGATGACTGTTACTTGTGTTGATGCGTAATTGATTGATTACTTCAAATTCGTTTTTGCACCAATCTTTGATGTTTACCAAAGCGTAATGCAAAGGTGTTCCGTCCTCACGGGTGAAGGTGTTTATTTCTCTAAGTCGTTTTGATGATGCAAAAACGTCTGGATTTATTATTTCCTTAAAAATTCTTTCAAATTCTGAATCAGTCAAGTTCACACGATTCAAGGCTTGAAACTTCTCACGGAAATTTTTTTCAAGCGAAGCCTTGTCCCGAATGTCTGCCCTGTGAGTGTATTTCAGGTCAGTCAATTTGGCAATCAAACTATCTTCTATTTGTATCTCTTTTGTCATCTAAAATTTATATCGGTCAAAGTTACTTTTTTAATCACGTTAATCTGTCTGTGCGTTGGCAAAAAGTGGCTCTTTTGGCTTTGCGAAGGGTCGGCTTGTGGGTGGGGCAAAGCCAAAAGAGCCACTTGCGGGCTGGCTAAAATTGTTTTTAAAAAATGCGGGTGGGGAAAAAATAAAAAACACAGGGTCGGCAATGAGTGTCGGCTTACTCGTTGTCCGTTTGAAATATGGTCTGTATGTTG
>CAYXAF010000080.1:0-7446 GCA_964463035.1 uncultured Flavobacterium sp.
GCACCATAGTTGAACTTGGATAGCATTTTGACTTTCTCCATAAAAATACTGAAGTTGAAAATTTTGTTTTATTTTTTTGAATTATTAGTTTCCGATAAAAATCCTCACATTTCGTTAGGATTTTTATCGGAAACTAATATGTTTATTTATTTTATTTTATTTATTTATTTTTTTTTCTTTCATTGATTTATGCTTAAATCGATGGCTTGCTGTTTGATAATACGCTAAGGTTAATTTTTCTAATTCTGTATTGTTTTTAAAAACTTTTGTAAGTGTTTTATCTTTTGCATTCCATTTAAATTGAGTTATTGTTTTTTTATTATCAATTTGAGTAAAAATATTGTTTTTAAGTAACCCAACGGTTCTATAATTTCCTATTAAAGCCCGTTGTTCATTTGGTTTAGTTTTAAAAATATCTTTACCATATAATTCTGAAGTATAATTCCAATGTAATAAGCCAAATAATGTAGGTATTATATCAATTTGTGATGCTAAAGAGTTGTATTTGGTAGCTTTATAAGATGAATTGTAAATAATAGCAGGAATGTGATGTTTTTCAATATTTATTTCATTTTTACCAGCACTACTTGCACAATGATCAGCAATAAAAATAAAAATAGTATTTTTGAACCAAGGTTTTTTTTGTGCTTGTTTTAAAAACTGTTGTATGGCATAATCGGTATATTTTACACCACTTTCACGAAGTCCGTTTTCAATATTTATAGGTGTTTTTGGGAATGTATATGGCTTATGGTTAGAGGTTGTCATTATAAATTCAAAAAAAGGCTTTTGGTTTTTGTAATCTCTATCGGCACATTTAATAGCTTGTTTATAAATATCTTCATCACAAATTCCCCATGCATTTTCAAAAATTACTTCATTATCATTTATTTTTCTTCGTATAGTTTTTATATCATCTGCTAACGGATTACCTCGGTCTCTGTCGGTAATATCAAAACCTTGTCCTCCAAAAAAGGTGTTCATATTATCAAAATAACCATCACCTCCATAAATAAAGTTTAGATGATATTTTTTTGAGCGTAAAATAGTTGCTATTGAAAATAAACTATCATTATTTTCTCTACGAACAATGCTATTTCCGGGGGTTGGAGGTACTGAAAGTGTTATGGCTTCCATGCCTCTAACGGTTCGGGTTCCGGTAGCATAGATATTTGTAAAAAATAAACTTTTTTGAGCTATAGAATCTAAATTTGGGGTTAAGTTTTCTTTATTTCCAAAAACTCCCATAAATTCTGCACTTAAACTTTCAATACAAACTAAAATAATATTCGGTTTTATTTCTGGCTCTAAATTGTTAATTTTTCGACTTATATTACTATTTAAATTAGGGAATAACAATGAATCATTTTCTTGCAATAATTCTTTTTTAAGAATTGAATAGGCTTGATTTTCTTTTATTTTTGGATAAAACAAATCGTAATCTAATTCATTTGAACGGAAGGCTGCAAAAAAAGAAAATACTCCATTTTTAGAGAGTTCATTTTCATAAACGTTGGTATTAGTTTCAGCTATTCTGTTGGTTAAAAAATAAATTCCAATTATTGAAATAGTTGTTATTACGGCTGTAATTAAAAATCTATTTTTAAAAGGCATTTTATCTGAAAAAGTTGCTGTAAAATACTCTTTTTTATAATAGGTTAGAAATACTCCTAAGTAAATTAAAAGCAGAAGTATTATGATAAGGCTTATGGAATATGATTGTTTAATATTTTCAAAAACTTCAAATGAGTAAATTAAATAATCAACAGCAATAAAATTAAAACGAGTATTAAACTCTTGCCAAAACGGAAATTCAGCCATTGTAGCAAAAATAGCAATAATAAGGAGTAATGAAATTAAAATTTTTGTAATTATTTTATCTATTTTTGAACCAATCCATTTTTTTGGCATTAGTAGAAGGTAAAAAACATAAGCTAATACAAATAATAATGCAACAGATACATCATATAAAAATCCTAAACCAAAAATTTTTAAAATTGTAAGAAATGTAAAATTAATTTGTTGATAAACTAAAATTGTTAAAATTAGACGTGTTACAAACGATAAAATAAGATACGTAATAATATACGCAAACGATAAGGTATATCTTCCTTTATTAAAATGTGTCATATTTTTTTAGCACAAATTTATTTAATATTTTTTATTTTTTACATAATACTACTTAATTGTTACTTAAAATTTTTAAAAAATTGCAACTCAAATGAAGTTCCTTTATTCACTTCTCTTTTATTTTAATTTTTGAAATCTCTTCTCCATTGTCTTTAATTTTTTTAAATTGGGTGATTTATCAATAAATTCTTTGTTATAATCTAAAAATTTAACAAAAGCTGGGTTTACATCTACCGTTTTGTGCTCATGTGCTCTCCATTGATCAACTCGGATAAACCCGAGTTCGATTAATAAATTTTAAGTAAAAAAAAAGTTTGCATAAAAAGGCAAAAGTTAGTATATTTAAAGCATTTAAAATTAAATGATTAACTAATATTTTGCTCTTATAATTTGCTTTGATAAAATTACGGAATTATTTTGTATTAAATTTGGCAAACAAGAAACAAATCAATTAACTCTATATTAATAATCGAAATCAAGCTATAAAAGGGTTTTAAAGATGCGAGAAGCAATGCCCAATGGAGAATCTGTTTTGTTTTTAATGGGTTCAGTGCAATGAAAATGGATGTTTGCTGTTATAGTTTTAGTGTCTCAGCTTTTAAAAATATTGAAGAATTAAAGCATAAAAGTATAGATTTATAATAGTCGCAACAATCGAGAATAACTTTTTTTTAGCCTTTGAAGAAGCAAAAAAGTTATTTTCCACTTGTTGCCGATACACATTAACAATAGAGTAGTTCATTGAAATAATGGTATTAAAAACAAAAAATGTATTTTAAACAATGATTCAAAATAAAATTATAGGACTTGATTAAAAATAAAAAAAATATTAACTTTACAGAAAAATTACAAAATAATTTTACACACTTTTTGAAACACTACCTAAGAAGTCCCCCATATATAGAAGCCTCTTAGGTAAATTACAAATAAAAAGGCTGCCTTATTTTTAAGACAGCCTTTACTATTTCTTTTATGTAATCGGGTTACATCATTCCGGGCATTCCACCACCCATAGGCATGTGACCTGCACCAGCATTTTCTTCTTTAATATCTACCAAAGCACATTCCGTAGTAAGTATCATACCTGAAACAGAAGCAGCATTTTCAAGAGCTACACGAGTTACTTTTTTAGGGTCAATAATTCCAGCTTTAAACATATCTACATATTCGTCAGATTTTGCATTATAACCAAAATTACCTGTATTTTCTAATACTTTTGCTACAATAACCGAACCCTCTAAACCTGCATTTTCTACAATGGTTCGTAAAGGTGATTCTACGGCTCGTGCCACAATTTGCACGCCTGTTTTTTCATCTACATTTTCGGTAAACAAGTTTTCTAATACTGCTTTTGCACGAAGTAAAGCTACTCCACCACCAGCAACAATTCCTTCTTCAACAGCGGCTCGGGTGGCATGTAAAGCATCATCTACTCGGTCTTTTTTCTCTTTCATTTCAACCTCAGATGCTGCTCCTACATATAAAACAGCTACTCCACCTGCTAATTTTGCTAAGCGTTCTTGTAGTTTTTCTTTGTCATAATCTGAAGTGGTCACGTCTAACTGTGCTTTGATTTGATTAACTCTATTTTTAATCATTTCAGCTTCTCCAGCACCATTTACCAAGATGGTATTATCTTTATCTATCGAAACTTTTTCACAGGTTCCAAGCATTTCAATACCTGCATTTTCAAGTGTATAACCGCTTTCTTCAGCAATTACGGTTCCTCCTGTTAAAATTGCTATATCTTCGAGCATTGCTTTACGTCTGTCTCCAAAACCTGGTGCTTTTACAGCTGCAATTTTTAATGCTCCTCTTAATTTATTAACAACCAAAGTTGAAAGTGCTTCACCATCTACATCCTCAGCAATAATTAACAAGGGTTTGCCTGATTGTGCTACGGGCTCTAAAATTGGTAACAATTCTTTTAAAGATGATACTTTTTTATCATATAATAAAATATAAGGATTGTCTAATTCCACGTTCATCTTTTCTGCATTGGTTACAAAATAAGGGGATAAATATCCTCTGTCAAACTGCATCCCTTCTACTACATCTACATAGGTATCAGTTCCTTTAGCTTCTTCAACTGTTATTACCCCTTCTTTACCCACTTTCTCGAAAGCTTGTGCAATTAAATCACCAATTTTTTCGTCATTATTAGCCGAAATTGAGGCTACTTGTTTTATTTTTTCAGAAGAACTACCTACTTCTTGAGCCTGTTTGCCTAAATCGGCTACAATAGCTTCCACAGCTCGGTCAATTCCTCGTTTTAAATCCATCGGATTGGCACCAGCAGCCACGTTTTTAAGTCCTTCTTTTACTATTGCTTGGGCTAAAACGGTTGCTGTTGTGGTTCCATCTCCTGCTAAATCGTTAGTTTTTGAGGCTACTCCTTTAACCATTTGAGCTCCCATATTTTCTAAAGCATCTTTCAACTCTACTTCTTTTGCTACGGTAACTCCATCTTTTGTAACCGTTGGTACACCAAACGATTTACTAATAATTACGTTTCTACCTTTAGGACCTAAAGTTACTTTTACTGCATTTGCTAAGGCATCTACACCTCTTTTTAAGCCATCTCTTGCTTCAATATCAAATTTTATTTCTTTTGCCATAATATTTTTATTTAAAAGTTAAATGTTTAAACGTTTTAATGTTGTTATAAATTTTTAATGTTCTTTAACTAATGCCTGCCAATAACTAATATTCCCTTTAAATTCAGAATTTTTGCTATGACTTACTTCTCCTAATGGTTTCCAACTTTCTGTGATTAATTTATTTACAGAAGCCATTAAAGTTTCAATACTCTGTTCTCTAATAATATATACTTCATATTACTAGTTTATTACACAATCGCTAATATATCGTCTTCACGCATTATTAGGTAATCTTTACCTTCAAGTTTTAATTCGGTTCCTGCATATTTTCCGTATAAAACTATATCGCCTGTTTTTACGGTCATTATATGGTCTTTTTTACCATTCCCAACGGCTACAACCGTTCCTTTTTGTGGTTTTTCTTTTGCTGTATCAGGGATAATAATTCCTGATGCTGTTTTGGTTTCGGCAGCCATAGGTTCTACCAAAACTCGGTCGGATAGTGGTTTAATGTTTACACTCATTTTCTTTATAATTTTAAAATTTAGTTATTAATATTTTTTTGGATTTATTTTTACAGAAATTATGCCAGCATAAAAATTCTGACATTTTTTCATAATAAAAAAAGCCAGCACTGACAGGCTGGCATATTTTCTGTTTGTTTTTATGCTTTTTACTTAGCAGGTTGTTCAGTAGGGGTTGGCACTGTGGCATCGGGTTGTGCTTTTGGTGCAGCAGGTGCAGTAGTAGTTGTTGGCACGGGTGATGGTGCGTTTTCGTCTAATGTTTTAGAAGCATTATCAGAGCTCCCAGAAAAATTTAAACTTGAAGCAATGATTAAAACGATCAAAATTGCTCCTAATGTCCATGTGCTTTTGTCTAAAAAATCAGTTGTTTTTTGAACGCCTCCTAATTGTGTGGAGCCCCCAAAAGTAGAGGCTAAACCACCTCCTTTTGGATTTTGAACCATAATGGCAATGATTAATAAAAAACAAACAATAGTAATTAAAACTAAAAAAATGCTAAATGTGCTCATTATCTTTTATTTATATTTTTAAATTATTTTTTTTATTTCGTTAATTTGGGTTGCAAAGTAACTACTTTTTTCTGGATATTTCAAAATTAATATTTCATAAGCATCAATTGCTTTTAAATATTTTTTTTGTTCAAGGTAAACTTTTGCTAAAGTTTCGGTCATTAAATAGCTTGTGTTTTTCGTAAGTTGCTCAATATCAATTGTTTTATTTAGTATTTCTTTGTTCGGAACTATTTTTGGATTGGTTTCTATAAATTTCTCAATTAAATCAAATTTTTGTTTTTTTATTGGATCTAATATTATTTCTATATTGGTTTCTTCCGTTCGAACAATGGGTTGAAATTTAGAAACGTTTAACCATTCTATAAACGAATGTTTTTCGTTGATATCAAAAGCTAAAGGCGTCCCAATACCTAATTTTTTTTCAACTTCTTTTATTTCATTTGTTTTTTCTTTGATTTCAACTAGTTCAATGTTTTTATTTTCAATTACTTTTTTAATTACTGTTGAGGTTTCATTAGTAATAATTTCAGATGGTTTATATAGCGAAAGTAATTGATTGGTATCAATATTTTCAATAGTTTCAGTTGTATTTTCTTGCTTCAAAGGGTAGTTTTCTAAAGGTATAATTTCGGTTGTTTCTTTAGCATTCTGTTCTTCTGTTTCAATAGCTATTGTTGATGATTTAAAATTATTTAAGTTTTCAAATAAAATATTTCTATCCGTTGTATAAGCAGCTGTTTTTTTTAATTCAAAATTATACCGAAAACTTTTTTGCTGAAATAAACCTTTTAAATGTAAAAATCGAGCCGATTGAAAATATGGAAACTCCGAAAGCAATACTTCTAACGCTATAATTTGTCGGTCAGATATGTTGTTTGGGTTTTGTAATAAATATGCAAAATTATCGAGTGTCAAAGGAAAAGTATAAAGTTTATAGGTTTATTTTATAAGTTATGTGCTTAATCATTAAGAATTGATAACTACCATTTTGCTAACGATTCGTTAAAAATATCTTGTGTTATACGTTCAAAAATAAGGTCTAAGGACTTGGTGAGTTGTGCACCTGTAAGTTGTGTATTGCCATCAAAATCGTCAAAATGCGAAAATTGTTTTTCAAATTCTTCTTCAGGATTTTTTTTGTTATAAAACCGAACATTTACGCTTATTGTTAGCCTATTTTGAGCAGCACGCTGGTTAGCAGTAGCTGTCATTGGTGTAATTCTATACCCTACAATTTCTCCTTCGTAGGTTAAATCTGCATTTGAAGGAACTAAATTTAAATTGGTTTGGTTTTGAATTAAATCTTGCAATCGAAGGGTAAATGTTCTATCAATACCTGGCTCAATCAAGTCGGCAGTATTTTGAAAATAATTTACTTGAAATGTTTTAGCATCTATGGGTCCTGTTCCTGTAAAATTATAAATTTTACAACTTTGAATACTGAAAATCAGCAGAAAAAAAAGTATAATTTTTTTTATCATATATAGTTAAAATATTCGCAAATATACGATTTTTTGCACATAATTAAAATAAAAAATGATATAATAAACATATTTTTTTATTAGTGTCCGATAAAAAAAATGATTAAAAACAATCGTTTTTTTTTTGATAAAATAGGTTTCTTAAACCCAGATTACGCATTAGATTTTGTTATGAAAACTAAAGACACAATAAAAT
>CAYXAF010000081.1:0-7422 GCA_964463035.1 uncultured Flavobacterium sp.
AACTAAACCCCAAAGAAGCCCAAACAGGACCTGCCAAACGACATGATTTACAGACTATTAAAAATCATTTAGAAAATTTAACCAACGAAAATCATATAAAAATTTATACCTTATTAACAGCAATGATTTTAAATTTAAATATTGATAAAGAATAATAATTCATTAAAAAAAAAAAAAACGGCATTAGTAAAATTTTTGTGGTAATAAAATAATTAATTATTATTTATGTAGTCCAGCTCCCCTCTCCTTTGGAGAGGAGAGCTGGGGGTGAGGTAAAAAAAGGTATATATTCAATTTATAAATTAACCATAAAAAAATTCATTAAAAATTTAATATTGCCAAAAAACATAAAAATATCATTTTAAATATTTACTTTTGTAAAAAAAAAACATGGAAACTACACTGTATGTTCAAAATTTAAAATGTGGAGGTTGTGCTAAAACCATTACTTCAAAATTAAACGAATTAGAAAATATTTCTGTTCAAACTATTGACGTAGCCGAAAGTGCCGTTACATTTAATTATCTAACAGAAGATGATTTAATTACCGTTAAAAACACCTTAAAAAACAATGGATATCCTGAAATGGGCGACGAAAATAGTTTAGGAATCAAAGCCAAATCGTTTGTAAGTTGTGCAGTGGGTAAACTATCGTAAATAAAAGGGGTTTTTAAAAACTGATTATCTAATAAAAATTAGTTGTTTTTGTGCAAAAATAAATTTTTAGAAGCCTCTTTAAGGATTACAAACACCCAAAAAACAGCCTAAATAATGTTTTAAAACATACGAAATCAGCATAAGTATAAGGCTTAAAACCCCTAATATTTGGACTAATTTTGTATGTTCCTTTTGTTTAGAAAAATGGTTATAGAACAATAAAATTACAAATGTAGTAACCACAAAAAAAGGAGGATACATCACAAAACTTTCGTAAAACTTGCCTTCCAACAACAAAAAAAACGAACGCTGATACCCACACCCCAAGCATTCTATATCAAAAAAATATTTAGACGGACACGGAATCATTTTTTATTATTTTAAAGGGGGTTTTAAAAATTCTACTCCACTATTGTTCCATCTTTCATTACCAATTTTCGGTCGGCTTGATTGGCAAAAGTTTCGTTGTGGGTTACAATTACAAAAGTTTGGTTAAATTCATCTCTCAATTTAAAAAACAATTGATGCAGGTTTTCAGCCGATGCCGTGTCTAAATTACCCGAAGGTTCATCAGCAAAAATTACTAATGGTTTGTTTATCAAGGCACGAGCCACAGCCACTCGCTGTTGTTCGCCCCCCGAAAGTTCTGAGGGTTTATGAAAAATACGATGACTTAATCCTAAATATTCTAATATTTTTTTAGCCTCCATTTCTGCTTCTGCTTTGCTTTTTTGAGCAATAAATGCAGGAATACAAACGTTTTCAAGGGCTGTAAACTCAGGCAACAATTGATGAAACTGAAAAATAAACCCTAAATATTTGTTTCTAAATTTAGACAATTCTTTATCGGTCATTTTTATAACCTCTTGGTTATCAATCAATAATTTAGTGTTTTTCTCTAAAGAAGGTTTGTCTAAGGTTCCTAAAATTTGTAGCAAAGTAGTTTTGCCCGCCCCCGAACTACCCATAATAGAAACAATTTCGCCTTTAGAAACCGATAAAGATACCCCTTTTAAAACATGTAATTTATCATAATATTTATGAATATTGGTTGCTTTGATCATCATATTTGTTGTTTTATGTGATAGACAGAAAGAGTCGTATACGTAAAGGAGCTTCTAAAAATTCATTCTTATCACAAAAAGTTCTTTTTAAAAATTAGTTCGTTAAAATTTAAAAACCATCCTCATCGCAACTACGGCTACGCCTGCGGTTCTTTTAAATTTTGCTTTCTACTTCTTAAAAATAACAAATTTTCATTAGAAACTCAATTTTTAGAAGTCCCCTTAATTTGTAAAAAAATAAACTACCAAAATAAATTTAGGTTCTTAAATCTCTTAAAATTCAAATATACAAAACCTTTGGCAAATCACCAATTATATGTACAAATAATTTATCAAATACAACTCTTAAATTATTAAAAATCAATCGCTTAAAATACTAAATTATTTTCTAAAAAATATTTTAAAAAAGTATTGTTTTTTTAAATTAAAAATATATTTTTGCAAAAATTTTAAAATATAAAAGCAATGTATTGGACTTTAGAATTAGCATCTTATTTAAGCGATGCTCCTTGGCCTGCTACCAAAGACGAATTGATTGATTATGCCATCCGAACAGGTGCTCCGCTCGAAGTGGTTGAAAATTTACAATCAATAGAAGATGAAGGTGAAATTTATGATTCAATGGAAGAAATTTGGCCCGATTATCCAACTGATGAAGATTATCTTTGGAACGAGGATGAATATTAAAATATTTCGTTAAAAAAAACAAAAAGTCTCACCAAAGAGGCTTTTTTTTTGCTTAAATTTGCAACCATTTTAAGAACTAAAAAGTATCAACCATAATCTAAAAATAAATTTTTCAACTTCACAAATTGCAAAAAAAAGGAGTTGCTGATAATACAAAACTATGAGCTTTATAAACAACATTTTAAAAGTATTTGTAGGCGATAAATCTAAAAAAGACGTAGCCGCTATACAACCTATAATTTCAAAAATAAAACAATTTGAAACCTCGTTAAGCAACCTTACAAACGATGAACTTCGTGCTAAAACTGCTGAATTTAAAGCAAAAATTAAACAAAGCAGAGCATCAATTGATGAAAAAATTACCAATTTACATGCAAAAGTTGAGCAAACAAACGATATAGACTCACGAGAAGAATTGTATCAAGAAATTGATGCTCTTGAAAAAGATGCCTATCAAATTACAGAAAAAGAATTAAACAATATTTTACCTGAAGCTTTTGCAGTTATCAAAGAAACGGCTAAACGATTTAAAGAAAATTTAGTAATAAAAGTAAATGCAACCCCTAAAGATATTGAACTTTCGGTTACTAAACCTTATATAACCATTCAAGGAAACGATGCTTTGTGGCAAAACCAATGGAATGCTGCAGGGAAAGAAATAACTTGGGATATGATTCATTATGATGTGCAGCTGATAGGAGGAGTAGTGCTACATCAAGGGAAAATTGCCGAAATGCAAACAGGTGAAGGAAAAACATTAGTTGCCACATTACCTTTATATCTGAATGCTTTAACAGGAAACGGAGTGCATTTAGTAACCGTAAACGACTATTTAGCCAAGCGTGATAGCACTTGGAAAGCACCTCTTTTTGAATTTCACGGACTTACCGTTGATTGTATAGACAACCATCAACCCAATACCGAAGAAAGACGAAAAGCCTATTTAGCCGATATAACCTACGGAACTAATAACGAATTTGGCTTCGATTACCTTAGAGATAACATGTCGCATACGCCTGAAGAATTGGTGCAACGAAAACATAATTTTGCCATTGTAGATGAGGTCGATTCTGTATTAGTAGATGATGCCAGAACCCCTTTAATTATTTCAGGACCTGTTCCTGAGGGTGATAGGCACGAATTTAATGAATTAAAACCAAAAGTAGAAAATTTAGTAAATCAACAAAGGCAAATTGCAAATCAGTTTTTAGCAAATGCTAAAAAATTAATTACTGAAGGAAACACCAAAGAAGGCGGTTTTAATTTGCTACGAGCACACAGAAGCATGCCTAAAAATAAAGCCTTAATTAAATTTTTAAGCGAAGAAGGCATCAAACAACTACTTCAAAAAACAGAAAGCTATTATATGCAAGATAACAACCGAGAAATGCCCAAAGTAGATGAGGCACTTTACTTTGTTATCGAAGAAAAAAACAACCAAGTAGAACTTACCGATAATGGTATCAAATACCTTTCGCACGATACAGACGAACACTTTTTTATATTGCCAGATATAGGAACTCAAATTGCAAGTATAGAAAAACAAAACCTACCAAAAGACGATGAAATTGCTCAAAAAGAAGCTCTTTATAAAGATTTTTCTATAAAAAGTGAACGAATCCATACACTTACACAACTCTTAAAAGCATATACATTGTTTGAAAAAGATAATGAGTATGTTATCATGGACAATAAAATTTTGATTGTTGATGAACAAACAGGTCGTATTATGGACGGAAGAAGATATTCAGACGGTTTGCACCAAGCAATTGAGGCAAAAGAGAACGTGAAAATTGAAGCTGCAACTCAAACTTTTGCTACCATTACACTCCAAAACTATTTTAGAATGTATAGCAAACTTGCTGGTATGACAGGAACAGCCGTTACAGAAGCAGGCGAATTTTGGGAAATTTATAAATTAGACGTAGTAGAAATACCAACAAATCAAACAATTTCACGAAAAGATAAAGACGATTTAATTTATCGTTCGGTTCGAGAAAAATTTAATGCAGTTATAGACGATGTAGTGCAACTTTCACAAGCAGGACGACCTGTTTTAATAGGAACAACTTCGGTTGATATTTCTGAACTATTAAGCCGAATGCTTAAAATACGAAACATACCTCACAATGTTTTGAATGCTAAAATGCATAAAAAAGAAGCCGAAATTGTAGCTGAAGCAGGAAAACCCGGAGTAGTAACCATTGCAACCAATATGGCAGGTCGTGGAACCGATATAAAACTATCTCCCGAAGTGAAAAAAGCAGGTGGATTAGCAATTATAGGAACTGAAAGACACGATTCTAGACGAGTAGATAGGCAGCTAAGAGGACGTGCCGGACGACAAGGAGACCCAGGTAGTTCACAATTTTATGTTTCTTTGGAAGATAATTTAATGCGCTTGTTTGGCTCTGAAAGAATTGCAAAAGTAATGGACAGAATGGGCTTAAAAGAAGGCGAGGTTATCCAACATTCGATGATGACAAAGTCAATAGAAAGAGCCCAAAAACGAGTTGAAGAAAACAATTTTGGGGTTCGTAAACGTTTGTTAGAATACGATGATGTGATGAACTCACAACGAGAAGTAGTTTATAAACGTAGAAAACACGCCTTGCATGGAGAACGTTTGCAGGTAGACATTGCAAACATGATGTATGACACTGCTGAACTTATTGTAGATACAAACAAAGGAGCAGGCGATTTTAAAAACTTTGAATACGAATTAATTAAAAATTTTGCTATAACATCACCTATTTCTGAAACTGATTTTCAAAAATTAGCAAACCCAGAAATTATTTCAAAAGTTTATAAAGCAGCTACCGAAAGTTATCAACATAAAATAGAACGAAATGCAGAAGAAGCCTATCCTATTATAAAAAATGTATATGAAACCAACAACGGACGTTACGAACGAATTTTAGTGCCTTTTACCGATGGCTCAAAAACATTAAATGTAGTTACAAACCTCGAAAAAGCCTATCAAACAAAAGGAAAAACTTTAGTTACAGACTTTGAAAAGAATATAACATTAGCAATTTTAGACGAGGCTTGGAAAAAACACCTCCGAAAAATGGACGAACTTAAACAGTCGGTTCAGTTAGCAGTTCATGAACAAAAAGACCCATTGTTAATTTATAAATTTGAAGCCTTTAACTTGTTTAAAGATATGATTGATGAGGTAAACAAAGAAATTCTTTCGTTTTTATGCAAAGGAAATTTGCCCTCACAAAACCCAGCCGAAATAAGTGAAGCAAAACAAATTAAACAAAAAGAAAACTATACCACCAGCAAAGAAGAAACCTTAAATACAGACGAAATAGCCACTCGAAACCGTGAAGCAGGTGCACAAGCAAATCAGCAACGACAAGTAACCGAAACTATCGTAAGAGAAATGCCAAAAATAAACCGTAACGATACCGTAACAATTAAACACATCATGAACGGAAAAACCGAAACCATGAAGTATAAAAAAGCTGAAAACCTTATTGCTTCGGGAGAATGGGTATTGGTAAATGAGTAAATATTTTTTGTTGATATGGGTCGGGCTATACGCTAAATACAAGAAATTTAACCCTCAAAAGTTTTTAAAACTTTTGAGGGTTGATAGTATCCTATTAAAACACTATAGATATATAAATGAACCCCAATGAAATTCCTTTAGCAGAAAGGCTACGTCCTAAAAATTTTTCTGATTACATAAGTCAGGAGCATTTAGTGGGTGAAAAAGGAGTGCTTACACAAGTTTTAAAACACGGAATAATTCCATCTCTAATTTTTTGGGGACCTCCCGGAACAGGCAAAACTACCTTAGCACAAATAATTGCTGAAAAAAGTAACCGTACTTTTTATATCCTAAGTGCCATAAACAGTGGAGTTAAAGATGTTCGGGAAGTAATTGACAAAGCCAAACAAAACACAGGAATTTTTACCACCAAAAATCCTATTTTATTTATTGATGAAATTCATCGATTTAGCAAATCTCAACAAGATTCACTGCTCGGAGCTGTTGAAAAAGGCTGGGTAACACTCATAGGTGCCACTACCGAAAACCCAAGTTTTGAAGTAATTCCTGCTCTGCTTTCTCGATGCCAAGTATATGTTTTAAACGCTTTTTCAAAAGAAAATTTACTTCAACTAATTGAAATTGCTTTAAAAAAAGATACTTTTCTTAATCAAAAAAATATAAAAATTATTGAAACAGATGCACTTTTAAGATTATCTGGGGGTGATGCCCGAAAATTATTAAACACTTTTGAATTAGTAGTTCAATCATTTGCAGATACTGAAATAATTGAAATTACCAACGAAAAAGTAACCAACATAGTACAACAAAAAACATTTTTGTATGACAAAACAGGCGAACAACACTATAATATTATTTCAGCTTTTATAAAATCTATTAGAGGGAGCGACCCAAACGCTGCTGTTTATTGGCTCGCAAGAATGATAGAAGGAGGTGAAGATATAAAATTTATAGCCCGAAGAATGATTATTTTAGCCTCAGAAGACATCGGAAATGCAAACCCAACGGCTATGATAATGGCAAATAATACATTTCAGGCAGTAAGTGCAGTAGGCAACCCAGAAAGTAGAATAATTTTGAGCCAATGTGCCATTTATTTAGCCACCTCTCCCAAAAGTAATGCAAGTTATACAGCTATTGAAACGGCTTTAAAAACAGTAAAAGAAACAGGAAACTTATCTGTTCCGTTACACCTAAGAAACGCTCCAACTAAACTAATGAAAGAATTAGGCTATGGTGAAGAATATAAATATGCTCATCAATATGAAAACAATTTTGTTAATACTGAGTTTTTACCTTCCGAAATTTCAGGCACTACTTTCTACAAACCCAATAACAACACAAGAGAAAACCAAATAAAAGAATTTTTAAAAACTCGCTGGGAAGATAAATATGATTGGAAATAAATTAAACCCAGATTATGCATTAGATTTTGTTATGAAAACTAAAGACACAATAAAATTAAGGACTCACGGACTATTTTTAGATGAG
>CAYXAF010000082.1:0-6751 GCA_964463035.1 uncultured Flavobacterium sp.
CGGTGGTGTCAATATTAACCGTATTTTCAAGTGCTGCCCGACCATGTAAACCGACACTTATCTGAAAAATCAGATTAAATCCTTCCTTACCAATGCGTTTTCTGAAGTGAACCAGCTCTGTGCTATCACAAGGAATTTTAGCACTAAACTCGGTGTAACCGCAGAAGGCTTGATAGTAGGGATTTCGCTTAAATTGCAAAACAATGGCTTCATCACTTAGATTTTCTAACTGTTTAAGAATTAACAAACCGACCATAAGTCGGATCGGTTTCGACGGCCTGCCAATGCCTTGGGTGTAATGCTTAGCAAAAGACTGATCAAAAGTCTGCCAAGGAATAACGGTTGCTAATTTTAGTAAGGGATCTTTTGGATCTAGTTGTTCGATTAAATCAGTGCCAAAAAAATTTGATTGATGCGCAGTGCTCGATGCAACTAACATTTCTCACCCGTTTCGACCAGAAAATAGAGGTATATTTTAACATTTTTGGTCGACAAAGTGGCTTGTTTTTTCAGTTTTATTATTTATTATCAAATGGATAGGCTGTTTTTCAGGGCTGACTACATAATCCTCTACCGAGGGCGGCAGTAATGCTGCTTGATGTCGGTCGATTCCCTGTTTATGTCGCATAAAAAAGCCCCATCAAATTTGATAGGGCTATTGTCGCATATTGGAGGAGTGTTTTCACACACTCTCATTAGGCGGGGTTTTCAAACCTGAAAATAAATAAATTAGCGTGCAGTTGATGTCGATGTGGTGGTTGCGGAAGGTGTTCCGTTATCTTCTTGAGTAGCGCCAGTAACCACAATAGCGGCTGTAGCAACACCCAAAGCACCTACGACAGCAACACCACTAATTGCACCAACACCAGCAGCACCAGCAGCACCAGCAGCACCAGCAGCACCAGCACCAGCACCAGCACCAGCACCAGCACCGCTACCTGAACCTGCCACACCAGCACCTTGTGCCATAACGCCAGAAGACAGAATTAATATAGCAGCTGTCGTAGCAGCTAATAATGACGCTTTAGTCATAATCGTTTTCCTATTTGGTTAAAAAAATTTCTACACGCTTATTTTAGCATGAAGCAAGAGTAAAAAACTGTTTTTTTATGCTTTTTGACAAAAACTTCACAGAGGCTGTAAAGCCTTTTAAAACAATCACAAACACCCTGCTCCGCATAGGATTCACAACCCCCTTAGCCCGCTCTGCTGGGAGTTCCTACGACATGTTGCACATAGTTGCGCTAATACTGGTTAATCAGCGATTACTAACTTACGAACAGCCTAATTCTTGACACAGTCTCGTCAATACGTGATCGAGCAAAACAGTATTAATGCGTGCCAAGTACTTGGTTAAGACGGAAGAATGCAGCGTAAAGCTTTTAGTAACCAATAGCATAGATGACTTTTTGAGCACGCCATCTACCAAATCACTATTTGAAATGACTATGCCAGGATGATGCAATTGAGAGGTTAATTGCAAACACATACAATCTTCGCCCAGTGTTTTAATCACCAACACAGGACGAATTTTATAATTGCTCAAATCTGTGAAATAAATCTTTGCCAGATAAATTTCACCTACCATTGACTATAATCCTCGTCATCATCAATGAAGCTTTGGCTGTGCATGCCCATCTTACCAATTGATTGAATACTAGAAAATTCAGTTACCGACTCAGGTTCAACTGCTGGTGATCGAGGCATAATCAGCACTTCAACATCACGAAAGTTAAAGTCATGTGGCAACTGAATGTGCAGTTGATGATTACGCACCGTGACGAACTCTCTTAATGCAATCATAACCAAGCCCCCTCTAACAATCACTTACTCGTTTTATTCTACCACAACCCCTCACCTCGCATTGCTGTGCACAAACCCCTTAAACAACGTCATGATGATGATTTTAATGTCTAGCCATAAAGACCAGTGTTCGATGTACCAAAGATCAAACTCGATGCGGGTTTTTAAGCAGGTATCGCCACGCCAGCCATGCACCTGCGCCCAGCCCGTAATGCCTGCTTTGACCATGTGTTTTTGCATATAGCCAGGAATTTCGTCTTTAAATTGTTCCACAAACATCGGGCGTTCGGGGCGTGGGCCGACAATAGACATATCACCTTTGAGCACGTTAATAAACTGAGGTAACTCGTCTAAACTGGTTTTACGAATGAACGCCCCAAACCAAGTATTGGTTTTACTGCCAGCACTGCCCCACTGCACGCCATCTTTTTCGACATCGACGGGCATACTGCGGAATTTAAGCATATTAAACAATTCGCCATTTAACCCGACCCGCTCTTGTCGGTAAAATACAGGGCCTTTAGATGTTAATTTAACGCCTAATGCTAATAGCAGCATAACAGGACTAATCAACAGCAAAATAGCCAAAGCTAACACACGATCTTCAATCGCTTTTAATAGTAAATTAGCTGGTTCAGACATAGGCGATACGCGCAAATCCAGCGCCGTCATGCCCAATAAGTCTTTAGGTGATTGCCATACAGACAACAACGCAGAATCATCGGGCAACCAGCGCACATTTACAGTGCATTGGTTTAACAACTGCAAAATAGACTCAATATGTGATGCTTGCGATAAAGGCAATAACAACCAAAGCTCGTCATAACCCACTAAACCTTTACCCAGCGTTTCTAGCTCAGTCAAGGACATGCACTGAGTTATTTCATAACCCGCTTGCGGACGTGATTTTACCTGTGCCGTGACGCGTTCACATGCCAATGCATCGCCTAACAGCATCACATGCTTATGATTCGCACCTGTTTTACGCATATAACCCAATAACGCATAGATAGAAGCCCTTGCAGACCACATAGTTAATAAGGTAACAAACCACCAGACTAGCAACCAATAACGAGAAACCTGTTCACCGACTTTGAACAGGAAAAATAAGGTTGCTACGATTAATACAACGCTCGTCCATGCGTACAACACTTGACGTAATAACCGCAATAACCGCATACTACGCCAAGAACTATATACCCCAAACGCAGGAAACACCAATGTACTCGCCAGAACTGCGACAAACATGGACCAACCATAAATGTTAAGTAGGTTCGTGGTCACAACACTAGGGATGAGCAGCCAACCAATCACCACAATTGACACAATATCAATAAATCGTGCAAGAGTAACCGATAAGACTTTACTCGCTTTCATGCTTGCTCCAATACTTATCCCACCAACGATGGTGCATACTCATTTTTTTTATCCATGCCTTAGGGAGCCTGCTGTAGTGCTTACCCATTTTGTACCCAAGAAACTTCATGCTATTACGTATAAAAAACTCAGGAATTAAGTGATAAGCTTTGTTTGATAACAAGAACCTAAACTCTGACAGAATATAGCGCGTTCCCTCACCTTCAGGCTTGCCAAACTCATATAAAATCCAGCTTTCCATTTGGTGAAATACGCCAATATCAAAATAACGTTTGAACTCTTCTAATATTGTGTAACTATGCGAGTGATAGACTTGAGCATCGGCCACATAAGCTAACTTATAACCATTCTGCAAAAGTTTAGCACCAGCGTAGGTATCTTCACCCAAAATTAAGCCATCCTTAAACCATCCTATTTCATTCATAGCAGAACGTCGATATGCAGCAAAAGAATTGGATAAAAATGCGGTTTTAATACCGTACTGGTCTTTATCAGCTAATGAACGAACATAACTCGTATCGCTATAATTGAACTTACGCAAGTGTTTACCAAATAAATTGCTTTCTTCATAAGGCAACTGACGACCATAGGCAGCCCCTATCGAATCATCTTCAAACACAGCAACCAAGCGCGCAATGTCGTCTACTGATAAGGGCAAAGCATCTTGAGTAAGATAAACGATAATATCGCCGTCACACAAATCTTTAGCTAAAGAGCGGGTTCCGCCGTGGTCGAAGGTATGAGAAGAAACTTCAAAAACGCTACAACCTAACTCATTAGCTAACTCGACAGAACAGTCAGACGAGCCAGAATCTAAAACACAGACGTTGTAATTGGTTTTATTAAATTTAGATAACAACTTATCAAAATAAATGGAACCGTTGTAAGTAGGAATAAGTATACTTACCTTATCTTTCATTTGATGCCCTTATCAATATTTCTTGGTAACAATTAGTTAATTCTCTTACATGACGTTCCAAAGTGGGTGGATTAGCCCAGTAGTTAACATAAGCATTATTACCCAACTGATCTACCAAAAAATCATCATTTAATCGATTTAATGCATCTTCTAAGCTTGCAACGCTTCCAGATTGAAATAAAACTCCAGAATTATTATCAACCACGTACTCCTTTGCCGCGGTTGCGTCAGAAACGACTGCCGGTATACCCTTTGCTGCCGCTTCAGCAACAACTAAGCCTTGTGTTTCATACAATTGCGATGTAAAAACTAATGCTCGCGTATCATTTAATACAGCAGATAACTGCTCTCGATCACACCAACCTAAGAAACTTGCTTTAGGCAAACTTTTTTTTAAAACTGGTTCAAGATCACCTGTTCCTAAAAACTGTAAACACTCATGCCCAATATTTTTAAGTTTAGTGAACAACAAAACACCCTTTTCTGCGGTTAAACGTCCAACATAGGTTAGTTTATTTGATCGAGAAGGCACTGCTTGATTAGCAATTTCAATATCGATTGGATTTGTCACCTTCCAGTAAACAGCTTTATTAGGCAAAAAATCTTTTATAATGTTTTTACTAAAATCTGTTACAAAGATAAAATTTATTTCTTCTGTTGGAAAATTTGCTATCCGATATAATTCTTGACGTACAACTCTCCAAATCTTATGAATGTAACTCCTAGAATCACAATTTGAAAGCATACAACTTAAACTTAACGGCTTATACTCACATATCTCTTGCTTAGGAAAATTATAAAATCCTCCATTAGGACAAACAGCAAAATAATCGTGAAGCGTAATAACAAAGGGAAATTTTAACTTTATAACACTTGAAATAGAACTTATAGAAAGAGACTTTACCCAAGAATGAACATGTACAATCGTATTATTTTTTTCAAATCTATTTAAAACCTTAGTGACAGCCTCTTCAACATCTAGATTCCATAAACCATTTATAATGGAAGAAAAAAAATTAGAATTACTCACCAAGTCACTCTGATTGAGATCAATTAATTCTATATTTTTATGAATTAGCCTTTGATCAACATAGCCGCCTCCAAATACAAAAGTAACCTTATATCCTAATTTAGCCAACCCAAGTACACTCAAAACTGCAACCTGCGCTGAACCTCCTTGAACGGAAGCATAGTCATTAATTACTACTATATTCATTAATTTAAATACCTTGTATTTTTAAAATAAACAATAACAGCCAGCATCAAAATAAATGTTGGAGAAAAATAACCAATCCCTCTCAAAAACATTTCAACACTAAAACCAAAAACCAAGCCATATAATAGTCTTTTCTTTAACAACATATCAGAATCAAGACCATATGTTGAATACCCATACAAAAAACCAAAATTAAAAATCAAAAAATAAAAAAAATACACAATAAAAAACAAACCCAAAATACCAAATTCAGAAATTATTTTTGAAGCAAGAAAACCTCCATCATAAATATTAAAAAAACCCCCATAAATAATGTTTATTTTATTACTAACTTCTGGAATATAGGTTGTAGACAAACCCAAAGCATTAAACCCCAAACCCATAGCGTTTGTGTGAAAAAAATTATAAAAAGCTAATTCTAAACCTTGAATCCACACAAGCGCAGTTAAATTATCGGATTCAAACAAAAAAAACCTATCCAAAAAATAAGAATTATTTGTAACAAAAAAATAAGAAACCAAAAAAAAGACAATTAATGAAAAAACAATTAAAATATAAGAACGTCTTAAAACAAAAACAAAAAGCGCTAAAAATGAAAAAACAAGCAAAGTCAAACTAGGAAAAAAAACAGACAAAAGAAATACGTTAGTAAAAATCAAAAAAAACCAATACGCACTAATAACAGTTGACAAGGCAACTGCAAATAACCCTACAATTAAAGCGTAATGCGACTGTTCTAAAAATGGGAAAACTGGCTTCTCCTTAGAATCATAAGGATAAAAATTTAAATTTAAAAAGCTAACCCAACCCAAAACAATAAGAAAAAAACAAAAATATAAAAACAAATAATAAACACTTTTATAGCTTGACTTACAAAAAAAATCATAAAAGAAATAAATCAAAAAAACATTAAGCATAAAAAACAATGAACCTAAAATTTTCAAATTATTTGTTTCATAAAAACCAAAAATAGAATAAATAAAAACAAAAAAAATTATAAACAAAATAAAATTAAAAAAATTTTTTTTGAAAAACCCATTGTTTATAAAAAAAAAAGAAGCTATTGATAGAATAATCAACCCGAAAGCATAGGATGAGTTATTAAAAGCTACAAAAATAAAACTAGGCAGCAAAAAAACAGAGGCAAAAAAAAATTTTTTATACATATTGTTGGATCTCAACTGGTTGGATAAGTTATAATTACCTTAAATCTCAGTACCTGATTGCAGGTTGCAGAACAGAGATAATAGAATTGTTGGAATCTGATCAGGAGCGAGTCGTATGAACCTACACCCTAACGCACGAACAACACCAAAAATAAGAGCCGAAATTAAAGCTTCTGGACTAACCAGAACTCAGGTGATGAAAAAATATAACGTTGGAGCACCTCTAATTACCCGAAATTTTGCTCAGTTTTCATAGAATTCACACTTTTT
>CAYXAF010000083.1:0-6083 GCA_964463035.1 uncultured Flavobacterium sp.
GCACTCAAGGAATGGCAGAAAAACAAACCAGAGCTTTTTAAAAAGAAAGTTTATAACCTATCGGAACTTGACAATTGATTCTTTATATAAACATAGTTATTGCATTCTTATGCTTCTTATATTTTCAAATTAAAACCAATAAAAAAGGAATGCCAATATCTCCTCACTCTATTATATTTGGAGCACCAATTTTATTAATTTTAATACCAGCCCTTCAATCCAGCAATGATCTCATTAATAATGTAGAGTTAAACTTAATTATAAGTTTCGGATTATTTGGATCTCTTTTTGCTTCTTTTATTTTTAAAATACCTGAAATCAATAATTATAGTTCAAAGAAAAAACTGTCACTTCCAAAATACATTGTAAGCACTGGTACAACTATTTATGGACTCTATTTGAGCTTAACTATATTAAAAATATTTATTGATAAAGGCGGGATATACTTAGCATTATCAACCAATAGATTAGAAAATTATCTTGGTGGGGAAATCCTAAAAGGAGGCGGATACGAATTATTTTTGTTAGCACCAGAAGTTTTATACTTTTTTTATATTTCAGAATTGCTTTCACAAAAAAAATATTTCCGTGCGTTATCATTAATATCATTATTATCATTATTCAACGTTTTTACTGCCAATACTCGATTACCTATGCTAATGCCTTTTATTGCATTAGCATTCATTATGATTGGAAACTTCTTTCGTAGACGATGGCTACCACTTCTGATGCCCTTAATTCTTAGTTCTGGCATATTATTTGTATTTTTATTTGGCGTAATTGGGAACTTAATAAGAAGTGGTGATGTCGATAATATTCAACAAGTATGGAGTGAACTTCAAGAAAAAGCTATTATCCAAAAATCAGATGACTTAGGTTATTACAATTGGCTAAATGATTTACACTACAAAATTACTTATAATGAATTATCATATGATTACGGTGCAGCTTGGGTCTATTACGGACCAATCTCGATTGTACCACGCTTTTTATGGCCAAATAAACCAATAACATCGACATCTAATAGATTAACTGAAGCTGTTTATCACCTTAATATCGGTGATGGTGTTCCAATTACTACTTTTACAATATATGGTGAGGGATTTTGGCAAGCTGGATACATTGGTGCATTTATTGCTGGATTTATATTTTTGGGATTATATTCTATAACAATCTCAGCAGTTAATCAGTTTAATTATTCTAATTATTGGTCAGCAATGCTATTAATACACATGGTTACATTTTTCAGGGGAGAATTACCCACTCCACAATTCATTATCAATATAATATTAATCTTACTATTCTATCTTATCTTAAAGAAAAATCCCGTGATTTTATTTAAACAAATAAAATCTTCACTGTGTTTGAAATTATATTAATCACCTCAAAATAAATTTTCCACATCAAAGGCAATACAACATGCACAGAAAAACAGTGTTATTCATTAGCACGTCAATACCACCATTCATTGATTCTCAAACAATTAGAAATGTATTTTTTCTTAGAGGATTAACATCAGATGGATTTCAAGTAGTAGTTATAACCACTGATTTACCAGGTAATGATCAATCTCTTAGCAACTTAATGCCTGAATGCACCGTAATAAGAATTCCAGCCTCCCCATACTTTAAAAAAATACTCAATCCAACAAGAAATTTCTTTTGGAAAAGAATACAATGGTTTTTCGGAATCTTATCAAATTTATTCTTAGTGCCAGACAATCATAGAGGATGGGATAGTATAATCATTAATTATTTAGATAAAAATCCCTTGCCAGAATCACCTGATATAATAATATCAGCATCTGGTAGTTACACATCTCATATTGCGGCAAGTTTTTTATCTGAGAAATATCAAATTCCATTTATAACAGAATTGGGGGATCCTTGGACATATAATCCTATTTGGCCTTCTAGTTTTTTTTATCGAAAATTACTGAACAAAAGACTAGAACTAAAAACCCTACAAAAAGTGTCAGCCATAAGCGTTACAACCAAACAAACAGCACAAATATATAATAAAAAATTTAGCATCCCCGAAAGAAAAATACACGTTATTAGCATGGGATATTCTAAAGACGAGTTCAACAACACTCCATTAAAGAGTGGAACAGATGCCATAGAAATTACATATATAGGTGTAGCATATCGAACTGATAGAAATATAATACCACTTATTGATTCGATCAACTTTTTAAACAAAAAAAACAATTTTAATCTTAATATTATTGGTCCTCACAGTAAGTTTTTCGAAAAACATGTTGCAAAACATAATTACACATTCGTTGTTTTTAAAGACAGAGTGCCTTATGAAGAATCTTTAAACTATATAAAAACACAAGGTTTATTAGTTATATTAGGAAATAAAGGTGGATTGCAAATACCTGGGAAAGTTTTTATGTATCTTGCATCGGGAAACCCAATACTACTTATATCTCAAAATACGAAAGAAAATGATCCAACTTGGCAAATACTCAAAGAATATCGTGGAACTTTTTTTTGCAGAAACGAAAAGAAGGATATAACCAATAAAATAAATTTCATTATCGAAAATATCGAAAAAAACCACTTAGAATCAAAAGAAAGATTAACGTCAGAAAAAATGCTTTCAATAGAATGGAATTATATTGGGAAATGCTTTTCTAACATAGTTAGAGATGAATTAAAATGACTTACGATAAAAAAAAATCAATTTCTGTAATCTCAACAGTATTAAATGAAATAAGCAATATTGAGCAATTAATAAAAAGCATACTCATTCAATCACTTTATCCGGATGAAGTTATAATTATTGATGGTGGATCATCTGATGGGACTTGGGAGTATTTGAATAAACACCTTGACATCTATAAAAATTTTATTATAATTCAGGATGTAACATGCTCATTAAAATACTCAAAAAGTCCAATAGCAAAAGGAAGAAACACGGCAATTAAAAAAGCATCGTATGACATCATTGTTTGTATGGATGCTGGATGTAGTTATCCAGAAAACTGGATATACGAAATAACAAAACCAATTTTTAGTGAAGGCGCAGACTTATCTAGTGGTGGATCGTGTATAAAACCTGGAACAGAATCATCATGGGATGTTGCATCATCCCCCTTCCTTGGTTTTGACCTTTACGGTGTACACATGCCAAAAACTGAAACCGGAACAGCTCGTTCTCTAGCTTTTAAGAAGAGTGTCTGGGAAAAAGTTCAGGGTTTCCCTGAATATACATTTGCAAGTGAGGACACAGAGTATATAAAAAAAATAAAGGCATTAAAATTTAACTTAGTTTTTTCTAAGGCCGCACCAGCTTATTATTCTCCTAACTATTCATTAAAAGGTGCAATTTATAGATTGTCACGCTATGCTTATTTCGATGGAGCAAGAAACCTTACCCCTAAGAGATATATAATAATGACAATAAGAAGCGTGAACCTCATTATAGCATCCATGCTAATTTCTTGGAGCTTATATCCAATTCTATTAACGATTGTAATAGAGATGATATTCTCACTAAAACATGATTTACGTGGTTTTATTTTCGATGGATATTTTAATAAAATATGCCATAGAATGTTATTCTCAATAATAACACCATTTGTATTTTCCGCAAGCTACACTAACGGAATAATCAATAAGAGGAAATATGAAATCATCACATAACATTAAGTTCCCTGTAAAATTAGTATATATTATATCAGATACTCCACACTATATTAGAGCATCCAAGTGTTTACCGCTATTTTCAGAGATATTTAATGAAGTACACTTTATTGGCTGCCACCGTAGTGATAATCGACAAAAATACCCCAATTATCATAATGTTTTTTATCACATAGACGACATCCAACTAGCTCATGGTTATAAATCAATCAGGAATGTTTTCGCATTTTTAAAATATATTAAGAAAAACATAGAAATCATAAACCCAGATGTTGTTATTGCCACGAACGAAGAATATATAATTCCATTTTCTATTGGCTACATAAAAAAACCAAACTTCTTAATTTGTGATTTATTGGATAGCATCTCTATTAGAATGATGGGATTTTTAAGACACTTTAATTTACTATGGGGATTACTATCATTTTTTTCAAAACTCACTATGGACGGTATGGTTGAAGTAACAAATGAACGACTGTTACGACATATGATAAAACCTAAAAATAATACCGTTATATTTAATTCTCCTAAATGGCAATTCATAGAAGCAGAGAAAAATCTCCCTGATAATTTTATTTATGTCTGCGGCTCAACTCTTGATCATATATCAGGCGTAGAATTCTTGCTTAAAGCAGTCGAAAATATACCTGATGTAAAAATTGTATTTGCCGGCAGGGCTGTAGGTAAATGGATGACTGAATATTTCTTACTTCACCCTTCAGTAGTAAATTTAGGTGAAGTTTCTCCGCTTCGGTCGTTATCTATTGCAAAAAGTTCTTTAGCTTTATTTGCACACTATAAACCATTTGTAATCAACTATGTTTTTGCAGCTCCAAACAAATTATTTGATTCAATGATGCTAGGGAAATATTTACTTATTAATAGTGAATGTAAGGCAAGTATCATGGCAGAAAAATATGGTTTTGGAATAAAAACCGCATTTGGGGATAGTAACGCATTAACTAATTCAATAAAAAAACTACTAGATAACAAAAGAAACAATGACTTTACACTTAGCTTCCCAATCGAGGAGTTCAAAAAAAACTACTCATGGGAATTAATGGAAAAACAGTGGATAAGCTTTTTCAAGCAGTTAAATATCCCTTATCATAATAATCCATAGACAAAAATAATGAGAATTATATTTATTACTCATTTCTTCCCACCAGAAGAACCACCTGCTGCATTCCTTGCATTTGAATTTGCAAAAGCATTAAGCCAAGCAGGACATGAAGTTGATGTATTAACAAGTTTTCCTAACTGGCCTACAGGATTTGTATTTCCGGGATATGACAACAAGAAATTAATTATCGAGAAAAATAATGGATTATCCATATACCGCCTTCCCTTCTTAGCATCACCAAGTGGAGGATTCATTAAAAGGGCTATTGACTTTACTAGCTTCCAGTTTCTGGTCAAATGGCATGGAAAAAAGCTTCAACGCCCTGATATTATTTATGTCCTTGTCCCACCAAATGAAGATGGGCTAGCTGCACGTTATCTTGCTAAACATTTTAATTGCCCTTATGTACTGAATATACAAGACATACATCCCGATACATCCATAAATCTTGGCTATATAAAAAACAAACTTTTAATTAAACTATTAAAACACCAAGAATCAAAAATGTATCGTGATGCAACTCATGTAGTTGCAATCGGCAATCAAATGAAAAAAACCTTAATTCAAAAAGGAATTCCTGCAAAGAAGATTAATGTGCTGTCTAATTGGATTGATACAGACACAGTTAAACCAGATCAAACGAATAACGCATTGAGAAAAGAATGGCAAATACCTGATGACGCATTTATTGTCTTATATGCTGGAACTTTCGGCAGAATTCACGGGACATCCATATTACTCGACCTAGCAAATGAAATCAAAAAGGAAAATATTTTATTACTTTTGGTTGGACAAGGACAAGGATTCAATCAAATTAAAGCAACAATACAGGGTGGAAGCTATCCTAATATTATCCTTAAGAATTTTGTTCCGCGAGAACGACTGAGTGAACTACAAGCCCTGGCAAATGTTTCTATTGTGTTAACAAAACAAGGTTTCGGATTAACATCTGTTCCTAGCAAAGTATTAGGATATATGGCAGCTGCTCGACCAGTGTTAGCCGCTATAG
This sequence comes from uncultured Flavobacterium sp., assembly GCA_964463035.1. Taxonomy (GTDB): domain Bacteria; phylum Bacteroidota; class Bacteroidia; order Flavobacteriales; family Flavobacteriaceae; genus Flavobacterium. The sequence goes on from CAYXAF010000083.1 coordinate 5,786, forward strand.
ATCCGCAAAGTGATACAGCAGAACTGATTTCCATAGCAAACGCAGGCATGGTTGTTGAACCCGAAAACCTCACGGAAATAAAGAATGCATTAATATATATGTATAATAACAACTCTTTATTAATTCAATGGGGGAAGAATGCTAGATCATACGCCATTGACCATCTTTCACCTTCAGCAGTATTAAATCATGGTGTAATGCTATTAGAAAATATAGCAAAAAAATCAATATTATGCTAAAAAAAATATACCTATCTCCAATAGGATACATCATATCCGCAGCATTAAATTCTCTCTCT
>CAYXAF010000084.1:0-5673 GCA_964463035.1 uncultured Flavobacterium sp.
TATTGTTTTCATAGGACAAAAATAATATATTTCGCTGTATTATTTAGAATTTAGCTAAATATTATAATGAAATTTTAGATAAAGAATTACGATTTAACACATCTTCATCAGAGGTAACAACAACCGAATTAACATTATCAGAAAAAAAAGTTTTAGATTTAGTTGCACAAGAAAAAAACTCACAAGAAATAGCAGATTTACTATTTATATCAAAAAAAACAGTTGAAGGACATAGAAGAAATATTATAGAAAAACTGCAACTTCCAAAAGAAAAATATTCATTATTGATATGGGCGATTAAAAACAAAAAATAATTAACTCAAATAAAATAATTAACTCAAAGAGCAATAAAATATTTTACCTTTGTTTTTTAATTGTTTATTAAAATGAATTCATCCGAAATTTTACAAATAGCAACTCAAACGCTTAAATCTGAAAGCAAAAGTATAACCGAAGTTATCAACTATTTAGATATTGATTTTGTAGATTCTGTTCAGTTAATTTATAAAACAACGGGCAAAACAGTGGTTTGTGGTATCGGCAAAAGTGCTTTAATTGCTCAAAAAATGGTAGCTACTTTTAATTCTACCGGAACTCCTTCGGTTTTTTTACATGCTGCCGAAGCTATGCATGGTGATTTAGGAATGGTGCAGCCCGATGATGTAGTTATTTGTATTTCAAAAAGTGGAAATAGCCCCGAAATTAAACTTCTTATTCCGCATCTTATCCAAAACGGAAACAAAATCATAGGAATAACAGCTAATAAAACATCATTTTTAGCAAATAATTCAACAAAAATTATACATGCTTATACCGAAAACGAATCGTGCCCTAATAATTTAGCCCCAACAAATTCTACAACCGTTCAGTTGGCTCTGGGTGATGCTTTGGCTGTTTGTTTGATGAAATTACGAAATTTTTCAGCCGATGATTTTGCAAAATACCACCCAGGAGGAGCTTTAGGCAAAAAATTATTATTAAAAATTAGCGACTGTTTAGAGCCAAATCATAACCCACAAGTTAGCCCCGAAACAGATATTAAAAAAGCAATTTATGAAATTTCAGACAAACGATTAGGGGTTACAGCAGTGGTTGAAAACAAAAAAATTATCGGGATTATTACCGATGGAGATATAAGACGTATGCTAAGCCAAAGAGATTCTTTAAAAAATGTTTTAGCCAAAGATATAATGACCAAAAATCCAAAAACAATTCAGGTTACAAGTTTGGTTTCCGAAGCTTTAGATATTTTAGAAAACAATAGCATTACACAAATAGTAGTTTTAGAAGGCGAAAATTACATCGGAATTATACATTTACATGATATTTTAAAAGAAGGAATTTTATAATGACAACAAAACCAAAAAACGAAATGTCTTTTTTAGAACACCTTGAAGAGCTTAGGTGGCTATTGGTTCGTTCAACTATTGCAATTTTGATAGCTTCGTTATTTGCTTTTTTTATTAGCGATTTTATTATTGAACAAGTAATTTTTGGACCAGTAAAAACCGATTTTATTACCTATCAAATTTTTTGCGAATTAAGCCAAAAAATGGGGGTCGAAGCAGATTTTTGTATCAAAGAATTTCCGTTTAAAATACAAAACACCAATGTAGGTGGGCAATTTTCATTCCTTATTTGGATATGTCTAATTGCTGGTTTTATCCTTTCGTTTCCGTATGTTTTATGGCAAATTTGGAGGTTTATTCAACCCGCTTTGTATAAAAACGAGCAAAAAAATGCAGTGCTATTTATTGTATCTACAACTATTCTTTTTTTTATAGGAATTTTATTTGGCTATTATTTAATTGTGCCTTTATCGGTTCATTTTTTTGGAACATTTAATGTAAGCAACACCATTTTAAACGAATTTAATTTAGAATCGTATATAGGTATGATTAAAACATCTGTTATTGCTTGTGGTTTGCTGTTTGAATTGCCTATAATTATCTATTTTTTATCAAAAGTAGGCTTAGTTACTCCTGCTTTTTTACGAAAACACAGAAAATATGCAATAGTAATAGTGCTTATTTTAGCAGCAATAATAACACCACCAGATGTGCTAAGCCAAATGATTGTAACCATACCAATTATGATTATTTATGAAGCCTCTATTTTAATAAGCGTTTTTGTCGAGAAAAGAGAAACTAAAATTTAAACAAATTTTTATTAGAAAACCAATTTTTAGAAGTTTTTTTTATTTATTTTTTGCGATAAAATTACTTTTTTTTCTTCAATTATACTTAAAAATTTTTTATATGTTTCTGATGATGTATCAAAAGGCTTGTGAGAAATCATTTTTTTATAACTTTCAACTTCGTTCATTAAATTAGTTGTATCTTCGTTCATATATGTCTCGATTAATCGGTTCCAAATATAAGTTATTGCTGTTTTATTTGGATGAAGCATATCTTCAGAATAAAACCTATAATCTCTTAATTCATCAATCATTAACTCATAACTATGGAAATACTCAACCGAAGAATTTGCTTGCAAAACATTATGCAAAGCAGTGATTAAATGTGCTTTACTTTGTTGGTTTTCTACAAAACCATCTTTTATATGCCTAACTGGAGAAACGGTAAAGATAATAATCTTTTTGTCGTTGTAATTTAATATATTATAAATTATATTTTGCAAACTTATTTCAATTTCTGAAACTGATAAAATTCTTTTTTTAAATTTTTGTTGAGGTATTTTATGACAATTTGCCACTATTTCATTAGTTTCTAAAAATTTATAAACCCAAGCGGTGCCTAGAGTAATAAAAACATGAGTAGATGTTCTTAATTTTTCTTTAAAATTATTTTGAATTTGATTAAGTTCTTCAATTAAAACAGCAGCATTTATATTTTTAATTTTTGAATGCACGTCTAAACATACATTTACATTATTTATATTTTGTAAATCACTTATTTTAAATATATTATTATGTATTGTATTATGTATTACTTTATCTAATGAAACAGGATTAAAAATTATCCCAAACGGATTTACATCAACCTCAAACATTCTGTTTTTAAATTCTTTAGCCATATTTTCGGCAAAACAAGAGCCTAAAAAAACAATTTTTGAACTATAGTCAATTTTATTTTTAGAAATTGGAATTGGTATTTTTGTAAAAAAAATCAAGGTGAATGGTTGATTTATTAAAATAATATGTATTTTTAACCCTAAAAAATTAATTTGTGTGGGGTGTTTTTGGCAAAATTACATAATTTTTACAATTCTCATTAGGTGCTTTTATAATTATTTACTTGTTACAAACTATATTAACTTTAAATATGTTTAAATTTAAAATTCAGAATCTAATTTTAAACGTTTCATTATTTCTGTTTAGCATTGCTTCGCTCTTTGGGCAGAATCAGTCTACCAATGGCACAGCAGTAATTTCCAATTTCAATAATTGTAGTGTGAGTTCTGGAGGAGGATTGTATGTAGGCACAACGGTTAATGGAGTATTTCAAATAATAAATGTTAATGTTACCACCTTAGGGACATATAATATTTCTGCTACTGCAAACGGAGTTACATTTTCTGCCTCTAGCACTTTTACAAGTTTAGGCAATCAAAATGTTATATTAACAGCAGCAGGAACCCCTACTAATTCGGGCATTAATACATTTGTGCTTAATACAACTCCTAATTGTAGTTTTACAAGGACTGTTTATGCCTCACAAACTCCACCCCCTGCTCCTACTCCTTTGATAAATGTTGTTCCACAAAATACAACAAATAACACAACGGCACATTTGTTAAACAATGTTTTGATTAATTCTATATGCACACAAACGTCTAATATTAATAGTGAATCAAGTCCTATTGCTGCTAATACTGGTATTGGTTATTTTACTTATTCAGATAATTTACCAACTCCTAATTTTCCGTATAGTGCAGGGGTAATTATGATGACCGGAAGTGCAATAGATGCTATGCAAAAATCAAGCGTTGCTTCGTCAAACTCACCAGGTTGGACAATATCAAACGAAATAGGAAACCCAGATTTGTTGCCTTATATGCAAAGTATAGGAACAAATGTGTCGGCATACCGCGACCAATCGGTAATTGTATTTGATTTTTATGCAATAACAAGTGATTTTGGTTTCGATTTTATTTTTGCCTCTGATGAATACGGAACCTTTCAATGTGCATGGTCTGATGCTTTTGCTTTTTTTCTTACCAATTTAACAACAAATACATTTACAAATTTAGCCGTTGTGCCTAACACATCACCTGCTAGCCCAATTGCGGTTACCTCTATTCGTAATCAAATGTATAACAACGGATGCGGAAGTGTAAATGAAAATTATTTTGGCAAATACTATCACCCTCAAACAACAGCTCCTTATCCTGCAGGAGAACACCCTAATTTATCCCCTGCTGTTTTTAATGGATATACAGTGCCTATGAGAGCTAGCTCAACACTAATTCCTGGAAACATGTATAGATTAAAAATGGTAGTAGGAAATCGTAACGACAATGCTTATAATTCGGCAGTGTTTTTAAAAGCAGGTAGCTTTAATGTTGGAGCACCAAATGTAACACATCAAATTCCAAACACCCCCACAATAACTTCTGAAGATTTAACTGCTGCAAATGGCACTAGTTTATGCGCAGAAGAATGCAGAGTTTTAAATACAAGTTTACCTACATCTGTTTATCAAATATCATGGACAAAAGATGGGGTTGTTATACCAGGAGAAACAGGACCTTCGCTTACTGTTTGTGGAGCAGGAACATATTGTTTTTCTGCTTTTGTTCCTGCTATTAATTGCACAGTTAGTGATTGTATAATTGTAGAAGCTTTATCATCTACAAATTTTAATGCAGGAACTCCACAAAATTTACGAGCTTGTGCAAATACAGAAACAGCTCCTTATACGTTTGATTTATGTAGTAATACAACTGCTATTATGACAGGCTCTGTTGATGTAGATGACCCAAGTAATATTGTTTATTATGCCTCAATGGCTAATTTAGAGGCTCAAACAAACCCATTACCATGTTTATATCAAACGAGTGTAAACCAAACTATTTATGCCCGTGTTCAAAGTTTTTCAACGGCATGTTATTTAGTCCGTCAATTTGATTTAATTATTGATAGTTTTACAATAAATACAATCCCAACCTCTATAAGTTCATATACTCTGCCCATAAATTTAACCCAAAACAATGCTGCAATATTAAATGGTTTAATCCCTGCTGATTATTCTATAACCTTTTATGAAACTCAAGCAAATGCCGATGCAGGAACTAATGCAATAGTTGATCCTACTATTTATTCTGGCTCTGCTACAACAATTTATGTTAGGGTAACACCGTTAAATAACATGGATTGTTACAGCACCACACAAATAAATTTAGTTTTTTTAACACCTCCTACTGCTACGATTCAAAGTTCTCAAACAATATGCTTTGATGGTTCGGCAACTATAAATATTACAGGAACTCCCAACGCTACTGTTGTTTATAACGATGGAACAAGTAATACAACAATTATCATTCCTGCCTCAGGAACATATACATTCACACATAGCGGAGCCTTAGGCACTAAAACATATACTTTAGTTTCTGTTTATGACGGAGCAATTACTGTTAATTTAACAGGTAATATTACCATCACGGTAACCCCCCAAATAACCGCTAATATAACCGTTCAAACACCTATTTGTT
>CAYXAF010000085.1:0-5428 GCA_964463035.1 uncultured Flavobacterium sp.
AATATATTCGGCAATATCAAAATTGCCTTTGCCTGTCATTGCATCTAAACCGTTTTGATTCTTGAAATTTGATTTTTTTGGAAGATTTGAAGAATTAAGGCTACCTAATTTTGAGTTTGTTACCCAAGGCGGATTTCCTATTATTAATAATTTTTCAGTTGGAAACTGTTTAGAAATATCTTTAAAATCAAAATCGAAAATACTACAATGTGTAATTGTTATTTCTGGTTTGTAACTCTTTGGATTTGAAAGAAAAAAATCGAGAATACTAAATTTAGTTTCCCAAACGTAAGGCTTGTATATTTCTATTCCAAATAGTTTTTTTACTGTTTTAAAATTCGATAAAGAAGCAATAATAAAATTTCCTTTTCCACAAGTTGGCTCAATAATAATTTCAGGTGATATATCCCTTTTTGCCAAATGCTCAATTCATCACTAATGCCAAATATAAGCACAAATGTTGAATTAAGCACTGTCGCCCCACTTTTGCCAAACCCCTTGTTACAGGCAGTTTTTATTTGCTAGTCAGCCAAAAGTAGATTGCAAGTCCGAGCATTAAAATAGTTTTTATGTTGCACCAAGTCAGTCTAAATTTTGGTGTAACTCGTTTGCAGTTGTCTGTTTTGCATTCCATTTTTAAGCAGTTTTTGTCGCACAAGATTTGTCTGCACAATATGCGTTTCCTACGGTTTTAGCAACTGCCATTCCAAAAATTATATGTCCCATCAAACTACCTATCATTGTCAGCATCATTGAGCCTTCCATTTTTGGCATTGGCATCATTGCACCCATTACAGCCATCATAATTTGGGCAAAAACAAAGGTAATAATTCCGAATACTGCACCTTTCAGCCAAACATTACTGATTTTGTGTTTGAAAATGCACAAGTAAGTGTATGCAAAAGCAAACATTATACCTATCATAAAGTGCATTATCCAACCAACAAATACGGGCATTCCTAACATACCTGAAAGCATTTCTGGTGGCGACATTTTAGGCATTCCCATCATTGGGGCAACCATCATTACTACAGTCATTATGGCTGTGCCAATAATACCTGCTAAAATTGATTTTTGAATTTTTGTGTTCATAATTTTGAGTTTAGTGTTTAATAAATTGTTGTCCGAGTTCAAGGAGTTCATTGGGTTTGTGATAACCGCCTGTTTTTGCTACTACTTTTCCGTTTCCGTCTATGAAAAGTAAAAAAGGAAAACTTCGTAAGTTGTATTTCTGCATCAGCATTGCTCCGTCACCTTGCTCTCCGTCAAAGGCAACATTTACAAAGTTTTGGTTGTAAACTGTTCCAACTTCTTCGTTTGAAAAGGTGTTTGCTTTCAATTTTTTACAAGGTCCGCACCAAGTAGCGTAAATGTCCAAGAAAATCAATTTGTTTTCTTTTTTGGCAAGTTGTAAGGCTTCATTCCAAGTTCCTTTATGAAATTGTATGCCTTCTTTTGTGTCGGCTTTGAAATCTACTTTTGGATTTGCAAAGGCATAAATTGTAATAGAAATAATTACAATTACAATAATAATCATTGTATTTCTCATCGTTCTATGTTTTAAAGGTTATATTTATTTTACATCGCAATTTCCGTCTTTGTATTTGTTTTTGAATAGCAGGTGATCTAAACTGATTTTGCCTGAACCATAAACGATTAATGTAAATAGCATAATAATATAGTATAGTGGAATTTCAAAACCATTTTCGCCTGCTTCAAAACCGTTTTCCCAATGAACAGTTACTATTGCAACAATCATTGTAATGATTAACGGAATTGAAATGATACGAGAAAACAAGCCTAATGTGAGTAGAATTACGCCTAAAATCTCTGTTCCTGTAGCTAAATAAGCATTTAAAACAGGAAAAGGAATATTGATACTACTGAACCATTCTGCAATTGAATTGATGTCTTTTATTTTCATCATTGCCGGATTAAAAAACCCATAAGCCAAAATTAATCGGATAAATAATAAGGGTAAATCACCTAATTTATCGAATTTTGAATAACATTTTTCTAACATAATATTTGAGTTTATTGATTAATAATTTAGTGCTATTTTGAGCAACATTGTTCTTTTTCTTGTATTGATGGACATTTTACTGTTCCAAAACTACAATACACGCAACAGTCGCCTTCGTTTGGTTTTAATACTACTTTACAATTTTCGCATTCATAGAAGAATTGACAATTATTTGTAGGCATTTCTTCTTATTTTTGATGTCCACATTTTGGACAAATAATTGTTGATTTTAATTGAAATTTCATAGGTTTAATCTTGAAAAAGTGAATAAAAAGTATCTGAATAATATGGGAATGTCATCATAATGAGTGCAAACACAGTTATAATTCCTAAAAACATTTTTGTTTGAATGAATTTTGGTTTTTCTTCTGATTCGCAGTTACATTCAATTTTATTTTTTAATTTTTGATACCAAGCCAATCCCAAAATTAAAATTGTTAAACCAATAAAATAAGGTCTAAAAGGTTCTATCCAATTAAAATTTACTGTCATAGAGCTTGTTCCTGCAATAATTCCTAAAATTGGAGTAATACAGCACAATGAAGATGCGATTGCTGTTAAAACCCCAGTGCTTATTAGTTTAGTGTTAGATTTCATACTATTTTTTTATTCTTTAAAACCTAAGACAAGATTATTTTGAAAAGCAAATGAAACGAAATTGTTAACAGCAGTTTCGGTTTTATTACTGTCGTTTTCGTATTTTGAAAAAATAGTTTTTAAATCATCTATAGTTGTTTCTTCTTCGTTTATTTTGATTAACATTTCAACAAATGGATATGATAAATCATTGAATTTGACTTGCTTTGTGTTGTAATCTCTGTGAATGCTTACAAAATATTGTCCTTTGTCGGTTTCGGTTATTTGTTTTATTTTTTTTATATGGATAGGATATTGCAAAGGCAATATTTTGATTTCGGGATTTGGAATTAAAATTTCTTCTTTTGAAGAATTTTCTGTTTTAAATTTTTCAATAGGTAAATCTTCCATCATAAAAACTTCAATTTCGAGCCACTCGTATTGCAATAGTTCTTTAATGAAGGGAAAATGCTTCTTAAATGGCAATTGGTTTTCATTATAATAGTCACAAAATTCAATGGGTAATTTCCAAATTTGTGGAGTTTCGCATTTATGGTTTTCAAAGAAATTGGCAACGGATTTTTTCCAACGCTTTTTCCCAATGAGTTTTCTAGTCAAAGGATAAGCAGTTTTTAAAGTATCTTTTATAACATTGTAAACTAATCGTCTGTAATGAAATGTATGTTCTTGAATACTCGTCTTGGGCTGGTTTATTCCTGTTCTGCAATACAAGCCTAAATCTGTTTGCAGTGCAAAAGTTTTATTTGCTGTGGGTTGCATATAGATTTGTTTTTAGAGCGTTTTGTTTTATTTGTTGTAGGTTGTTTATTTCTGTTTGAAGTTCTGAAAGTTCAGGAATATTAAAATCTCGTTCTAACAATACTGGGATGTCGTGTTGCAATTGTTGCATTGTATAAGCAAACAAGTCATAAACAGGATGAATAATTTCTGCTCCGTGTGTATCAATTATTAATTTTTCGTTTACTTGATAGTGCCCTGCCATATGAATGTATTTTACTTTATCTAAAGGCATTTTTAAAATAAAATCTTTCGCATTGTAATTATGATTAAAAGCATTCACATAAATGTTATTTACGTCTAATAATAATTCACAATCAGACAGTTTCACAATTTCATTGATAAATTCGGCTTCGGTCATTTCGGCTTCGAGAACCGTGTAATAACTCCCGTTTTCAAGGATTAATCGTTTGCCTAAAATATCTTGGACTTGCTGAATACTTTCAACTACTCTTTTGATGGCATCTTGTGTGAATGGAATAGGTAAAAGGTCGTATAAATGTGCATTATCAACTTTTGAAAAGGTTAAATGTTCCGAATAAAGTACGGCTTGGGTTTCGTCAAGAAATTGTTTTACTTGCTTTACAAAAGCAACGTCAATACCTTCTGGGCTACCAATAGACAAAGATAATCCGTGACAATAAAGCGGATATTTATTTAAAACTTTTTTTAGTTCTTGTTTCCAATACCCACCAATTCCTATCCAATTTTCGGGTGCAACTTCTACAAAATCGGGTTTAAGAGTTTCACTATATAGAAATTCTTTTGAAAATTCTTTGCGATAACCAATACCTACCATAAAAATTTATTTTATTAATCTGTAAAAAAAATCGGTATCGATTGATACCGATTTTTTGTCACTAAAAAAGAATTAATTAGATGCTTTTTTTGCTTTTTTCTCTGCCTTTGCTTTTGCTTTAGCATCTTTTTTCATTTTTTTGTCCCCACATTTTCCTTCACCACATTTTCCTTCACCACATTTTCCTTCTTTTGTTTTTGCCTCCATTTTCTTGTCTCCGCAAGTTGCTTCGGTTGCTTTGGCATCTGTTTTAGCATCTGCTTTTTTACCTCCACAAGTTGCCTCAATAGTTGTTGCATTTGTAGCTTTTACAGCAGCAAAAGATGTAGTTGTTCCCATTGCAAATGCACTTAAAGCTAATGCACCTACTAAAATTGATTGTTTTTTCATTTTGAATATTATTAAAAGTTATGATTGTCAATAGCAACAATCTATACTTTTATACCATAAACAAAAAAAAATCACCCAAGTTGGATGATTTTTTTTTAAATATTTTTTAAATAACTGATTTTCAGTATGTAAATTCAATGAATTTATTTGTTGTTTTCTTGTTCTTTAACCTTTTTTATCTGTTCAATACATTTGTGTTTTTGATTTTGTGCATTATGTTTGGTTGAATACCCGTATTCTTTTTGAATTTGTTCAATCGATTTTTCTTTAAAAAACATATCGTGAATTAAACCTTGACAGTGTTCGGTAACTCGATGAAGCAAATTTTGTAGTTTATCAAAATAAGTTTTTTCTTGTTCAATTGCCAAGTTTATTTCTTCAAAAAACTTATTATCAAAACTATCAGTAAACTCAATTTCTCTGTTTGAAGTTCTTAATCTTTTAAGCCAAAGATTTTTGGCAATAGCCATAATATAAGTTTTAATTGATGCAGTAAGTTGGAAATCATCTTGACGCAATTTTTCTAAAAGCACCATCATAGTATCTTGAAAAATGTCCTCTGCATCGTCTGTCCGTCCGTTGTTGTTGGTTACAAAACGATTTACCATTCTGAAATACTCTTTGTAGAGTTGTCCGAATGCGTTGTTATTTTCGCCTTTTAAGTCGTTTATAATTTCAGTTTTCATTCTATTTTTTTTTGTCTGTTCGGTTTTGGTCTGTGGTTCAGTAAAATTGCCTGTAACGGTTCGTGGCTTCATGAAGTGGCGGTTTAGAACTCCGAAACTTTGGATTAGCACAAAAGTTCAATAAATGCACTTCGCTTGAATTAGCACTTTAGCCGC
>CAYXAF010000086.1:0-5404 GCA_964463035.1 uncultured Flavobacterium sp.
TGTTCAATAGATGCACTGCCGTTTGTTTATGCACAAAAGTTTCATAGAAGCACGTCAGCCCCCATTGCGGCAATACCTTGTTAGCGGTTCGCCCTTCTTGTCTGTATGTTAGTTGTCCGTTCATCTGGTCTGTCGTGGTGCGTTGGCTGGTGGCTCTTTTGCATTTTTTGTTGGCTTTGTGTGTTCGCGAAATTGCAAATGTGCCACCAAAAGCGTTGGCTATTTGTCGTCTATAATTACTTTTCTAAATGTTATTGAAACTCGTCTTTGTCGTTTATGTTTCTGTCCGTTAAACTTGTCTGATTTTCGTCCTACAATCCCGTGATACCAACTAAACCTTGATTCGCCTGTCATTACAATTAAAGTCTTTGGTTGAATGAGTAGGGGAATTTTGTCTTGTTCTGTGCTTGTTTGCTCTTTCTGGAAGTTCATTACACATTGTCCGCCTAATGAAATAGAAATAATTGTGTCGCCAAAACAAGGCTTGCAGTCAATATGTGCTGCAATTCCTTGGTCGTCTATGTATTCGTTTATTATTGCTTGGTCAGGAACAAAGTCAATTATTTTCTGTAGTTGTAAACGGTCGGATAAAAATTTCATCCACGTTGGGATTTCACCAATAAAAAAAGATTGGTCTATTCGCCTTGCTTTGTAGTCGTATTTGTAACCGTAATGTTGAACTCGTCTTTTTAAGTCAGTAAGCCAAGTTGATTTGTCAATGTTGTTGAGTAACTCTTTTTCTTCGTCTTTGCTGATAAAGTCAAACAAGATTTTTAGCCCTTTAATTTGTTGGGCATTTTCCAAAGTAACTTCTTTGTCCGATTTGTTATGTCCAAATAAATCCATTTCCTAATTGCTTAACAGTTCGTAATAAACTGTCTCTGATTTGTCAAAATTACTCATTATGGCATTTCTGTAAACGACTGTTTCTGTTTTTGGATATTCGGTTACACTTTGTAAGCGTGGAACTAACTTTTTGAAAATAACGTAACTTCTGTTTCGTTTTTCCATTGATGAATTTTGAAAAACTAAAATGAATTTGTTCAATGGATATTTGTCAAGTAATGCGTTAATTTTTATAGCAAGTTTTTCTGTGTCGTCTTTGGAAAGGTTGCCAAATAAGTATGAGAAGTTTAGAATAACCGTGTTTGAAAGTGTAAGAACACTTTCCCAATAATTTTCTGAAATGTCGATTAAAGATTTTGCAAACTGAAATTTTGTATCTCGGCTGAATAAACCTGATTCTGAAAACTCTTTTGCTTTGTTCAACATTGCAGTTGAAATATCAATACCCACGTAGTCAAAATGAAAATTGGAAACAGAGGAAAAACTTTGCTGAAATGCCAATCCCGAAGTTAATGGACCACAACCAAAGTCAATAAATGTAATTCGGTTGTTGCTGTTCGTGAAAGTTGTTTTGAAATAATCGTGAAAACTCTTAAAAATTGCTACTGAACTAAAATAATGCTTCCGCATATTGTAGAAGCAATACAAGTTTACTTTATCTGCCGAACTATGCTCTAATGTTGCTTGGTCAAAATTAGTCCTGCCATATTCAATTACATTGTTTCGTATGTAATCGTTAGTATAGCCATACAAAATATGCGGATATTGTGTTCTGCTGTCTGCTTTTATTTGTTGAATTACTACGTTATCAAATGCAGAAGCAAAATTTTGTTCAGGTTCATATATGTTGTTCCCGATTTCAATATCTGTTTCAGGCTCTTCTATTGTGAAGTTTCCTTTTAGAAAATCTTCAGGACGTTCATTTATGTAACCCGACTTTGAGCGAATGAACTCAATAAAACGATAATAAGTAAGATTGTTTGAAAGGATTGACGGATTGCCAATTACAAAGAGTTGCTTCTTTGCTCTTGTAATGGCAACATTCAATTTTCTGTCAATAATTTGTCCTTCGTCTTCAATGTTGTTGGCTAAAAAATCTAATTGATAGTATTGATTAATACTGAAAGAGTAAACAATAATGTCCCGTTGCGAACCCTGAAAACGTTCTACTGTATCAACAGAAATGGCATTAAGTTCAGGAATGTTCAAATCGTGAATTTCCCTTTTTATCAAAGCAATCTGACTTCTATAAGGTGTAATAATTCCGATTGTTTCTTCTGGCGACAAATGAAGATTGTTTGCTTTGTATAAATCAAAAACCTGCTTTACAAGTTCTTTGGCGATTTTCGCTTCGTAAGTGTTTGTTTTATTGGTTTTGTCTGCTTTGTGTTTTTCCGAAGGAATAAAAGCAATTCGTTTTGTGGCAATGAGTTTGTGAAACGGATTTCCGTTTTCAAAACTTTTGTATTCCAAATTTGAACTTTGGTGAATTGTCGGAACGGCTTCAAGTTGGCTGTTGTAGAAAGAATAATTTGGAAACAAAGCAATGTCGGGGTGCATTCTTCCTTGCTTGTGCAACATTCCCCAAACCAATGACTTTTTGTCGGACTTATGCAAATTGTAAAGCCGTTCAAAAAGTGAGTTTTTTCTGTTGGTTAATCCTATTTCATTTAAAACAGGATTGGTTACTTTGGATTCTTCCTCGTTCTGTAAAACTACAGCAGGTAATTGTTTGTGGTCGCCAACCAGAATGAATTTGTCAATCGCATTTCCACCATTGCCATTTTTTGCCGACAAAATTCCTATAAGACTTGGTTCTAAAATTTGTGAGGCTTCATCAATTATAGCAACTTGGAAATGCTTTAGTTTAAAGAGTTCCGTTTTGCTGGATAATGAAGCTACTGTTCCTACAAAAATCCTGTGTTTTTGAATTTCTTCTTTTACTTCATTTCTGTTTTCGCAACGCTCAATTACTTTTTCAAGCAATTTTTTTCTGTGTTTGAGTTCGCAGGACAGTTCAGAACCAATTCTGATATATGAAGGACTGCCGTTTATGTTATCCAATGCGTCACATATTTCATCAACGGCACGATTGGTATAAGACAACAAAAGGATATTGTTGTGTGGCTCACAATAAAATTCTTCAACCATTGATTTTAAGGCAAGCGAAGTCTTGCCAGTTCCGGGCGGGCCAATCAATAAAAAATAATCTTTGGCAATTTTGGCTTTGTAAACGATTTCCTGAATTTCCTGTGTGTCATAGACGTTTTCCATATAGTTGGACTCGTCTTGTTTAAGTGCTCGTTGGTTTAACAGCAAATCTTTTCGGTCTTGATTGGCTTGTAAAAATGCATACAATCCACGATACATTGAATTGTAAGAAGAATCTAAAAAGTCGTGTTCAACCGCATATTTGCTGTTTTGTGGCAATACAGATTGATTGCGTTGCTTGTAGCGAATACGGATTGTGATTTCTGTTGGCGTTAGTTCTTGTATTGAACCTTTAAAAATTTGTTTGTTCGTTACGTTGTCTTTCGGATTGTTTCTTTCATACAGAATTACAATGTCTCCTTGTCTGAAATTCGGCAGAAAATCGTGGTCGTAAGTTGGTATTTTTAGTTTAATAGTAGGTAAATCTGTTTCGGTTAGATTTTCAGCAATGGATAAATCTGTAAGTATTTCGCCTGATTCAAATTTTTCTTCTACCGAAGAAAGCCAAAGCGAAGAAATACCTTTTGTGCTGTCGTATTCCGTGTCGCCTGCTTTTGAAATGTAATGTTCTTTCGTTACAAATGAATAGAGGCAATGAAAGTATTCAAGTTCAAGTTCGGTGGCGTTTTGAAAAAACGATTTGAAATGAGTTATCTGTGGAATAATAAATCGGTCAAGGAAATTTTGATTAGTGTTTCTATTTGTGATTAGTGTTTCAGGCGAAATGCTATTGACAATACTTTTTGTTTTCGTTTCTGTGCTGTCGCTTGCAATTATTCTTTCATTAGCAACAATCAAATTGCGAATATTCATTATTTCTTTTATCGCTGCCATAAATGGTGCAGACAAACGAAGATTTGCATTTGGGTCTGTATATTTTGAGTATAGAATGAAAGTGTTCAAATCTCTGAATTGAACGCCCAAAATTTTCTGAATGATAATTTGGTAAATGAACGCTTGGCTTCTGTGGTTTAATCCAATAAGTTCAGTGTTTGTTTCAGGAAAAGGTGCTTTCCCTGATTTCAATTCTATCACAAACTTTTTACCGTCATTAGATTGCAGTTGAAGAAAGTCAAGCCGTCCTTGAACGCCTAAATGTTCACAAATGAAATTTGGCTCTAAAAGTGCATTTTCTCTGTCAATTTTCTTTTCAGGAAAAACATTGTTTACAACGTTTTTGATGTTTTGAAATTGAATTTGTGTGTCTTGAAAAAAGTTTGTGTCTATTTCTTCGCAAGTTGAAAATTCAAAAGGTGCGGATTTAAAGGCTTTTTTAATTGAATCATTATAGATAACAGGCGATGTTGGTTTTTCATTCACAAATTCGTCAAGAAACAAGTTGGCAATATTTCCCAATAAAATGTGTTTGGTGTTTTTGATTGGTTCAAACTTACTTTGAACGAAGTTTAAAGGGTGTTTTCCAAATTCTTTCATACATTCAGCCAACGAACTAATGTCTAAAAGATAATCGGGTTCAAGAATGATTAAGTCGGGCAAATAAATTCCTTTTTCGTCAACTGTTACGTCAATTAGGTTGAGTTGGCAACCTTTCCAAAGTTTTTCTACCGTAGAATTAAATTCTTCATTGATACCCGAAACGTGATGTTTTATTTTTATTGGTTCTTCTGTCGGGTTTTCTTCGTCAAAAGCGTAAATGTATTGTTCGTCAGTTTCCGAAACTTCTATTCTTATTCGGTCGTATTTTTTACCTTGTCTTTGTTTGGGTTTGTAATAGTCTGTCTTTGGTAGAACTGGCAATAAAACCGTTGGAATGTCAATGCTGTAAAAATGACTTAATGCGTTACACAATGCTTTTAAATTTTGCAAATAATCCTCTTGTGTTGGCTTAAAGTCAGAATGTAAAACATTGTTGGCGTTAATCCTTAATGTGTTTATTTGAAAAGTTTTGCGTCTGTCAAGGTTTGTTTTTTCACAAACGTAGTTCAGCCGAGAAAACAGATTTGAAAATTGTATGCTTTCGTTTGTCGTCAGGTCTTTACAAACTCGTTCAAGCAAGTAACGAAGTTTAGGATATTTGTCTGTTATGCTGTTCTGTTCATTGTGGATTTCAATTAAATCATCAAAGAACTCTATTCCGTGCACATTCATTATCTGTCTTTAAAGCTTTTGAGGATTGTCGTTGTGCGGTTGGGGCAAAAGCAAATGTGCTGCATAGCGTTGGCTTTGTGCGGGGGGGCAGCTCTTTTGATTTTGCCGAAGCGTTGGTCTGTCTGTTCATTTGTCTGTCTGTTGAATTTTAGCACTGTCGTTCAATAGGGTGACCGCTAACGTGCGGCTTTGTGCTGGTGTGGGTTTTGTGCCTTCATTTGGTAAAATTACAAACTTT
>CAYXAF010000087.1:0-4933 GCA_964463035.1 uncultured Flavobacterium sp.
CATGATATTCTTTGTCATTCAGAACGAAGTGAAGAATCTAAAAAGATGTTTCGACTATGCTCAACATGATATTCTTTGTCATTCAGAACGAAGTGAAGAATCTAAAAAGATGTTTCGACAAGCTCAACATGACAACGGAATCTCAACATGACAAATGCTTATTGCCTATAGCTTAATGCTTTTAAAAAAAACCGATGGTCTGTTAGTGCTCTAACGTAAACAAAAACACTAACATATTCGAGAGAAGTACCCACCACAAGTACCCATCGGCCTAATTCAATATTTTGAATTATAAATTTTAGATTTTAAATTATAGCCCGAAACTTCGGGATGAATGTTTTTTTAAATAATTTAAAATTTAAAACAATAAAATTCATCATTTCTCACAATTACGTTGTGGAAAAAGGAGGTGGTCGTGTAGTAATTTGACCAATATATTTTGAAGTATTTACTTGCAAAGTTGTATCAAATACAACCGATTGATTGCTTTCTGATATACCATTGTTTAAAACAGTATAAAATTCTTTTATCAAGAGTAACGTGTGAAACTCGCCTCTTTTTTGTATCGGAGTTGTAGGTGAGGTTATACCTACTAAGTTATGCAGGGCATAAAAACTGTTGCTATGGGTTGGGTAATTACCAAACGGACAAGCAACGGTTGTTTTTTGGGCAATATGCTTTTCAACTTCTGCTGTTGCAGTAGTTGTTTTATGGGTATGTTTTCGGGGTTTCGGAAGGCTTGTTTTTAGCCCTGTAGGGGCGTTTAAATCGCTTGTAAAGCGTTGATTTTCAGATAATTTTTTTTTTGGGGGGGTAGAATTAAACACTGTTAAAACGCTTGTATTTGCGTTTTCTGAGGCTATAATTGTAAGTCCTTTTACAGCAATACTACCTTCGGCTGCATAAAAATTGTTTGCATTACCAATATATAAAGTTGTTGGTTGGTAGTTGGTAGTTGGTAGTTGTGGGTTGATAGTTGTGGGTTGTGTATAACCGATACTTGCTACAAGCAAAGCAAGGCTTTGCAGTATTTTTTGTAGGAACGTATGTGGTTTTGGGTTACACATCTAAGGGATATTTTGGGCAAATGTATAACTAAATATTTTAAATTGCAAATGTTTAATATTAAAATTTTTTAGAAAATTTTAATATTTAGGTAAGATATTCTAACGTTTATGTTTTTATATCTATTTTTTAGATTTTATACTTTAAAATTTAGGTCTATATACTCTATTTTTAGATATTTTAACCTAAAAAATAGAATAAAATATTTGAAATTTTAATTAAAATACTCTAAACTTTGGGTTATGTAAGCTAAAATTTAGAGTTTACTATCCTGTTTTTAGGTTATAGAACCTTAATGTTAGATGTTTCGATTTAATCAAGAAAGGTCTTCAATAAATACCGAAAACTTCGTTTTCTCCTCTTAATCTCAAATGCTCAACATGACAACGGAAGCTCAACATGATAATTAAGGGGACTTATAGAAATCATCCAAAAGTTACAATTACTGTTGATACTTATTCTTGGGGAATTGTTTTTTTTAGAACTGAGCAAGCCAAAGAGCATTTTGTGGTTCGGGTATAATATAATGCTTTATGCAATAAGAATAGGCATTATGCAGCATACACTCACAGTATATTACAAATTTGTGTATAGGTTTGTTTTACTTACTGCCTAAAGCCTATTGCATAAGGCATATTTAAAAAAGGCAAATAAAACTTGAATTTTGTAACAATTAGCCTATATTTGTTACTTATCATGTAGTTTTTGCGTTAGGGATTGAGGCTTTGTTTGAGCTCTTTTTAGTTTTTTAAAATATATTTTAAAAAACTAAAAAAGCGAGTGCCGAAAGCCCGACCCCGATAGATAAAAACAAGTTTTTTTTAAAAAAAACGTAGTTTTTATCTATCGGGGGAACGCCCCTAAAAAATAATATTTTAGTATAAGGCTACTTCTAAGAATTCATCATTTATAATTTATAATTTCATTTATGGAACATCCTATTATTGATATTAAAAAGATTACTCGAAATTTTCCGTTGGGTAATGAAACCGTTTATGTGCTAAAAGGCATTGATTTAGTGATTAAAAAAGGCGAATATGTGGCTTTGATGGGGCCTTCGGGTTCTGGAAAATCTACTTTGATGAATATTTTAGGCTGTTTAGACACGCCTACAGCTGGGAGTTACACTCTAAACGGAAAATTAGTAAGCCAAATGATCGATGATGAATTAGCCGAAATTAGAAATAAAGAAATTGGTTTTGTTTTTCAGACTTTTAATTTAATGCCTCGAACAACCGCTTTAGACAATGTGGCTTTGCCGATGATTTATGCAGGCTATACCAAAGAAGAACGCAACCAACGGGCTACGGAAGTGCTGGCACAAGTGGGGCTTTCAGACAGGATGTATCATAAACCGAACCAACTTTCGGGTGGGCAAAGGCAACGGGTGGCTATTGCAAGAGCTTTGGTTAATCGTCCTTCGATGATTTTAGCTGATGAGCCTACGGGTAATTTAGATAGTAAAACTTCGGAAGAAATTATGGGTTTGTTTAATGAAATTCATCAACAAGGGAATACGGTTGTTTTGGTTACACACGAAGAAGATATTGCGGCTTATGCCAATAGAATTATCCGTTTAAAAGACGGAATGGTAGAAAGCGATACTGTTAAATAAATGCGATAAACCATAAGCTGTAAGCAATTTTTAGAAGCCTCCCCATATCTTTTTAATTTTAGAAAAATAAAAAAACCGACAATTACTTATCGGTTTTTTTATCAGAGCGGAAGACGAGGCTCGAACTCGCGACAACCAGCTTGGAAGGCTGGAGCTCTACCAACTGAGCTACTTCCGCATTTTAGAGGTGCAAATATACAAATAAAATTTCTAATTATGCAAATAATTTTTTATTTTTTTAATCAAGTTAACTAATTTTATTTTAAGAAGACTTCTAAAAATTGGTTTTCTAATGAAAATTTGTATTTTTTAAGAAGTAGAAGGCAAAATTTAAAACCAATAGCCTAAACTTAACCACGTGTAATGGTTTTTAGTATCGGGCGACCAGCTGTGCTTGAACTCAATGGCTCCAATAACGGTTTCTATACCATAACCAAAAGCGTATCCTGAATATTTTGGCTTGTCTAAATACGAACCATCTTCAAAAATATCATAGCCAATATTAGCTATATTTATCGAAAAATTTAGATGATTTTTTCGGGCAAATTCAAAGTTGGCAGTCCCTCGTGCTTTTACATAACTATTACCTACTAAGCTCAGAAAATCATACCCATAAAAATGCCTAAAATTACTAAACGGAGCATACCCATAGCCCCCTAAAACGAAATCAAAAAAGGGTGTTTTGTTATTGCTTATCGTAAAGCCACCTTCCGTTTGCAGTTCAAATGTTAGTTCTTTGAAGGTGTAAATAGTGCCAAAATCAGCTTTAAATTGGCTGAATTTTTCAAAATCGGCACCTTTTGAAGCTGAAATATAGGTTTTTAATTGACCATTAAAATACCAACCTTTTTTGGGGAATATCTTAGCATCGTATGAATCAAATTGTGCATAGCCATAAGCCGAAAAATAATTATTTTTAGTAAAGGTTTCGTTAAAAGTAGCCGATTTTACAACTAAATTTTTATGTTCTATCCCTACTCCTGACACAAATTTTTGAGCTAAAATAGTTTGCACATAAAACTTATGTGTCAGGTCTGCAAAATCAATATTTAAGGTTTTTAAGCCTAAGGTTTGCAGAGTTTCTCCGTTGTTAAAATCGTTTGCAATATTTTTATTAAACGATTGAAAGCTTGATGACAAACCATAGCCCCAATAAAACCCATTATCAAAATAATAATTAAATCTATATCTAAAATTATCTCCAAAAACCAAATCTAACGAGGTATAATCGTTTTTTTGCAACGCATTTTTGGTTGTTACATTTATTAAAGCGCCACTTTTGAAAAGCTCGTCATAGTGCAATGCTAATTTAAAATAGGTATTTACCGGATTTTCGGTTATATTTAGTTCTAATATTTTTTGATTGTTTTCGGTTTTAAAATTATACGAAATAGTTTTAAAATTTTGTGATGAATTTAGGTTATAAATTCCTTCTTCAAAGCGTTTGTAAGATATTTTTTTATTAATTTTAAATTTAAGTTTACCTAAAATATATGATTTTGTATAGCGTGTTAGGTTGTTTATTTTTATATCGTCAAAATACAACGAATCAATAATTTTTATGCTTTTAGGTTCTTTTTTTTGTTGAAAAGCTATTTTTTTTAAAATATCAAAATGCACAAAACCCGCTTCTTCACCTATTTTTATAATCTCTTTTCCTTTGTCAAAAGAGACTACCGAAAAGCCCAAAACATCAGGTTTAATATAAATATCGGTTTGGTTTCGTTTGGTTATCATCTTTTCAATCATCGAAAAATTGGATATTTGAACCATCACATCCGATACATCTTTAATAACTTCTCTGTTTTTAAGCCCATCTTGCACATCAACTCCAATAATAATATCAGCTCCCATTTTTCGGACTTCTTCAATTGGGTAATTATTTACCACACCTCCATCTACATATATTTTACCATCTATTTCAACAGGGTTATACAGGGTTGGAAACGCTCCGCTCGCCATCATAGTAAGTGCCAAATTGCCACTTGTAAACACCTGTTTTTCACCCGTTTCAATATTAGTGCCTATACAAACAAAAGGTATTTTTAGTTTGTCAAAATTGTTTATATGCGAAACAGGATAGGTAAGCCGAGAGAGTAGATTAAAGTTATACAAACCCTTTGATAAAGCAGTAGGAACGCCTATTTTAAATTTTGAAAACGGCAAAGTAAGTGCATAAATATCATCGTTTTTTTTCTCCCTGGGAACGGTTATTCCGAGGCTTCCAGCTCAGCAATCAATACAGCAAACACC
>CAYXAF010000088.1:0-4586 GCA_964463035.1 uncultured Flavobacterium sp.
AATTTTTATCGGACACTAATAATTTTTTTCTTTAAAAAAACTAAAAAGATATATAATTTTTCAATATTTAAAATATATCTTGTCATTTTTTGAAAAGGGGTATTCAAATGATTTGACAATGGATATAATTTTTTTTCTTTTAATTCTGCTAAACATTTTTTTACAAATACTATTTCAACTGAACGATAATGTGTTAAAAAAACTAATAATAAACTAAAAACGCTAACATTTGATAATCTTAGCAATGTAGTTTTAGTTTTTAAATCTAAATTAGGAATATCTTTAATATTTTTTTTAATCAGCTCTGCAACATATATTTGATCAAATAAATATTTATATATTTTCTCTTTTGATTTTGTCCTTTTAGTTGACCCAGGTGTAAAACAATAATAATATGGCTCAACTTCTGAAAAATAGATGCTTTTTGCATGTAGTAGAACTCTAATTGTAAATTCTACATCTTCGCTTAATATATTTGGATAAAAGAATATTTTGTTATCAATTAGTAAATTTCTTTTAAACAAAAATAAACAAGCTGAAGAGGGTTGAAAGCCATTATTTAGAGCCTCTAAACCTGTTAAAATTGTATTATATTGTAGCTTATGAACTATTTCTTGTTTTATTTCATTTCCACAGTCGTCAACACATTTATATTTGTATGAAACTATTTCGATGTTTTTGTTGTATGCAAAATTTAATAAATCTTTTATTTCGTTAATCAAAACAAAATCATCAGAGTCTAAAAACATAAGATAGTCTCCTTTTGCATGTTGTATTCCTACATTACGTGCTATCGATTGTCCTTTATTTTCTTGTGTTAAAAGAACAATATTTTTATCATTTTTTTTTATATCTGTTAATACTTGTAAACTATTGTCTGTTGAGCCATCATTAACAAATATAATTTCATAATTTTTAAAATTTTGGTTAGAAATTATTGAATTATAGCACCTTAATAGGTATTTTTCTGTATTAAAAACGGGTATTATTATGGATAAATTCAAGAGTGTAATAAAAATTAGTTTAAAATTAAATGTGTATTTTTTTCTAATTCTGAATATGCAATAAAATTAGAAATTGGTTTTACAGGCGTTATTAAATAATTTAATCCCTTATCATTTTTTTGAAAACCATCGTTACAATATACAAGTCCATCTTTTAAAATCAAATAAACATAATACTTATAATCTTGTAATACTTTATCAAAAAATACTTTTCGTTCTTCATCTAAAAAACATTCAAAAATAATGGTTGGTTTATCATTTTCTAATGTTTTAAACATACCTTTAAAAACGCTCATTTCATAAGTTTCAACATCACATTTTATAAGATTTGGGTGTGCATTATTTTCATTACAAAAATCATCAACTCGTTGGATTTTAACTTTTTGGGTTCTCCAATTTCGGATTGGATTATGGTTTCGTGTAAATTCTCCATTTATAGATGAGGTATCAGAAACTTTATCATCGTCGGGCACTGTCATATCAATTTCACCATTTACATCACCTAATGCTAAAAATTGTTTTTTAATATTTTGAACATTATTTAGTTCAATATTTTTAGTCATTCTTGTAAAATTTGTAATAAAAGGTTCAAAAGAATATATAGTTGCATTTGAATTGTCTAAAGCTGCCATTATTGAAAAAGTTCCTGTATTTGCCCCAATATCAAAAATTGTTTTAACTTTTTTTGCTAATAGTAAGAACAAACTTAAATCGGTTTCTTCGTGATAGGGTAATTGGTAATAAAATCTATTTAAAAGGCTGTCGTCTCCAGCATTAAAAAGTTTAAAATTTCTACCATTAAAGTTACAATTCATTGTGCCTGAAGTTTGCCAACGAAGGATACAATATAAAGTTGCTTTATCGAAAAAAGTTCTACAAGAAACTAAAAATTTTCTTCCAATTTTATTTAAAAAAGTGTTTTTTCTAATTTTTTTAAGCATTTTTTTTGTTTTTTTAAGTATTTTTTAAACTGTATAGCGTATTAAGTCATCTTTTACCTCAACAGTGTAATTATTATTATAATTTTTAATATAATTTGTGAGTTCTTCTATGGTTGGATAATCTCCTTCTCCAACAAAGCATCTTGCATCATCTACTAATAGTATATGATTGAATTGTTTTTGATTTTTAAAAACGGCATCAATTTCTCCAAAAATAGGACAATCTTTTTCACCTCTTGCTGTTATTCCTGCAGAATAATGTCCATCTAACCAAAAAATTGCTGGTTCGATTAATTCTGAAGTAATTTCATTTAGCATCAATCCGCTATCTCCTTGTTTTATTTTGATATGTGGATATTTTTCGAAACGTTTAACTGCTTTTTTCCATAACTTTTCACTCAATTCTATAGAATATATTTTATCAAAATTTTCTCGTTGTGCCTCAACCATGTCACCCATATAAGTGCCTGTTTCAACTAAAACATTACATTTATATTTTTGTTGATAAAATTCTATTACTGTTTGTTTTAATTCGTGAGGTGGAGGAACGGGTCTTCCCATTTTGTCCCATTTTTTTAAAATTACGTGCCTATTTTTTTTGCTAATTGAAGCTCTAATATTGTTACTAATACTGCTTGGCAACAATCGAATGAATTTGTCTAATAAAGGATTGAAATGCATAATATTTTTTTTACAAAGGTATTGTTTTTTAATGTTTTTTTTTAGATTTTAAGTTGTTTATTTACAATAATATTTTTTATAAAGGTATAACTGTTTATTTTAAATATACTTGACAAAAAAATATAAAAAATTGTTCCTGAAATAAATGCTGTAATAAGCCTTACCAAATCTGGGTAATTTTTTAAATTATAATCAACCATATATACCATAGATGCTGCTATAAAAGTAATTAAAAGTATAGGTGTAATAATTTTTATTTGTGAAAAAATTCGGATACCAAAAACTTTTTGAGAATAATAAACATTGATTAAAAAATTCAAAATCGACAGGGCTACTTGTGTATAAAGTAGTATGAAAATAGAATATCGTATTGCAAAGATTAGTGCTATAAAAATAATTATTTTTTTTAAAGTTTCTGTTATTAGAATCACATCACTTCTTCCTTTAATTTTCATTATATCAGAATTGAACGCTTCTAAAGGATATAAAATTGCCCCTATACATATTATTTGAAAAAAAGGAACCGATGGTAACCATTTTTCTGTAAATAAAAAACGAAACAGTGGTTCTGCTAGAACTCCCAAAAACAATAACAAGGGGGTTATGGTAAAAAACAAGATCCCTATAGTTTTTTTTATCATTTCGTTAAGTTTTTCGTGTTCTTGTAAAGACGAAAACAATGGAAACAAAACACGTAAAAGTGCATTAAAAAAACTAGAAACAGTTACATTTTTTATAGAATCAGCTCGGGCATAAAAACCAGTTGTTGTTGTGGAATATACTTTGCCAATTATTAGAGGATATACATTGTTAAAAAAAGCATCTATTATGGTAGCTAATGTTAATTTATAACCAAAGGCAATGTGGTATTTGAATCTTTCAACAGAAAAACTAAAATTTGGAAACCATTTTGAAGTGGTCCATAATAAAATATTTCGGCATAGTATATTTGAAAGTAAATTGATAACTAAACTCCAAACTCCAAAACCATTATATGCTGCTAAAACGCCTAAAACACCTCCTATTATTGCACTTATTGACGAAAAAATTGCAATATTTTTAAAATTCATCTCTCTATTTAAAATTGTCAATTGGATGGAGCCTAAGGCTAATAAAATGATTGATAAACTATTTATTCGAATAAGTAATTTTAAGGTGGGTTCATTATAAAATTCAGCTATAAATGGCGCTATTATAAAAAGTATCAAATAAATTAGTAATGAAATAAAAATATTTGTAAAAAAGACAGTATTCAAATCTATATTCGTAACTTCTTTTGAACGGATTAACGATTGGCTAAGTCCTGCATCACTGATACGCTCTCCAATTACGTATAGTACATACGTGAGTGCCATCAATCCAAAATCACTTGGAAACAAAATTCTTGCAAGGAAAATTGTAATTAAAAAATTAACTAATTGATTAGAAAATTGATGAATTATACTCCAAATAAAATTGTTTGAAAATGTTTTTAAAATACTCATTTTAGTTATATTTCGATAGTTTTAAATGGAATGTTGTTTATATAAGATGCGTATTTTGAAAAAGCACTCGGATACATATACGATGTTCGAACTAATAAAATTTTCTCGCTTTCTGCAATGACAAAAAAATCTATAAAAGTTTTTAAATGCTCATCTATACTTATTGATTCAGCTTTGTTATCAGGATGCTTAGGTTCACCTTCCAGAACACTAAAAAGGGTATTTTGCTTAATAAAATTAAGATATTTGATGCTATCTGAAAAAACAAAAACTTGAGCAGGATTTTTATCCGATGTTTGTTGTTCAATTGCTAATTTTAAATTTAAAAATAATTTTGATTTTGAAAATATGAAAAAAAAATTTTCAGAAATTGTTAAAGAAAATTCAAAAGAAATAGATATTGAAAAAAAAAATAAAAGAAGTTGAAAAAAAATTAACAAGTAGTGATAAAAAAACTCAAAACATAATATTAAAAA
>CAYXAF010000089.1:0-4431 GCA_964463035.1 uncultured Flavobacterium sp.
CTTCGATTGAACTTTTGTGCTAAAAATCCGCCACTACGCCAAGCCGCAAACCGTTATCGGTTATTCTAAAAAGACACAGCAAACAACAAATTGACACTTGGAAACAATAGGACAATATAACATCATTCAGGAGCTACAAAAACTCAACGACAACCTTACTTTTTGGTTGACGGAGAATAATGACGGGCAGACTTTTGAAGTTCTGAGTATTGCTAAAAATCCTAACTATGACAGACTTATTGACCGACTATTTTTAAACGAAATCAGACCACTACTAAACAAAGACATTACAGGTTTTCAAAGAATCGTTGAAACGGGTTTTGACCCTGAAAACCAAGTTTACTTTATTGCTTACGAAAATTTTGGCGGACAACCGCTAAACGAACTTTACGATAACGCAAACATTCTTACCCTTAAAGAAATTGCAAAAGGCTTAGACAGACTGAAAAAAGAAAACCGACAAACTTACATCATAAGCCCAAAATATATTTCTGCAAACACAAACGGAAATGCAAAAGTTAAGTTTGCAGGACTTTTTGAATTGTTCAAATTTGAAAACTTATTAGAAACAGAATATTTATCACCAAACGTTCTTGAATGGCTTAATGACACTAAAAAGCCAAGACCAAATTTTCAAGACGACATTTACTCTTTGGTAAAAACCTTTGAACGATATATACAAGAAACTTACAATTCAGAACATAACGTGATAAATGAGATTTTGAAAAATTCTCTGTGCGTAAAACGCACAGAACGTATTTCTAAGTATCACGAATTTATTGAATTATTAGAGCAAATTCCTTTCGTTACTCATAGACCTATTCATAAAAATAATTCGCAAATAGTTAGAGTTAAGACCCAACCGCAATATGAGCAAGATATACAAGAGTTAATAAACTCTATGAATGAAAACATTTGGTTCTTAATTAAAAATAAACTTTCAGAAGGAAAAGAACAAATCACCGGACAATTTAGCACAAATTCTTGGAATGGACATTTTTTTATTGATTACGAAGGATATATTTTCATTCCTTTCAATGGATGTAGAAATGAGAAAAATGATAGAATAATAAAAAATGGAAATTCCTTTTTATCCCAATTTTCATTTAGCCAAACAACAGCAAACTTTAATTGCTTACAGTTTTTTCATTCCAAGTTTAATGAGCAGAATAGATTATCTGAACTCAATAAATCAAAGACACAATTAGTAAAACTTTGGCAAACCTTACCAGACAAGGAACGTGAATTCATCGAAGAAACAGCATTTAAAGCAAAGTTTAAAAGCAGAGAAATAACTTCAAACAGTTCTAATATCAAATTTCAACTTGTTGAAGTTTCAGACAAGAGTTGGGTAAGATTAAAGGAACTGAAAAACGAAGGTGTAATTTTATTCGCTGACGACCAAAAAATTGGGAAGATTTTAGACTTTCACCCAAAGGAAAATTTTATCACAATCAAAGACGCATTTTGTAGCATTGACGAAATTGCCGAAAGTGGAGAATTAATTGAAGATGTAAGACAAGAAACAAGTCAATTCAAAAAGCAAGTTGAAGCCTGCAAAAAGTTCGAGAAAACAGATGTTGTAAATCCTGCACTTTGCAGCATTATGGCAACGCCTGAAACTACTGCAATGCCCAACAATGCATATTTGCAGACTTGGGAGTATGAGAATTTCAGAGATGAAGTTTTTAACTCAAACTTGAAAAATGACGATACGCAAAGAGAAGCAGTTTTAGAAGCCTTGCATCATAAACCTTTGTATTTAATTCAAGGTCCGCCAGGTGCAGGCAAAACAACGGTGATAGTTGAGTTAATTCGTCAGATTATCAAAAGACAAAAAGATGTAAAGATTTTAGTTACTTCTCAATCAAACCTAGCAGTTGATAACGTTTTAGAAAAACTTGATGAAATAAATCAAAAGGAAAATGCAAACTTGAAGTTTATGCGTTTAGCAAGCGAAAACACGCTTGAAAAGGAAAATATTAGAACTTCAATTTTGCCACATACATTTGAAAATAAACTCAAAAATTGGGTTACTGAAACCGAACAGCGAGCAAAAAATTACTTATCTGAACATTTTGCTGCACAACAAAAACACAAAAGCCTAATTGAGTTTTATGATTTCTATTCTTTGCTTGACAAAGAAAACGGTTGGACAGATTTCAACCGAAGATTGCGAATTAGCCAAAACTATCTCAAACAACTTTTTGAAAATGCGAAAGACTTTAAAGAAGTTAAAAAGATATTTGAGAAAGAATTGGGAAGTGAATTTTTGAAATTAAAAAACATTCAGCGGGATTGGTTTGCCTTTTTAGGCGGTGTAACGGTTGAAGACGGAAAAGACCGAAAAAAGTCAATGTTGAATAATGGAAGCACAGAAATAGATTTCTTAACAGCGATGATGTTGCAAACTAATATAATAGGTGCAACCTGTATTCACATAGCCAGTAGCAAATACAGCAAAGTCAATTTCCGTTTTGACTATGTAATAATGGACGAGAGTAGTAAGGCTTCTCCAGCCGAAACACTTGTGCCAATAAATATGGGACAAAACATCATTCTCATTGGCGACCACAAACAACTACCACCAGTTATTACAAGAGAAGAAGCAGTTAAAAAAAATGTAAAATCAGAATTAGAAGATAATGGTTTAGATTTTGAAAAAGCGTTTGGCGAAAGTTTGTTTGAAAAACTTATCAAAGCATTTGAAGCAGACGAAAGCAAACAGAATTACATTAAAATGTTGGACATACAATATCGAATGCCAAAACAAGTTGGCTCTCTGTTTTCAAAATACTTTTATGATGGCAAACTCAAAAATCCTGAAATATCTGTAATTCCTAATTACGACAAAGAAAAGCATCACGAATTGTCTTTAAAGAAAGAGACTTCAATTATATTTTTCAGCACTTCTCAAAGAGAAAACCCGAATGACAACGATAACAAGTTTAATCGCCAAAACAAATGTAATGTTCAAGCGATAAAAGAACTTTTAGAAAAACTAAATGAGCTTTATTCCAATAATTTAACCAAGCAAAAACCTTTTACTGTTGGCATTATTGCAGGTTATCGTGGACAAGTTGATTTGCTAAAAAGCAGTATCAATCTATCTCAATATTCAAATTTTATTCAAGTTGAAACAGACGAAAACGGAAAACAGAAAAAAACAAATCTCATTGAAATAAACACAGTAGATAAATTTCAAGGTGCAGAAAGAGATATTATCATTTACGACATTGTTCGCAGTAGCAAAGGACAAAGCAACATCGGATTTTTAGATGATTATAGACGTATTAATGTAGCCTTTTCAAGAGTTAAACGCTTATTAGTTGTTGTTGGCGACAGTGAATACTTAATCAAACGAGCCACTTTAAATCCCAACGGAAAGTTCACCGAGTTTAAGTTGCAACAAATTGGACAGGAATTACAAGAACAAGGTTTAGTATTTAATCAACTTAACCAAATTTTCTGATGGCAAATAAAAATTCAAATAGTAAAATTGATAAGCGTTTTCAACAAGTTTGGGAACGCTTCAAAGACCATCATAAGACAGAAGGCTTTAAACTTGTAAGCATTTTTGATATTTATCTTCCCTTTTGGCAATGCAAACAAAATGTTGTAGTTGAAAAAGAAATGGAACTTGACCGTTTCAGTAGGATAATATTAGAACTTGTAAATAGTAAAGTAACAAACCATTCTGAAATATGTGCTTTTTTAGGAATTGACGATGATAGTTTTGTAACTGTGCAGTTTCACTTTCTTTTAAAAAATGATTTGATAAGAGAAACACAAATTGGTATTTATGAAATTACTCACGAAGGTTTGTCATTCCTTCAAAACAAGACGAAATTAAAAAACATTGAAACGGTTGAATTTGAGTATTACATAACCGAAAAAATGGACTACTTGAAAAATGATTTAACACAAGATTTCTTTGACCCAAATTTTCCAATTGACACGCAAATTTCGGCAGGAAGAAAAAGCAATTTTTCAGGCTATACTGTTATGCAGACACATCAAGTTCAAAAATCAGAAATAGCAAAAGAAATTCCGCATAAACAAAAACCCACTTTCAGATTTGTAAGTGAACAACGTAACAACTTCACAAGTTTTTTTAATAAACAGTTCAAAGACAAGAACTTTTACGACTTTGCAGACAGCGACCTTGAAGCCCACAAAAGAAGTATTTGTTTTTACGGACTTATTTATGAAAACGAAACAAATATGGAAGAAAGAATTTTGGAAATAAGACAATCACAAAAATCAGTAAAGAACTTTTTAAACTCTGAGTTAGAACAGACATTGACAAACAAAGCGACAATGTATTTAAAGGAAAATGCAGACTTTGCTTGAAGAAAAAGAACAACCGATAACATCGGTAACCGTTGCACAACTCTCCATTTTTTAAAATAATTCTAAAACATATAAAGA
>CAYXAF010000090.1:0-4331 GCA_964463035.1 uncultured Flavobacterium sp.
TACAACATTAACGGTCAACCCAATGCCAACAGTGGTTATTTCAGGCACAGCAGAGGTTTGTTTTGGACAAAGTTCTTTGGTAACATTTACAGGAACAGCAGGAGCAGTAGTAACATATACTCTTAACGGAGGAACTAATCAAACAATAACTTTAAACAGTTCTGGTTCTGCTTCAATTACCCATTCAGGAGTTACAGGAACTTATGCACTTGTAAGCGTAAGCAAAGGAGGGTGTTCTA
Source organism: uncultured Flavobacterium sp. (assembly GCA_964463035.1). Classification (GTDB taxonomy): domain Bacteria; phylum Bacteroidota; class Bacteroidia; order Flavobacteriales; family Flavobacteriaceae; genus Flavobacterium. Next base: position 240 of record CAYXAF010000090.1, read on the forward strand.
AAACTGTAAGTGGAAATGCAATAATTACAATCGGAGACGAATTAGTAGCAGGTTTAACAGGTGCTTGTATTGGTAATAAATTCATCTTAAGCGCTAGTCCTCTAAATCCTACAAGTGGTTCATTAGCATATAGTTATAGTTGGTTAAACCCATCATTGGCTATTGTTGGCACTAATAGTCCAACTTTAGAAGCGGATCAAACAGGAACTTATAAAGTAACCATAACCCGACTTGTGGATAATTGCTCAGGCACTGCTACTTTCAATGTTGATAATATTTCGTGCAGTATCCAAAAGGGTCTTTCTCCTAATGGAGACGGCAAGAATGATACGTTTGATTTACGAGGTATGAATGTAAGTCATTTAACTATTTATAATCGTTATGGTCGTCAGGTTTACACACAATTTAACTATAAAGATGAGTGGTATGGTCAGTCTGAAAATGGTGATAAGTTGCCTGATGGTACGTATTATTATGTTATAGAGCGTTCCAATGGTAGTAGTTTAACCGGCTGGGTTTATATCAATAGTAGTAATTAAAAGTATAACAACACCTTTCAAACTCCCCTCTCCAAAGGAGAGAGTGCTAGGGGCAAGGTTTTAAAGTCTATTTTAAAGAAATAATATGAGAAAATATTTAATTTTAAGTTTATTTTTTGTTGGTTTTACTAAGGTAGTAGCCCAGCAAGACCCCCATTATACACAATATATGTACAATATGAATGTTATGAATCCGGCTTATGCAGGTTCAAAAGAAAATTTATCGTTAGGTTTGTTGTATCGTAAGCAATGGGTTGATATAGAAGACGCTCCTACTACTGCTACTTTTTCGGGTCATTTGCCTGTTGGTAAAAATGTAGGATTAGGCTTATCAGTTTTGTCTGATAAGATAGGTCCTGTTGAGGAGAACAATGTTTATGGAGATTTTTCATACACCTTACAAGTAGGCGAAAAGCACAAATTAGCATTAGGTTTAAAAGGAGGTTTAACCTTTCATAAAGTAGGCTTATTTAGTGCTATTTATAACAACGTTCCACACGCTAATGACCCTGCTTTTTCAGAGAATATTAATAATACCTATTTTAATATAGGAACAGGTTTGTTTTTTTATTCGGACAATTACTATGTTGCAATGTCTGTTCCTAATATGCTAAAATCTAAGCATTTAGATTATAGAAAGGACAATCAAACCTATAAATTTGGGAGCGAAACACAACATTATTTTATCACAGGTGGTTATGTTTTTGATTTGAATGAGAACATCAAGTTTAAGCCTTCGTTTATGCTAAAATCGGCCTTAAATGTTCCTACTTCTTTAGATTTTTCGGCAAATGCATTGTTTCATGATAAGTTTGAAGCAGGTTTAACATATCGTTTAGAAGATAGCTTTGGAGCGATGGTAAATTATATGGTAACCCCAAACATTCGTATCGGTTATGCCTATGACCATATTATTTCCGATTTAAAGGTAACCACACCAGCCTCACACGAAATACTGTTGTTGTTTGATGTAAATTTTCCGAAAAAAATATCTCGTTCACCAAGGTATTTTTAGTAATTTTTGTTAGAAAAATGCAAAGGATTTGTTTAGATACATCGTTTTTGGAGGTTATTTTGATGCTGAATTTGATTTGTAGACAAAAATTTTGTTTGATAGAATTTATAAAAACGAATACAAAATAATATATTCGCAATTAGTTGATATTGAACTAAGTTCAGCACCTGAAAGAGTAAAATTATTATCTAAATAATTGTATAATACACATTTTGAATTTATTGAAATTACAGATAAAGCAAAAGAATTAGCAACACAATATATAAAAGACAATGTAGTAGGGCAAATAAGTTATGCAGATTGTATCCATATAGAATTAGCAACCTTAAACAATGCAAACGTTTTAGTAAGTTGGAATTTTAAGCACATTGTAAATGTATTTAAAACAAGAGGATATAATGCTGTGAATTATAAATTTAGACATAAATTATTAGAAATTAGAACCCCAAGAGAAATTTTAGAATATGAAGACTAAAGAACTTATCAAAGAAAAAAAAGTATTAGAAAAATTACGAACTATTCGTAATCAAATTTCTAAAGATTTATTAGAGAAAAAATATTGAAGAAATTCAAAAATATGTTTCTCAAAGAAATTTTTTATTTGAAAAGCAACAAAAAAGCAAAATGCATTCATCCTCATCCATAAAAAAGAAAAAAAAATGAAAAAAACATATTTAATTTTAATGATTTTGAGTTTAACGATTGCTTATTCTCAAAACAAACATACAGCCAAAGCGGATAAACTATTCAATCGATTAGAGTATTTTTCGGCAGCTAAAGAATATGAAAAATTAATTGATAAAGAGCAAGCCGATGGCTATGTTTATAAACAATTAGCCGATTGTTATTACCACCAGTTCAATACCCAAGAAGCCAGCAAATGGTATGCAAAAGCCGTTGAAAGTGCTCAAGAAGGCGAAACCTATTATCGATATTCCCAAATGCTGAAAGCAGATGGAAAATACGAAGCAGCCAACCAGCAGATGAAAAAATTTGCACAACTATCACCCAATGATAGCCGAGCCAAAGATTTTATAAGCAACCCAAACTATCTACCGAGTTTAAACAGCCAAAGTAAGCTATTTGATGCTGCGAAAATGGACATCAATTCAGATAAATCTGACTTTGGAGCAATGTTAAGCAACACAAACGAGTTATATTTTGCAAGTGCCAGAAACACCGCTCGTAAAAGTTATGCTTGGAACAAAGAGCCTTATTTAGATGTTTATAAATCTATTGAAAACAACGGAGTTTTTAGCGAGCCAACATTAGTAAAAAACATAAATACCAAGTTTCACGAAGGCCCAGTAACTATTAGTGCCGATGGAAACACGATGTATTATTCGAGTGAAAGTTATAACGAAAATAGTTATGAAAAAGACAAGTCTTTAAATGCTCGTTTTGGGCAAGTAAGCCTTTTTAGAGCCTCAAAAACAGATGGTCAATGGAGTAATATAACACCACTTCCGTTTAATAGTAGTCAATACTCTACGAGTAACCCAAGCTTATGCAAAGCTGGTAAAACTTTATTTTTCACATCTAATATGCCTGGAGGCAAAGGCGGGAATGATATTTGGAAAGTAAGCGTAAATACAGACGGCACTTTTGGAACCCCCGAAAATTTAGGAGATAAAATAAACACAGCAGGCAACGAAAGTTTTCCTTTTATAACTGATGACGGAAAGTTATATTTTTCTTCGGATGCTCCACAAGGTTTTGGAGGTTTAGATGTTTATGTAATCGATTTAAAAAACAAAGGCGAGGTAAAAAATGTAGGTAAACCTGTAAATTCAGAAAAAGATGATTTTTCTTTTACTTTTAATACAGATAAAAACATTGGTTTTTTTGCTACAAACAGAGAAGGTAATGATGATATTTACAAAGCCGTTCCTATTTGTGGAGTAGAATTATTAGCCACAGCCAAAGATACCAAAACCAACACTTTAATTTCAGACGCTAAAGTAAGTTTAATAGATGCAAAAGGCACGTTTTTAAGCAGCCGAAACACAAATATAAACGGAAGCACAAATTTTGCAGTTGAATGCAACAAAAATTATAGTTTACAAGTGTCAAAAGAAGGCTATCAGAGCAACGTATTTGCAGTTGTAGGCAAAAACGGAGGTAAAATAGAAATAGAAACAGGCTTAAAACCTATCGAAATTATCATAACCGAGAAAGAAATTATCTTAAATCCTATTTATTTTGAGTATGACAAGTGGGATATAACCACACAAGGAGCAGAAATATTAAACGGTTTAGTAGCTGTGATGAACGAAAATCCAGCCCTTACAATTTTTGTAAAATCGCATACCGATAACAGAGGCGATGATAAATACAACTTACGTTTATCTGAACTAAGAAACAAAGCCACACTAGCATATATAATAACCAAAGGCATTAACAAAGACCGAGTTTCGGGGCAAGGTTACGGAGAAAGCGAACCAAAAATAAACTGCCAAGACACCTGCACCGAAGAAGAACATGCTCAAAACAGACGCTCAGAATTCTTAATCGTGAAAAAATAAATTAAAAAAATGT
>CAYXAF010000091.1:0-4293 GCA_964463035.1 uncultured Flavobacterium sp.
CATTTGATGGAAAATTAGCCGAAGGAACGCTTTTAATAACCGATTCACATAAATCCTATAAAAAGTTTGCAAAAGAAAATCCTACCATAAAACACAAAACATTTATTGCAAAAGATCATATAAACAAAGAAAATAAAAAAATACATGTTCAAACAGTAAATAATAAACACAAAAAATTAAAACAGTTTTTAGACCCATTTAATGGTGTGAGTTCAAAATATCTCCAAAACTATTTGAATTGATTTGCCTATACAGAAAAATTAAGAGAAACAAAGCATACAATAAAGCAATGGATTATTAGCGGGATGATAGCAGGAAATACGTATGAACTTTATTTGCTATTCAAACAAAATGTTGTTAATATTAGAATTTAGCCATATTTATTAGTTTGTGCAAATCTAAAAAGATTTAACCAAAATATTTATTAACCAGATAAACGATAATATACTAGAGGGATTTCTAAAAATTCATTTTTGTAACAAAATTTTTTTTAAAATTTAGTCTTCTACTTTTTAAAAATTACAAATTTTTATTAGAAAACCAATTTTTAGAAGGTTCTCTTAATACTAATCAATAGTTTCTACTTTTAAAAATGAAGGATGTTGTTCGATGGCAAAGCTAATTTTTTCAACTATTTCATCGATGGTATTGTTTTCGTAATCAAAAACTAAAGGTTCTTTTATAACCATAGTTTGTAAAACATCTTTTTTCTTAATTTTCAAACCTTTTCGGTCAAAGGAACGCCTAAAACCATCAATAACTACGGGTACCACGATTGGCTTATGCTGCTTGATAATGTGAGCTGTTCCTTTTCGGATGGGTTTAAATGAGCGTGTGGTGCCTTGCGGAAATGTGATTACCCAACCATCGTTTAAAGCAATTTTAATATTTTCGGTGTCGTCTAAATTTACATCTCGTTTCACATCTTCACCTTTGGATCTCCAAGTTCTTTCAACAGAAATAGCCCCTGCATAAGCTAAAATTCGAGGTAAAAATCCCTCTTTCATCGTTTCTTTAGCGGCTACATAATAAAAATTTAACTTCGGATTCCAAATATAACCTACGTTTTTAATAGTATTTTCTCTACCTTTTAAACTGGCATTAAACACATGAAACATAGCCACCACATCAGCAAAATAAGTTTGATGATTGGACACAAAAAGAACGTTTCTTTCGGGTAATGCTCGAATAACATCAGAGCCTTGTATTTTAAGTTCGTTAAAACTATTGTATCGTTTGTGGGTTACTAATCCGGCAATTCGGATGAGCCATTTTTTTAAGAAAAGTATGTGTCCGAAGGGGTTTCTTTTTAATAATTTCATTTTCATATTCGTTCGTTCGTGTTTTTTTGGAAGGCAAAAATACTATAAATAATTTAAGGGGACTTCTAAAAAATCATTTTTATTTCAAAAAGTTCTTTTTGAAAATTAGTTCGTTAAAATTTAAAATTATCAATTTTATATGCGTTGTTTTTTTATGAATAGATGAGGGGAGTGGGGTGTTCGTTTTATTTTCTACAAACAGGTCGCTCCTAACGAAGATTTATATAAAATAGTAAAATACATTTAGTATATCTAAAAAACATAATTATTATATCTAAAAAGTATAGTTATTATATCTAAAAAGTATAGTCATTATATATTTGCATTTATAAAGTAAAAAAATATGATACACATTGGCACACTTTTACACACTTTATTTGAAAATAGACGTATTCGCAGAGCAACTTTGGCAAGGCTTATGGATATAAACCTTGCAAGTTTAATGAAGATGGAGAAAAAAGAAAGTATCCAAACGGCACGATTGCTGGAACTTTGTACACACCTGAGGCATAATTTTTTTATGGATATTGCCCAGCAATTACCACCTGAATATGCAACTGCTAAGAATATTTTTGAAGAAAAAGACCGTCAAATAGCCGAATTACAAAAGCAACTCGAACGCCTCACGATTGAAAATGAAGTGCTACGGGCGATGAAAAGATAAAAAAGTGGTATATTTGGGCATTAAAATCATTCTTTTATTCACAAATTTGTAATATTTATCCCCTTGAAATTCCAAATTATATCCGATTATAAACCCACAGGCGATCAGCCCGAAGCCATCGAAAAACTTTCGAACGGAATTGATATAGGCGAAAAATATCAAACACTTTTAGGAGTTACAGGTTCTGGAAAAACATTTACGGTTGCTAATGTAATTGAAAAAGTGCAACGACCAACGCTCATTTTAGCTCATAATAAAACCTTAGCAGCACAATTATATTCAGAATTTAAACAGTTTTTTTCTAATAATGCTGTAGAGTATTTTGTTTCGTATTATGATTATTATCAACCCGAAGCTTATATTCCGGTAACAGGAACATATATAGAAAAAGATTTATCTATCAATGCTGAATTAGAAAAAATGAGGCTTAGCACCACTTCATCTTTGCTTTCGGGCAGGCGAGATGTATTGGTCGTTTCATCGGTTTCGTGTTTGTATGGTATTGGTAATCCTGTAGAGTTTCAAAAAAATGTTATTTCGTTAAATATTAATCAGAAAATATCGAGAACAAAAGTATTGCATAGCTTGGTTCAAAGTTTATATTCTAGAACCGAAGGCGAGTTTTTACCCGGTAATTTTCGAGTGAAAGGAGATACCATTGAAGTGTATCCGAGTTATGCGAACTACCCATTTAGAATTCATTTTTTTGGCAATGAAATTGAAGAAATTGAAGTTTTTGACATAAAAACTTCTCAAATTATTGAAAAATTTGAGCAATTAAATATTTATCCTGCTAATATGTTTGTTACTTCTCCCGATGTTTTGCAGGCTGCTATCTGGGATATTCAGCAAGATATGGTTAAACAAGTTGAGTATTTTAAAGAAATAGGCAAACACTTAGAGGCTAAACGATTAGAAGAACGAACCTTGTTCGATTTAGAAATGATTAAAGAATTAGGATATTGTTCGGGGATTGAAAATTATTCAAGGTATTTAGACAGGCGAGCACCCGGAACTCGCCCTTTTTGCCTTTTAGATTATTTTCCGAAAGATTTTTTGATGATAGTTGACGAAAGCCATGTTACGCTTTCGCAAGTGCATGCAATGTATGGAGGCGACCGAAGCAGAAAAGAAAACTTAGTTGAATATGGCTTCCGACTGCCTGCTGCAATGGATAATCGTCCGTTAAAATTTGATGAATTTGAACAACTACAAAATCAAGTGATTTATGTGAGTGCTACTCCTGCTGATTATGAATTGCAAAAATGTGAAGGCGTTTATGTAGAACAAATTATACGTCCTACGGGTTTGTTAGACCCAGTTATTGAAGTTCGACCAAGTTTAAACCAAATTGATGATTTAATTGAAGAGATTCAGCAACGAGTTGAAGTTGATGAGCGAGTTTTAGTAACTACATTAACAAAACGAATGGCTGAAGAACTTGCTAAATATCTTACAAAAGTTTCTATAAGGTGTAGATATGTTCATAGTGATGTAGATACGCTTGAACGGGTTGAAATTATGCAAGATTTAAGAAAAGGCTTGTTCGATGTACTTATTGGAGTTAATCTTTTGCGAGAAGGCTTAGATTTGCCCGAAGTTTCGTTAGTAGCAATTTTAGATGCTGATAAAGAAGGTTTTTTACGTAGTCATCGGTCTTTAACCCAAACGGTAGGTAGGGCAGCTCGAAATATCAACGGAAAAGCAATAATGTATGCTGATAAAATTACCAATAGCATGCAAAAAACAATAGACGAAACCAATTACAGACGAGAAAAACAACAAAATTATAATATAAAACATAATAAAATTCCGGTGCCGTTAAACAAAACATTGGGTAATAATCCATTAACCAAAAGTCCTATTACAGCGTTTTATTATGATAATTCTGCAAAGGCAGTTGCTGAAGCTGTTGCAGAATATTTAACAAAACCTGCTATTGAAAAGCTTATAAAAGAAAAGAAAAAAGCTATGGAAAAAGCTGCTAAAGAGCTTGATTTTATACAAGCTGCTCAACTACGAGATGAACTTAAAAAACTGCAAGAGAAGTTGTAGCAATCATTTTTATTACAAAAAATCCTTTTTAAATTTTGCCTTCTACTTCTTAAAATAACAAATTTTTATTAGAAAATCAATTTTTTGAAGTCCCCCGTATAATTTTGTATTTTTAATTCTCATAACAAACTCTAATACGTAATCTGGGCTTAACCAATAAAAAAAGCCTTGAATTTATCAAGGCTTTTTTATATATTAAATCACTACTAACCGACTAAATTTTTAATTTAAAGGGCTACTTTTTCAAGTTAG
>CAYXAF010000092.1:0-4232 GCA_964463035.1 uncultured Flavobacterium sp.
CTTTAATTGTTTGTGCATTTCCTGAAAATCCAAACATAACAATGGCAACTAAGCCAAAAAATATTTTTTCATAATTTTATAAAATTTAGATTTTGTCTACTATCTTTTTGGGGTTTCTGTTCGGCTTCTTTTCCCCGCTACAAAAGTATTTTTCTTTGTTAAACAAATAACCATTCCTTACGATTTCTTTACTTGAATTCTATGGTATCAGTAAACGAATTTCAGGCAATGTAGTAAAAATTTTCTTGCAACGGCTCAGTGTAAAAGAAGTAGCGGACTTATACGCACTTGCTTTTGGTTATTCACTATACAAAGATAAAAAACAGCGACTAATGTGCAAGCTATTAGCCGCTATTTATTTTACACATTGTTGCAAGAAGCCTTTCTTCACTTTTAAAACCTATATTCTATTTTTAAAAGCACATATCTTGGCATTAATCTGTATTCTGTTTGTGAAATGTTGATGTCTGAAATGCTGTAATTTCTGAATGCTTCTGTATTTAACATGTTTTTTCCTGACAAGAAAAAAGTTAGTTTATTTTCTTTAAAAACATATCTTGATTCTAAATCCAAGAAATAATATTGGTTACTCTTGTTGTGTAAATTGCCAAAAAAATAACGTTCAGATTGCATTTGAATATTAAATTTATCACTAAACATAAATGATAAATCTAAAAAACTCGTATTGTCTGTAAAACTGTTTTTTATAGTGGTTTCTATTTTGTTATAATTCCATTTATATCCAATGTGATAATTGAAAAATCCTTTAAAACCTGAACGAAGCTCAAAACCATAATCAGCATTGAAATTTTTTATTTCCCTTAAATTTGAATTGTTTACAATGTTTTTAAAATTTGTTTTGGTTGCTTCTAAATTGATTTTTAAGTTGGATTTTATAGGTTTAAAATATCTATCTATGCTTGATGAAATGGACAAAAGCTCTCTGTCTTTGATGATGATTTTTTCAGATTGTGAATAATTTTGAGCAATTATTGAATTAGTGCTAAAAAAATCATTGTTTTTAGAATACAAAATAAATGTATTAGCAAAAAATTTATCGTCCCAACTACCATAAGTATAATTTAATATGGCACTTGATGAATTTAACTGATTAAATTCTTCTAACCCTTTTGAAAACGTGCGAAATCCTGTTTGCACAAAACCATAATACATGTCTAAAACTCCTGCGTTTGTAGTGTTATAAGAATATGACGTTAGGATTTTATTTTTCTCGTTAATTTTCCAATCTAAGCCAATTTTTGGCATAATGAAAAACGGATTTTGGCTTGATTTTGTGTTAATATTTTCTAACCGATTGAATAATTGATGAGCGTCTGCTTGAGTTAATAAAGTAAAATTCCTTAATTTAAAACGATATTTTGCGGATATATACAAATCTTTGCTAGTATAAGTTAATTGATTTTGATAGCCGTTTGGAAAAGCAAGATTGTTTTCTTTTTCAAGTAATTCAAAACGAGTGTTTAAATCATCTATTCGTAATTGATTACCTATTTTTAGTTCTAATAAATCGCCATTTTTCTTTTTGTCTAACAAATGAGCTTCAACACCAGCAAATTGCATTTTGTTTTCGCTAAATTGTTTAGTGTTATTAGCATTTACGTTAAATAAATCACTAAAAATAAATTGATTAACGTAGTAGTTTTGAGGTGTTTTTTCGTTTATATAACGGTTTGAAAGTAAAAATACTTTATTTTCTTTAAACTTATTTGTATAAACTAACTTTTGATCAAAAAGTTGATTGTTTACTTTCAAACGTTCGTTTAATAAATCGTTGTTAAAAAATAAATCTATTCTGTTTTTTTCGTTTATTTTATTGAATTTTCCAGTATATTCTAATATTTTAGTTTTTGAAATATCATAGGTAAAATCTACTTTCCAAAAGCCTGTGATTTGCGTTTTTCTGCCTACAAAATTTTCGGTATTTGTAAAAGAATTATTTCCTAAAGTAAAAGATTGAAAACTATTTTTAAAAAAATCTATTTCATCAGTATTTAAAAAACCTAGTATTTTAAGTTTTACCTTTTCTGATAATGTGAAAATACTATTTAAAGACAACATTTCTGCATTATTAAGATTAACTGTTTGATTTTTTAGACTGGGTATATTTAACCCAAAACCTAAAATACTATAAGCGGATTGATTATCTCCAATACTTGCGGGTTCATCGAAGCGAAACGGACGAATCAAATGGTTGATGTCGCCCGTGGCATCATCGCCAATATTGTTGAGATTGGTTAAAAAATAGTATTTATTTTTTTTTCCAAAATTCATTAAATTTCCAACAACTTCATAATGATTTTCTGTTATTAAACAATAGCCTATTTTAATATTTCCAAACCAAATACGTTTAACATCATCCTTTAGAGTTAAATTTAATGCAACTTTTTCACTGTTTTCAATTCCTTTAAGGTGTTTGTTATTAGAATAGTTTTGGTATAATTCTATTTTATCGATTGGATTTACAGGCATATTTTTAGTTACAATTTTATAACCTTTTTCAAAAAAATCATCCCCATCAATCATTACTTTTTCTATTGCTTGATTACCATAAAAAATTATACCATCACTATTAACTTCTATGCCTGGAATTTTTTTTAATAAGTCCTCAACAACATTTTCATTACCCTGTAAAAATGATTTTGCGTTAAAAACAATTGTATCATTTTTAACTTTAATATCTCTATTAACCTTGAAAACAATTTCATCTAATTCAAACAAACTTTTATCTAAAACTACATTGAGTTCAATATTGGATGTTTTTTCAGTAAATTTTACTTCTTTATTTAATGGTTTATACGATATTGAGGAAAAATTTATACTCAAATTTTCATTTTCGTTTGTAATTAATTTATAAATTCCATTTTTATCAGTAAAAGTATATTTTATGATTTTATCATTTTTTTTTAGAACAACATTTATATTTTCTAAATTTTCATTTTCATCATTTGTAAGTTTTCCAAAAATTATATTTTGAGAAAAGGAAAGTTGAAAAATAAAGAAAAACATAATATTTATTTTATTAATCATTTTTAAATTCTTTTCTACCTAAAACTTCAAACTCTTTTTCTAAAAAATTATATTTTATATTTGAAATTGTAATTTTACTATTTTTACTCGCTTTTGATTGCATTAAACTTAATGTTTCATAGGGGAAGTCAACAACTCTTTGATAATAATCTTTTAACGAAATAAATTCTAATCCTATTAAGTCTATGGCTTTTAAAGTGTTACTTTTTTTTATTTGTTTTAAAGTGAATGAAATTTCGTTTTTTTCATCTGATACTTTAATAATTAGTCCATTTAGTCCATTTAATTTCCAAGGTCCAAAGCTAGTAGATATATCTGGTGTATACCAAGCTGTATAAACTCTATTTCCATAATTTCCGATTGCCTTATAACATTTGAAGTTTTCAATGTCTTTTTGTTCGTTAGTAATAACCCAATTGATTGCAAACGAATCTTGTTTTACAAAATGACTTTCTTTTTTACTAACATTGTTTTTAGAAATAATTAAAGAGTCCTTTTTGTTAAAATAATTAAATTCACCGTTTTTAACATGTTCTGCTTTCGTATAATTTCCTTTTTCATCAATTTTAAGACTTGTGTCTCCGATTTTGTTCCATATAAAAAAAGATTGATAATTGTCAAAAGTTAGTACACAATCATATTCTTCTAAAATATGGGTATTTATTGTGCTATAATAAACAAAATCATATTTTGATTCAATTTTTATTTCTTGAGAAAATATGATATAAGTGTAAAATAGAAATACTGCTGTTATTTTAAGTTTCATAATTTTAAAAATTTTAAAATTACAGCCACATTAAAAATGTAGCTGTAATTAATATTTTACTATTGTGCTTCAATATGCATAGAAAGATTTTCGTATGCTTCAGTGCAAGTTTTAGCAGTTGCTGTAAATGTTACACCAGCAGAATTTGTATAACTAACGGTACAAGAACTTTTTGAAACGTCGTACTTGATTGTTATAACTTTTTCTGATATTAATTTATCAAAATTAGTAGTAGAATTATTTGCAAAAGCAAACGAACCGATTAGCATAAATGCTAAAGAAAAGAATAAATTTTTCATTTAATAAATAGTATTGTGCTTGAATCTTTGCAAGTGCTTCTGGCACCCTTTTAGGCAGTCAAAGATTTTCTGCTGTTATTTTCCCTTATGGGTTTCTGCCCGTTACAAGTAATTTTTTT
>CAYXAF010000093.1:0-4115 GCA_964463035.1 uncultured Flavobacterium sp.
AAACTTGTTTGTAAAATAAAAGTTTGTAATTTTACCAAATGAAGGCACAAAACCCACACTAGCACAAAGCCGCACGTTGCAAGAAACCTTTTGACAAACGTAACGGATATGAAACGAATTATAAAAAAACAAAAAGTCTTTGAGAAATTTAGCGTTGAGTAAAATTTTAGGCTACAAAATGTAAAATTTGAAAGACGTTATATAAATAGAATAGCTTGTAGCATAAAAACATTATTTTATAATCAATTAATATTATCAAAATGGGGAAAAAATAAATCAATAATTCAAGTGTTTATTATACTATTTTTAAGTGCATTATTTTTTGTAAGTTGCGCTAATGATAATGAGCAAATGGTGAATGAATCTTCAAATAAAAAAGTAGATACATTTTTGAAATCATTTTATTCAGATGATTACCAACTTGGTAAAAAAATTGGTTCTATGTCGAATATAGTGGGTAGTTAAATTTTAGTTTACTGCAAGTAAAGTAAATCATATTGATAAAATTAGTTGTGTTTCTATAACCTCTTGCTCTTTTTTTTTTGCGAGTTGTATTTTAGAATTTATACCTTCTATTACACCATTATTTATTCTACTTTCAATGTAATTTATGATTCCTGACCAATGTTCTTTTATTGTTTTTGATGCTTTTTTGAAAGGTAAAATACCTAAATCATCTGCATAATCACACCAAAAGGCTAAATAGGTTTCTGCCTCGTCATTTTCTTTTATATCCCAAAAATCTTTAAACATTTCGGGGAACTGATATCCTTGACCTAATTTAGGATATAATTCTATTAAAAAATCTTTTTCAGATTTGATTTCGGGCGTTGATTTTGATTTTAGAAAGGTATATGACCTTTTAATAAATCGTTTTCTTTGCGTTCTAATCTTCGTAATTCGTCCATCACTTTGTTTTACTCTTGGAACTTTGGCATGTAGATAACATTTATGTTGAAAAAAGTTAAGATGTTCCCATAGTCTTTCAACAGTATCATAAGCAGTATAATGTTGATTATCATCTGTTAAAAACAAATGATCTTTCTTAAATCCTAAATAAACATCTAATTGAAGTCGTTCCTTATCAAAAACAACTTCTTTAACATACCAAGGCTCTACTAATCCTAAAGCTATCGAAAATATTTCTACTGAATTTTGCATCAACAAAAATAATATTTTTATATTTACCCATTATAAACAATATAGAACCAAAAAATTTCTATAAAATCAATAAACAGTTTATTATAAAAATTTTACGATGATTTTTTACTTGTAGATGAAAAATATAAATTGCCTTGCAATTTTTGCGAAGAAAAATGGATTGTAAAAGAATTAAATTGTAAGTTTAAGATTTATAAAAAACCATTTGAGTTTAGAGATTTGTATGTTCGTCTTCAAAAAATATCAGAACTTCAAATGCAAGAACAAATTTACAAAGCAAAAATTGAAAAATATAACTCTATAAAATTTGATGAAATATTATTTAAAATTTGGTTAGAAAATGAAATAGAAAAGGAATATAAAACCGCATTTCTTTTAAATATTCATTTGTTCAATCTTTTTATTGACAAGGAAACTGAAAAAATAAGAGGTATGAAAATTGAAAATATTGAAAACTTAATTGTTTATTGGAAAGAATATGAAAATATTTTGAAATATTACAAAATAATGAAAAAGTATATTGGAAATGAATATTTTGAATAATTCTTCAAAAATCATTTTTGTATTTACCAATTTTTGGTAACTTTGTAGAAATTTAATAGAAATGAAAAATACATCTATATCATTAGGTAATTATTTTGACCAATTCGTTAGTAGTCAAGTATCTGTAGGAAGATATAAAAATGTAAGTGAAGTTATTCGTGCAGGTCTTCGTCTTTTAGAAAACGAGGAAAGTAAAGTAATAGCTTTAAAAAATGCTATTCAAGAAGGTTTAAATAGTCCAAGAGTAGAAAACTTTGATTTTGATGAAAATTTAACAAGATTAAAAGCGGAAAAAAGAACAAATGGCTAAAGTTATTTTAAGACAAGAAGCCATTGATGATTTAAATGCAATTTGGGATTATACATTTGAAGAATGGTCTGAAATTCAAGCGGACAAGTATTATTCAAATTTAAAATCTGACTGTTTTCAACTCGCAGAAAATCCAAAAATTGGAAAAGAATATGATGGAATAAACAAAAATCTACTAGGATTAAGGTCTGGAAAACATATCATATTCTATCAACAAATTTCTAAAAATGAAATTGAAATAATTAGAATTTTACACGAAAGAGTGGACTTGAAAAACAGAATAGTTGAATAAAAACTACCACCAACAATGTATTGCCAAAAGCGGGGCTGAAGTTTTTCAAATGAGCATTTGTGCAAGGTTTAACAGCAGTAATTTTTATGAACTTTAGTGCTAAATTCCCTCGCCTTCGGCAATACCCAAACCGCACGTTGGCGTCAGCCAGAAAAACAGAACGGAAACAAATAACTTAAATTTTAAATTATAGAAGTCCTCCTAATAGCAAATATGTTTTAAATGCGGATTTTGAAATGAGTGCATCAGAATTATTTTCTGAATATGACCAAAATGAAGTTGCAGCAGATGAAAAATATAAAAATAAAACAATTGCAGTTACAGGAACAATAGATGACATAGGTAAAGATATAATGGACGACCCTTATTTATCATTAGGAATTGGGTATTTACAAAGTGTAAATTGTTACTTTTCTGACGAAAACAAATCAATCATTTCGAAAGTTAGTAAAGGTGAAAAAATCACAATAATTGGAGTATGTAAAGGTAAAACATTAAACATTTCTGTCAGTTTACACGATTGCAAAATTTTTGAATAAATAAATGCCAAAAATATTGCTATCTTTGTAATATGAAACAAAAATTTTACATAGATACATCCGTTTATGGTGGAATGTTCGATAAAGAATTTGACACCGAAACAAAATTATTGTTTGAAAAAGTCAAACAAGGAGAAATCATCTGTGTTTATTCAAACTTAACAGAAAGTGAATTATCAAATGCACCTGAAAAAGTAAGAGCGTTTTTTGAAAGTATTCCTGATAATTTTAAAGAAAAAGTTACAGTAACGCCTGACGCATTATTTTTAGCCGAAACATATGTAAAAGAAAAAGTTGTAGGTGAAACAAGTTTAGACGACTGTGTTCATATAGCAACTGCAACAATAAACAAAGTAGATTTACTTGTAAGTTGGAACTTCAAACATATAGTAAACGTATATAGAATTAGGGGATACAATTCTATAAATTTGAGATTAGGTTATCCATCATTAAACATTCATTCACCAAAAGAAATCGTAGGATATGAAGACTAAATCTGAAAAAAAAGAGTTTGACACTGTTAAAACTTTTAGAGCAATTAAAGACAAAATTTCAAAAGAAATTCAAGGAATGACTTATGAACAATTAATGGAGTATTTTGAAAAGACAAAATTAAAAACTCAAAAAGTTTAATCAAAAATGAGTGCCAAACGCCCAACAATGTATTTGCAAAAAAGCGGGTTAAGTGCTTATTCAAAGTTCAGAAATTTTTAGTAACTTTTGTGCTTAATTTAAAAGTTAGTGCATTTTAAAGCGCTTCTTCGCAAATACACAAGCCGCACGTTGTACAACATTATAAACCAACGTGACGTTAAAAAAAGGGCTGACAACCCAAATGAAAACAATAAAACATAAGAAATTACGTTTTACTTAAAATTTAACATTTTCTATTAATCATTTAATTATCAATTTTGAAGAAAACTTTTTTAACCTATTCAGTCCTTATTGGATTGTTATCAGTTTCCTGTGAAAAAGCAGATTTATCACAAGAACAAAATGCAAATAATGATGTTTCATTAATGCAAAAACAAAGTTCAATGTTTAATTACATTGAGTCAACACAAATTAATAATGGTGTTGATTGCGAGAATAACATACTTATTTTCCCAACATGGGATAAGTATTGGGGTACAATTGACCAACTAGATGTAATGATTGATGCTGATTGTGATGCTTTTGACGCTACAGTTCCAAATAACGTAACCGATGACCAATATGATGCACTTGCAGATGCAGTAGGCTTTGATGAAGATAATGTTTTAAGAAAATT
>CAYXAF010000094.1:0-4046 GCA_964463035.1 uncultured Flavobacterium sp.
AGGGCTAACTTGAAAAAGTAGCCCTTTAAATTAAAAATTTAGTCGGTTAGTAGTGCATAAAAATATCAATTACTAACGCTTGTGGCACAACAGAAATAATAAAAACATACAGCAACCCAGACCCAGATAACAACCCACATACCGAAAGAATAGCTTCACCTACAACCACCTACACAGTATTCCCCAACCCTTCATCTGATTTGATAAGTATTGAATTAAGAGACGAGAAAAACCAACCAGAAAAAAACGCCAAAATATCAGGCGAATTATTCGATATGTTAGGTTTATCAAAATCAAAAGTAGAAATTGTGGATAACCGAGCTATTTTTTCGGTTAATGGTTTAAACAAAGGTATTTATGTGCTTAAAATTTATATAAACGACCAAGTAGAAAGCCATCAAATAGCAGTAGAATAATAACCTGAAACAATTTATTTTAAAGGCTTATGCAAACCGCATAAGTCTTTTATGTTTATTAACTAATTTATCAATGTGCCTCTAACCAATTGTTGCCAGTTCCCATTTCTACTTCCAAAGGCACTTCGAGGGTGCAGGCGTGCTCCATTTCGTGTTTTATTAAGGCTTTAACATGCTCTAATTCAGGTAAATACACGTCAAAAACTAACTCATCGTGCACCTGTAAAAGCATTTTGGTTTGTAGGTTTTCTTCTTTTAATTTTTGATGAATATTTATCATTGCAATTTTTATAATATCAGCTGCACTCCCTTGTATGGGGGCATTTACTGCATTTCGTTCGGCTCCACTTCGCACCAATGAATTGGCTGAATTAATATCGTTTAAATATCTACGTCTGCCAAAAACGGTTTGCACATAACCCTGTTGTCTAGCTAAATTTATTTGATTTTGGATATAATTTTTCAAGGCTGGATAGGTTTGATAATACGCCTCAATGAGTGCTGCACTTTCTGAACGGGTAAGATTGGTTTGATTACTTAATCCAAAGGCTGAAACCCCATAAACGATACCAAAATTAACCGTTTTTGCATGGCTTCGTTGCTCTTTTGTAACCTCGTTTAATGGCACTTTAAAAACCTTAGCAGCTGTTGATTTATGAATATCTTCACCATTTTTAAACGCTTCAATCATGTTTTTTTCTCCGCTTAGGGCTGCAATAATCCGAAGTTCTATTTGTGAATAATCGGCAGAAAGCAAGGTGTAATTTTCGTTTCGTGCAATAAAAGCTTTTCGTAATTGTCGTCCTCGTTCGGTTCGTATAGGTATATTTTGTAAATTTGGGTTGTTTGAACTTAACCTTCCTGTGGCTGCTACTGCCTGCATATAATCGGTATGCACTCTGCCTGTTTTAGGGTTTACTTGGGTTGGCAAAGCATCAATATAAGTATTTTGGAGTTTTATAAGTTGCCTCCATTCTAAAATATCTTTTACAATTTGATGTTCATTTACATAAAGGGTTAAAACATCTTCACCTGTGGCATATTGTCCTGTTTTTGTTTTTTTTATTTTTCCTGCTCCTATTTTGAGTTTGTCAAACAAAATTTCGCCTAATTGTTTTGGTGAAGCTAAATTAAACGAATGCCCAGCGGTTTCGTATATTTTTAATTCTAATTTTTTAATTTCAAGAGTGCTTTCTTCCGATAGTTTTTTTAAATAAGGAACATCAAGTTTGATGCCTTCGGTTTCCATAGTTGCCAGCACCTCAACCAAAGGCATTTCTATTTCGTTGAAAAGTTTTTCGGTTTCGGTTTGGTGTAAAATTGGTGCAAAATGATGTTTAAGTTGCAAGGTAATATCGGTATCTTCAACAGCATATTCTTTTTGGGTTTCTAATGCTACCTCTCGCATTGATTTTTGGCTTTTGCCTTTTTTACCAATCAATTCTTCAATAGAAATAGGTTTATAATGCAAATATGTTTCTGCCAAAACATCCATATTATGTCTCATATCTGGGTTTATAAGATAATGAGCTAGCATAGTATCAAATAATTTACCTTTGATTTGAATACCATAATTTGCTAAAATTTTTAAATCGTATTTTATATTTTGTCCAATTTTTAGAATGTTTTCCGTTTCAAAAAAAGGTTTAAATTTTTGAACAAGTTCTATAGCTTCGTTTTTATTTTCAGGAATTGGCACATAGTATCCTTTGTTTTTTTCATAACTAAATGCAATGCCTACCAATTCGGCTTCTATGGTATTTATACCTGTGGTTTCAGTATCAAAACATACTTCTTTTTGTTTTAATAAATTAGAAATCAATAAATTAGTAGCTAAATTTCCTTGCACTAATTGGTATAAATGGCTGGTGTTTTTTTCTAAATCAGAAGTGTGTGGTTCACTATAATCGTCAAACAACGAGGGTTGATTATTTTTTGGTTGGTAGTTGTTGGTTGGTAGTTGTTGGTTGTTTTCTTCTTGGCTGTTGTTTCTTTTTTCTTTATTTTCTATATTATTTATATAAAAAAGTTTGTCGAATTGTGCTTTTAATTGTCTAAATTCTAATTCGGCAAACAGGGCATTTGTTTTTTCGATGTCTGGTTTTGATAGTTCATAATCTTTTTCATCAAAAGTAACAGGGCAGTTTAACAATATGGTTGCTAATTGTTTAGATAATAATCCCTTTTCTTTGTTGGCTTCAATTTTTTCTTTAATTGCTCCTTTTAGTTGATGTGTATTTGCTAATAAATTTTCCATAGAGCCATATTCTTGGATGAATTTTTTAGCAGTTTTTTCTCCCACACCAGGTAAACCGGGGATGTTATCTACAGCATCTCCCATCATCCCGAGAAAATCAATTACTTGTAATGGATTATCTACTTCAAATTTTTTTTTAACTTCTTCTACTCCCCAAATTTCATAATCGTTACCCATTCTTGGGGGTCTGTACATAAAAATATTATCAGAAACTAACTGTGCAAAATCTTTATCAGGAGTAACCATATACACTTGATAATTTTGTTTTTCGGCTTGTTTTGCTATTGTTCCTATTAAATCGTCGGCCTCGTAGCCCACTTTTTCAACTATTGGGATATGCATAGCTTGTAAAAACTTCTGAATATAAGGCACTGCAATTTTTATAGCTTCAGGAGTTTCATCTCGATTGGCTTTATATTCGGTAAACATTTCGAGCCTGTAATCACTACCACCTTTGTCAAAAGCAACGGCTAGATGATCGGGGTTTTCTCGCTTAATTACGTCTAATAGTGAGTTCATAAACCCTAAAATTGCCGAAGTATCTGTCCCTTTAGAGTTTATACGAGGGTTTTTTATAAAGGCATAATACCCTCTAAAAATCAAGGCATAAGCATCAAGCAAGAATAGTCGTTTTTGAGTCATTTTGTTAAGCGCTTTTTAAAAAGTAATTTGTAAACCTACTCCGTTTTGATTAGCTATAATAGAGGTTTTTAGTTCGATACTTGATGTTTTTTTTAGTGTTCGTTCGTTAAAGTTGGCTATACTATTTTTAATTTTTTTAGAAAAACCAATTTTTACAGGGATAGCTGCAACAATCATGGCTCCTCCTACAATAGCTAAGATATAATTTTTGTCACCCGTAAATTCTGTATGATAAACAGGATAGCCTCCGTATCCGTGTCCAACAATAGTTGTTGCATCACCTTCACTTAGACTCATGTGTACTAATTTTCCTATGCCAAGTCCTAAACCTCCATAAAGCAAAATATTTCCTGCTGTTTTTTGGTTCTTCCTACATTGTATCGTTCTAAAAGATCGGTTTGATTGGCTAAAAGTGCACGAACTTCGGTAGGTGTTAGTTTTTGTCCAGAGGCATTAAAAACGGTTCCGTTATGGTTGGTTGTATAATCTGTTTGGGCTGTTGCTACAACTGAAGCAAATAAAAAAATGATAAAAAGATTTTTTTTCATATTAGGCGTTTTAAATTATTAATAAATTTATAGTGCAAGATAAATAATTTTTGAGTTAAAAAACATCGGGTTAATTCTTTTTTTGAAGTGCTATTATTATTAAGGATACTTTTCTTGAAAAATAATATTTATTTGGGCAGCTAATCCGCCCTCCACTCCCGCTTTTATTTGTTTTCCCATAGC
>CAYXAF010000095.1:0-3793 GCA_964463035.1 uncultured Flavobacterium sp.
GAATAACGCTTTTATTTTCAGATAGTAAAAATTCAAATCTCCATGTAAAAGAATTAATTGTATATATTATTACAAATGTAAATATCAATGATAAGTTTTCGTCATCTTCAAAAAAAAAATTACTATAGGGCTAAAAATAGTAATACTGGCGATGATTTTTTTATAATTCTGATTTACTACAAGTGAGTTTTTAGTAATTTCCCATCTGCTGTGAGACATTATTAATGTATCGAGTATAGCAAATATTGGTAAATACCCTATTATCAGAAGTAAAGTGGTTGATGTGCTACTGAGAGTAATAACATAAAGATATGATATTAAACGTAAAAAAGTAGTAGTTATTTGTAGTATTGTTAAATACATACTCTACCAGCCCTGTTTATAAATATGAATGATAGTATTACAGGAATCCATGCCACTCTCCATAGGATTAAATCATGGTACATTCCAACAACACAAAGAGCGATAAGCATACCTAAAATAGAATTACTAGATAATCCATATAATTCATAGCTCATTCTTGAAAATATAAATAACTTTACTAAACTATATATTAGGGCAACAAGTGTTGCTATTAAAGCAATTATTCCCCCTTCCGCAAAAATCTGTGCAAAAGCATTGTGAGAACCTATGGGATGTCCATCTGCACTAATATAATTAGATATTGTTGCAACCCTGCCTATTCCAATTCCGAATGGATTATCAATCGCGATTGATAAAGAAGCTAGTGCATAAGTAAAATTTGTACGTTCTTCATTTTCATTAACTGACTTATCAGTAAGAATGGAAATCCTGTCTGCAATTATTTCATTTAATTGTGTGGTTAAAATCAAAATCACTAATGCAGTTGACGTTAGTAACAGTTTAGGGGTTAGTGAGATAATTTTATGAAGAAATTGTCTTCTGGTCGAGAAATAGTAAACAATCCATCCTAATAAAGCACCAGCCCATACTGAACGTGATTGAGAAAGAATTATGCATATAATACTTATACTTAATAGGAATGTTTTACCTAAATTGTTTTGTTTTGTTTTCGATGACTGACCAAGTAGTAAAAATAACACAATAATCGAGATTAATCCAAAAAAATTAGGATCGCCAATAGATCCCATGAAACGATTATCTCGAAAAACATCAAACATAAATTCTAATTTAATGTCGAAAAAATGCACAAAGAGGGATATTGAAGTTAATAGTAAATACCCATTTATTATTAATTTAATAAGTAAATTGAAATCTTTCTTGTTCTTTGTATAAAGAATGAAAAACAAAAAAAAACCTATATTTAAGAAAAATAACAGTAGTAAGTTTTTATTTATATCAGAGTAATTTGTTAATGTTGATATAAGAAAACCAAGAAAAAATGTAGCCGCACAAAGTAATAATAATGTATTTTTCTGTATTATTGTTGGTGTTTTTATGTTTTTTATACCTATAATTAATAGCATGGGAAGAATAAGAAGATCAAAAGGGTCGATACCTTTTATGTTAAGTGTGATGAGTAGTAGCGGCGCAGGTAGTAACAATCTGAGGATCATACAATCATTTTCTCATATAATGCTATAAACTCATCAGACATTTTTTTTGCATTGGTATGTCGTTCTAAGGCAAAGATATAGCCGTTTTGAATAAAATTTTCTGCAATTTTTTTATCATTTAAGATGATTTTAATTAAACAACATGCTTCCTGTGGTGAGTTCATGTCAAAAACATATCCATCAATATTGTTTCTTATAATTTCATCTACGCTAGGATAGTTGCTTGAGACAATTGGGATTCTACTAAGCTTTGCTTCTATCAAAGATAAAGGAACTCCTTCATATTTGGAGGTGAATAAAACACAGTCAGCTACACGAATAATTTCTAAAACTTCTTCGTTTGATATTGTACCAGTTAAAGTAAATTTGTCTTCCATTTTATAGTTCTTTATTAGTCGATTTATTTCATCTTGCTGATCACCGCTGCCAATCCATATAAAATGCGAATTAGTTTCCTTGATTAATAAATTTGCAATTTCAACAAAAAGTTTAGGATTTTTTCTTTCAGTTAAAGATCCTATATTTATAATGATATTTGAATTAATGGATATTTTGTATTTATTAATTATGCTAACTTGATTTGCTGGTTCTTGATTTTTTTTATTAATATCTATTCTTGTATTTATTGCAATAGATTTTTCGGGGTTTATAAGATTTAGTTTTTTTCCAGTATTTAAGTCATGAAGTGTTAAAAATGTAACACACGAACTGTTTTTTGAGATAAATTTTTCTATGTTTTTGAAATAAAAATATTTAAATAAGTTTTTTTCTTGTTCAAATCTCCAAGAGTGTCCAGAGTATATAATCGGGATTTTAGAGAAGGTGGTGCTCAGCACTCCTAATAATCCAGAGCGTGCTGTGTTTAAGTGAATTAAGTGCGGTTTAATTTTTTTAATTAAATTCCTTAATTGAATAACTTGTACTATCAATGATAGAATATTGTATGTTTTCGGCATTTTGTGTTTAATTATTTTTTTCGATAAAAATCCTGTTTCTTCTGATATTGTAGCGTGGAAAATATATTCATCAGAACTATTAGATACGATACTGTTAATATAACTAGCAACTCCTCCGGCAGTATCATCAGATCCAATAATTAAAATTATTTTTTTCATGCTAAATACTCATATAAAAATTATTGTCAAGAGTTAGCTTGCGCTACGTTCAATGATTTTTGCTAACACTAACTATGCAGTCATTATCAATGTAAATTTGATAATTTTCATTTATGGACAGTAGTGCATTTTTGGTTTCTTCTAAAGTTGGATAACCGTCATGTCCGTTAAATAACCGTGCGTCATCTATTAATATGCAATGATCGTTTCTCTTATGAGTTTTAATTGTTAATAATTCCGAAATAATAGGACTCACTTGCTCACCACACGCTGTTCCATTACCACTATAGTGTCCATCTAGCCAGAATAAAATCTTCTCTTCAGTGTTTTCCATCATTTCGCTGAGTTTATTTGCGCTATTTCCTAAAAAAATCTTCACCTTTTTTTCTTTTTTAAAATCATTAAAGTTTATTTCATATAGTGGTTGAAAAAGCTCTACAGACATGGCTAGATTAAAATGTTTGCTGGCAAATTTTAACATTTGTCCATAAAAAGTTCCTGTTTCAATAAATATTGAGCAATTGTACTCTTTTGATAGCTTTAATATTCTGGATTTTTTTGCAATATGATTGTCTGGTGCAGGTTTTCCTCTTGCAATCCAAATTGGGTATTCTAGTAGTGCTTTAATTTCTCTTACAGTTCTTCCAACTAACATTGTCTTTTCCTCTAAAGTCTAACAAAAATGCTTTTAATCGCAGTGATTGGATTAGATGAAATTTTAAGAAACAGTTTCGCTCTTCTCATTAGAGTTGATTCGTTGTTGTCATAAAATCCTCTTTTTGTCAAATCTACTTTTAAATTTTCGCGGAGGAATAATGGCTCGACAAATTTACTCCATTTCCCCTTAATAATTCCTGTGTGCCGGTAAATTATCAAAGATTTTTTTTGGGTCTTATTTATTGTTAGAAAAATATCATTTACACGGGAAGCTCGAATCGAACCAAAAATTTCAAACATCCAGCCGCTTTCCCAAGGCAATAAATAAGCTGATAATGCTTCTTTACGCCATAATCCGGCTTGAGTTGATATACGATAACGTGAGGATTTAGATATAACATCCAATCTTGAATTTTTTTCATATGAAAAAAATGGTGGTTGACTACCAAAATGCGTTAATCCTACGTGTTTTACTTCTGGATT
>CAYXAF010000096.1:0-3148 GCA_964463035.1 uncultured Flavobacterium sp.
TTTTAACAGGTGGGTCGGTATCATCAAACGCATCGTGCATCGCATGGTTTAGCCCGCTCACTATTAACCCTGTTACGGCTCCTTGCCAAAAGTTGCCTTTTGTTAGGGTTGCACCTGCTCCTCCCATTATGGTGCCAAAGGCTATTTGCCCAAAACCGCTCCCCGAAAATTTGCCTAATCCTTTCCATGCAACTTCTGGGTTTATCATGTTGCCATTTGCATCTAAACCACTATGGTTATAGCCTTTTGCAAAAGCACTACTCGCTATACTACTCAATGCTCCGCTTGCAAATCCTGTCCAAAAGTTGCCGCCTTGTATGGCTGTCATTGTCCCTTGAAAGGAGCCATGGGCTAAGGCTTGCACTGTTGCCTTGTCTTTTTAACACCCCGCCCTAAAGGGCACCCCTCTACAATAGAAAAAAAAAACGCTGTTAAAATTACTTTTTCATGTTAAAAAAAAATAAATTGGGTTAATAATTATTTGTATTTGTTGTTATAGTTTTAGTTTTAATGGAATTTTATTTGTAATCAATTTTCCATGAAAACATTTGTAGCCTTTCCGTTTTAGACTATCTCTTGTAACTTTTAAAATTTCTCGTTTTATCATATTGCTATCTATCGTATAAATCATTTGCACATAAAACTTATGTTTCGATATTGTTTTTTCTTCAAGATGGTAAGATTGATATTGACAAGAATAATCAAGACTAGTGTTTTCAGATAATTCAAACTTAAACTTTAATAATTTTTCTGACTTAGAATTGATTAGTGTAAAATCACTAATTTTTTCCATTGTGTTAATTGACTTTTTGAACATTTTAAAAGTGTTTGGAGTAACGTCAATTACATATCTTTTTATCGTGTCTTGGTTTTCATCTGTTATTATAAAATTAGGATAAAAAGAATCTCTACTTTTTCTGTCTTTTATTGATTTATAATAGTAATCAATTGGCAAATAATATTTTTCTTCAGACCTATTACTCATAATTACATTAAGTGTATCACCATCTGAAACATCTTTGTTCAAAATATAAATTTTGGTTTTTGTCTTATCATTACTAATGCCAAATAAACATAATAATGTTGTTAAAATTATATATAAAAATGATTTCATAGTGGAAAATAATTATTGATGAATGAAAAAGGGACCTAAACCAAAGCCATATGTTCCATAAAGTATATCCGTATAACTTCTGTGATAACTAAAATCAGACAAATTAAAATCAGCATTACTTCTTAATTGCCAAATATATGAATTAAGCTCTGCTTTTGCTTTTCTATATTTTTCTCCCCCAAAGTTTAACCATTTAGTATAATTACCATTATTATTATCAATCACATGGTTTAATTCGTGTCCAATTGTAGTTGCTAATTTTAGAAATGATTTAAATGCACCTTTGTTTAAATATACCTTATCAATTTTTGTTGTAAAACCAGAATTAGCATCGGACTCGACAAATCCATCGGCATTATATTTACCTTGTCCATCTAAAAATACTGGCTTTCCTGCTTCAGAATACAAAACTGGCAATATCTTTTCTGCAAAATTTACTAACTCGCTAAAAGAAAGCTTTGCATATTCATCAAGGTTATATCCATTATCTTTTAATGCTTGTCTAACATCTTCTTTAGATTGGTTTTTCTGTTTAAGCACATGCATCGCATGGTTTAGTCCACTAACTATCAACCCTGTTACGGCTCCTTGCCAAAAGTTGCCACCTGTTAAATGAGCTCCTGCACCTCCGCTTATGGTGCCAAAGATAATCATTCCTACATCACTATTCCCTGCACAACCGCCTAAACCATGCCAACATTCATTATCGGGACCTTCACCTGTGTATAAACTTGAGGCTATACTACTCAATGCTGCGCTTGCAAATCGAAGATTCATCGAACTCCGTTATAAAATATTATCATTGTGAAATAAAACCTGTCCAAAGGTAATATATTTTATTTATGTGTTCATTTTTTTATCAAAACCCAGCTCAACGGCTGGGTTTGTATTTAATCTTCAAAATCTAAATCTATTTTCTTCTCTTTTTTTAATGCTTCAAACTCTTTTAAAGTTAGTGGTCCGAAAACAGAATCGTTTGTTTTTTCTATTATGTAATAGTTATATTTATTCCTAAACATTTTTTTATAAAATGGTTCGTTATTAAAAATACTATCGGCAACTACATTTATTTTTTCAATCTTTTTACTTCCTACTAAGTTATGGATTTCAGAAAGAAGCATTTTTTTATGAACGAGGTTAATTAAACTATCTTTCTTGTTTTCAAAATAGTAATTATTCCAAAGCTCTAAATCATCTTTAATTCTTTTTATCATTAAAGATTTATTAGGTTGTTGTAGTGCTATTATATAACTTTCATTATAATTTGTTTTTTCAACAACAGGGTAAACAATTATTTTGCTAAAGACATTCTCATTTGTAGATTTATAAATAAACGAACCTGTTAAATATTCTTCAGCATCATATTTTGGTAAGCAATAAAAATCACTTCCAAGAGACGATTCATTTTTACAGCTAAGCATAAAAACCAATCCTAATAAAGTTAATAACTTCTTTTTCATTTGAATCGGATTGTTGGATTAGTAAAATGAATCATAAATGCTTTTCCTTGTATTGGAGGATTTGGATTCATATTGTATTGTCCTCCACCATAATTGTTTCCTCCTGGTTTTCCAAGTTCATTTATAAAGTTTCTAAAAACATCTTTCACTCCTTGAGTACTAGTAAATAAACTTTTTAATGTAACTGTTCTTAACTTATAATGATAAAGTTGATCTTTAATTACAGCTGTTCTGGAACCTGTTCGTGTGAAAGGTGTTCCTCCATAAGTTGAAGCTGTTTCCCAAGGTAAATCTATAAAAGCATCATGGGTTTGAATTGTAAAATCTGAACCAATAGGAGTACTCAAAGGCATTTCTAACCCAGCAAAATCTATTAAACTAGCATCTACTGAAATTGTTTTTCCTCCGCCATATAAATACCAACTATCAGCTTCTCCTTTCTGTAATATACCGTCACCGTTAGTATCCCAAGGTTGTTTTATTGGGTCTTCCTGCATCATATTATGTAGTGCATGATTCAGCCCACTAACTATCAACCCTGTTACGGCTCCTTGCCAAAAGTTGCCACCTGTAA
>CAYXAF010000097.1:0-2987 GCA_964463035.1 uncultured Flavobacterium sp.
ATACTTGTTCTATTCAATAAGGTGGAGTCTTAAAATATTAAAGCAAAAGACAGAATGAAGACAATCAGATACATATTATCTATTTTAGTTTGCATAACAACTATAGGTTGTAACGGACAAACACCAACAGTTATACTTTCAAAGACCTTAACTGGACACACAGAGCCAATAAATTGTTTATCGTATTCACCAGACGGAAAGTTTGTGGCCAGTGGAAGTGCAGCAGAAAGTATTTTATCGGATTCAGGAAAATTTGAAATAATAATTTGGAATGTTTCTGACGGTAAACTTCTAACGCATTTAACGGGTCATAAAAGTCCGTTACAGAGTATTTCTTTTGATAGGTCGGGGAAGAAATTAGTTTCAGCAGACACCAAAGGAGAAATTAGAATTTGGTCTTTGGATAGTATGAAGCAAATCAAATTTATTGAAGGTCTAGAATGGATTAGCACAGTTTGTTTTACACCTGATTCAAAATTCATTTTAGGCGAGTATTCATACGACAAAAAGGTGAACATTTGGGATTCTGAAACTGGTGAATTAGTCGCTACTCTTCCTATATATTTACAAATTGGCTCAATGGACATTTCTCCCGATGGCTCTAAAATAGCACTGTCCTGCTATCACAAAATCCAAATATGGAGTCTGATAAGCAAAAAAGAACTTATCTCTATTGATGATAATTCTGTTAATGGTTTTGGAATTAAATATAGCAATGACGGAAAGAAATTAGCAGTTGGATTAGGAAGCGGAGAAATTAAACTTTTTGACCCTGAAACTTTAAAACTGCTGACCACTTTACAGGGGCATTTTAAACCTGTTTTATCCGTTTCATTTAGCAAGGACAATAAATATTTGGTTAGTGGTGCTTCTGACCAAATGATTAAAGTATGGAATTTACAAACTCAAAAGGAATTGAAATCTTTGATTAATGAGCATAAAGGCACAGTTCAAGCTGTTTCATTTAACCCGACAACTAATTCATTTGCAACAACAGGCCAAGACAAACTAATAAAAATTTGGAAAATACAGTAAGACAAAAAGAAGCACGAACCGGTAACAGCGGTTTGGCAAAAGTGGCGGTTCAGTGCTCCGCAGACAGTTTTGTGGTTAATCAAAGTTTGGTTCTCCGCATCAACATTTGTGGTAAAAATCGCCACCTTCGCCAAGCCGCCCGCACGTTATAGGGCATTTTAAGACAGACAACATATGAATAGAATTATCACAATTACAACATTCGTTCTCCTAACTTTTCAGGTATTCGGACAAGACTACAAACACGTCAATACCGAGACACTTAATATTAGAGAAGGTGCAGGCAAAGAATATAATGTTGTTGGACAAGTTAACAAGGGCGACAAGGTAAATGCACTTTCAGAAAGTGGCAGTTGGACACAAATTGAAACTGAAACAGGTTTAACCGGTTTTGTGGCAACAAAATATCTAAGTTCAACAGCAGACGAACCCAAAAGTAGTGACAAAAAGGACAATTCTTGGGTTAGTATTTTAGTTGTTCTCGGAATTATAGGATACGGTCTGTATAAAATTAAGAACTTCTTTTCTGGATTGTTCGGTGGTTCTTCTTCAAGTTCACAAAGAAGTTCATCACCAAGAACACCAGAAGTTAGAAGAAAATCAAGTAACAGTGCTGTTTATAGATTTAGAATTAAGGGAAGTGGTTCAGCAGGTGGGTTTAAATATGCAGACGGTATGAATGTTGAAGTGGCTGTGACTGGATTAGGAGCTGGCGGAAGTCCTTTTAACAACATCGTAGAAAAATTATTTGTGCAAGAAATAGCGCGAAAATATAATGTAGACCCTCGTTATCATTCAGGGATTAAAATGTTATTTAAGAGAGACAACCTTGATGTAGAAATAATGTAAACAATATGCGACCAAATATTTTTGACATAGCAACAAAAGAGTTAAACCAAGACGCATTTATAACTTGGTTACTACAATTTGCCGACAGTAAATACAAAGCAACTGACGAGTTGCTAAATGAATGTGGCAAATCTTTCGTTTACCAGCTTATAAGAAAACAACTACCGACATTTGACCAACCTATCTTAAAGGTTAATGCAGGGCGACAATGGGAAAATATTGATGTTTGGGCTGAAATCAATGACAAATATTTAATCATCATTGAAGATAAAACCTACACTTCTCATCATTCAAATCAATTGACACGATATAAAACTACCGCTGAAGAATGGTGTATTAAAAACAACTATGAAAAGCCAATCTGCATTTATCTAAAAACAGGCAACGAAAGTCAAAATAGCTTGAACGGAATTATAAACGAAGGTTTTGCCATTTTTAATAGAGTTGACTTCATCAATCTTTTAGAGCAATTCAAAACAACACAAAACAATATCTTCCTTGACTTTTTGGAACGACTTACACGTATTGAGAAATCAAACAATGAATTTGAATTCAAAAATATTGGTGAATGGATTGGAGCAGATTGGCAGGGTTTCTTTCAATTTCTGGAGAAGGAAATTAGCATCGTTAATTGGAATTATGTAAACAATCCAAATGGTGGTTTTTGGAACGCAGTTTTAAATTGGGAATACTGGGACATCTATCCTGCTTACATTCAAATTGAACAAGGAAAATTATGTTTTAAAATTTCCACTGACCCTGACGAATTAGAAATGCCCGAGAATGTTACAAGAGGCGACATCAGAAATAAACTACATAATTTAATAATTTCAAGAGCAAAAGAACTTGGCTTTCCAAACATTAGGCGACCTGACAGATTTGGCAACGGCAAGTATATGACAGTTGCGATTGTTGATAGAGAAAATTGGTTAGGTGCGGACAATTCAAAAGTTGACAAAAAAGCAGTTGCTAATTTGCTGACTGCATACAAAAACTTTCTAAAACAAATAATATGAAACCCTTTGCTGACAGAAGAAAAACGCCCTATAACACGGGTTTTGCGTCAGGCGGGGTGACATGTATACTTGGAGCTTTGTGCTTCT
>CAYXAF010000098.1:0-2742 GCA_964463035.1 uncultured Flavobacterium sp.
AAATATCAAAATAAGTGCATACATTTAACAATGATTTTAGAAAATTGTTAAAAGGGTTCTGCTTTTTTCTAAAATAAAAACGAAAAAAATGAATTTTTTAAACCCACCTTAAGATAGTTCTGTAAATACAACTATTTATAATAGTTTATTTGCCAACCCATCTGCAGATAGAATTGAACAAAATATTAAAAACAAAATGCAATTTACTGGCTTTGAAACACACTTTTTCAACCGACTTAAAACAAAAAATTTAATAGAAATAAAAGCAGGAAACACGTTTAGAAAAGATGTAATTGTTAGCAATTTTTATTTAAAAAAAGACGCTTTATCGATAAGCCAGCCTGTTGAGTATCAAAATAATATAGAATATTCTGCATATGATTTGTTTATAAAGATGAATTATTTATTTGAAATAAAAAAGTTTAAATTATCAACCAATTTAAACGCTCATCAAATCATAAATAAAATCACAGATTTTGGGCAAGAAATTACCGAGAAACCATTTTATATAAATCTTTTGGTTAGTATTGAGTGGAAACTAAACTCAAAAAATAAATTTTTAACAACTTATAATTTCTCAACCACAAACGCATCAGCAATCGAAATTTTACCAAATTATGTAAATACAGCGTTTAGAAGTTTTGAAAAAGGGACGGGCACTTTTAATCAAACAGAAGCTTCAAATATATTTTTCAATTATACATTAGGTAATTGGGGCGATCGTTTCTTTATGAATACTTCCGTTTTCTATATAAAAAATCACGACTTTTTTAGTAGCAATACTATCATAGCCCCTGACTATTATTTAACAGAAAAAATACTTATAAAAAACCAAGAAACCTTTATTTTTTCAACGAATATTGATCGATTTATCAATCCAATTTCTTCTAACTTAAAAGCAAAAATAAATGCTTCTAAATCAAATTTTAAAAACATTATTGATAACACAGAACTTCGGACTGTTAAAAGTACAAATTTTGTTTATGGAGCCGAACTACGATCTGGTTTTAAAGGTTTTTTAAATTATCATTTAGGGTATGAAATTTCAGAAAATTCTATCGAAACTACGCAAAAAAATAGCTATCAAAATAGCACAGGATTTTTAGATATTATTGGTAAGTTTTCAAAAAAAAAATTATACCCAAATACAAACTGAACGTTACACGTTTGGAAATTTAGAAACAGAAAATAGCTACTATTTTTTAGATTTTGAAACCCAATATATAGTGAAAGAAAACAAGCTTACGTTGTATCTTGTTGGAAATAACCTCTTAAACACTCAAACTTTTAAAAACTACAACCATGTCAGATATCAGCACATCAAAAACTGAATACCGATTACAACCTCGCTACATAATACTCAAAATTGATTTTAGATTTTAAAAAATCTACAAAAAAAAACTGATTTTTATCAGGGAATATTGTTTTTATAAACAGTAACTTTGTCTTATAAATTTTTAAATAGTAAAAGTATGAAAATTCTTAAATTAGTATTGGTTGCTGGTTTATTTTTAACAATAAGTTGCAAAGAAACAGCAAACGAAGTAAAAAACGAATCAAAAAAACCTGAAATCTCACAAATTGCCCCCGAAAATTTGCAAAACGCAAAGTTTAAAGTAAGTGGAATGACTTGCGAAGTTGGTTGTGCACAAATGATACAGAAAAAACTTACCGAAATGGAGGGTATGCAACAAGCACAAATAAACTTTGAAACCGAAATAGCCACCCTAAGCTACGACAAAACCAAACAAACCCCAGAAAGCATTACAGCTATGGTTGAAAATTTAGCCGACCATGCCTACAAAGTTTCTGATTTTAAAGCGGAATAATCATTCGATTAAAATTTTAATGATGTCTTATTTTTTGAATAGGATTTCTAAAAATGATTTTTTAGAAATCCTATTATATATAAGGATAGTTAATTTCAACTAAAAACAAACCATGTGCAGGCACAGAAAATCCAGCGTTTGAACGGTTTCTGTTTTCAATAATTGTTCTAAAACTTGCTAACGATTGTTTGTGCAAGCCAATGTTTATAAGTGTACCAACAATAGCCCGAACCATATTTCGCAAAAAACGATCAGCGGTAATGGTAAATACCAATTGATAATCGTGTTGTTTCCAATAGGCTTGATATATCTTGCAGTTAAACGTTTTTACATCGGTATGCACTTTTGAAAAACATTGAAAATTGGTATATTCTTTCAAAATTTCGCAGGCTTGGTTCATTATTTCAATATCCAAAACTTGGTTAAAATACCAATGTGTATCTTTTAAAAAAGGATTTTTTTGTTGAGTAATATAATAAGTATAGGTTCGAGAAGTAGCATCAAACCGAGCATGGGCAGTATCGCTAGTTTTAAAAATACGATAAATAGCAATATCAAAGGGTAAAAACGAATTTAATTTTACTGTAAGATTTTCGGTATCAAGTGTTTGAACTGAATCAAAATGTGCATACATTTGTTTGGCATGCACTCCAGCATCGGTTCTACCAGCTGCCACAAGGCTAATATTTTCTTTTAAAATCATACACATAGCCTTGGTTAAAACCTGCTGAACCGAAACCGCCTTTGGTTGCTCTTGCCAACCATGATAATGCGTGCCTTTGTAAGTAAACAAAATAAAATATCTCAAAATAAGTATCAATATAAGGCTGTAAAAATACATTTTTTAATGACTTTGTGCAATAGTTTTAGCAGGCAACAACAAAACTTCTCTTACCGAAGGCAAATCGGGCAG
>CAYXAF010000099.1:0-2734 GCA_964463035.1 uncultured Flavobacterium sp.
TAATGTTAAAAAGTTAATAATGTGGTAAAGTTACTAAAAATATTTTAACGAATTATAAAAGTTTTATTAAAAATAACAATTAAACGATTAAACTTTTTAAAACTGCTGTGTGGCTAACAAAACCAAGGTGCAAGCTACTTCAACTTCGATGTTTTTTTCTTTTAATAATTGGTAAAATTCTGGGTTTTCGGTACCTGGATTAAAAATAACACGTTGGGGATTTAAAGCAAGGATGTATTCATAAAAATCCTTTTGTCGTTGGGGGTTTATGTAAAGCGTAACGGTATGAATACCCTCAAACAATATTTTTTCAGTTTCGATGGTTATTCCTGCCACCATTCCTGTTTTTACACCCACAGCAACTACTAATATCTGATTGTTTACCAAACGATGGATGACAATGTTTGAGTATCTATCAGGCTTGGTTGATGCTCCTAAAACTAACGTTTTTTTCATTTGCATATTTTTTTTTTTGGTAATACTAAAATTTTAATGGTGTAAATTTACTAATGGGGACTTCTAAATTTTTAAGATTTTTAAAACCTTGAAGTTTACTTTTATAACTTATCCGAAAGTTCAAACCAACGTTCTTCTTTTTCTTCGAGGTTTTTTATGATTGTTTTTAGGTTGTTTGAGTGTTGTTCTATGGCTTCGGGTGATAAACTTTCGGTAGAAAAAATATGCTCTATTTTTTTCTTTTGCAATTCAAGTTCGGCAATTTCTTTTTCTAATTTTTGATATTCTTTTTGTTCGGTAAACGTTAATTTATTGGCTACTGTATTTTGTTGTTTCCAGTTGTTTTTAGGCTCTTTTGAGGTCTCTTTTTCAGGAATCACACTGTCTTCATACACTCTAAAATCTGAATAATTACCAGGAAAATCTTCTATTTCGCCTGCACCTCTAAAAATAAACAAATGATCCACAATTTTATCCATAAAATACCGATCGTGCGAAACCACCAATAAACAGCCTGGGTAATCCATCAAAAATTGTTCTAAAACATTGAGGGTTACAATGTCTAAATCGTTGGTTGGCTCATCTAATATTAAAAAGTTAGGATTTTGGATTAAAACCGTACATAAAAACAGACGTTTAAGTTCGCCTCCGCTTAGTTTTTCTACAAAATCGTGTTGTTTTTTTCGGTCAAATAAAAATTTTTCAAGCAAAGCACCAGCCGAAAGCGTTCGTCCTTTGGTTAAGGGGATGTATTCTCCAAATTCTTTGATAACATCTATTACTTTTTGGTCGGGTTTTAGGGGCAATCCGTTTTGGGTATAATAACCAATTTTTATGGTTTCGCCTATCACTACTTTGCCTCCATCAGGTTTGCTATTTTGAGTTAAGATATTTAAAAAAGTAGATTTACCTGTGCCATTTTTTCCAATAATCCCTATGCGTTCGCCTTTGTTAAAGCTATACGAAAAGTTGTTTAAAATTATTTTTTTATGAAAAGCTTTGTTTATTTTATGAAGCTCAATAATTTTACTCCCCAAGCGTTCCATGTTTATCTCCAGCTCCATTTCTTGTTCTTTTCGTCGGCTGAGGGCTTTTTCTTTAATGATATAAAAATCATCTTGTCGCGATTTTGATTTGGTTGTTCGGGCTTTGGGTTGGCGTCGCATCCATTCTAATTCTTTTGTAAAGAGGTTTTTTGCCTTGTCTATGCTGGCGTTTTCAGAGGCTTGTCGTTCTTCTTTTTTTGCTAAATAATACGAATAGTTACCTTTATAGGTATAAATTTTTCCGTTATCGAGTTCTATAATTTCGTTGCAAACACGCTCTAAAAAGTAACGATCGTGGGTAACCATAAACAAGGTTATGTTTTCTTTAGCAAAATAATTTTCGAGCCATTCAATCATTTCAAGGTCTAAATGGTTGGTAGGCTCGTCTAACAACAACAAATCGGGCTTTTGGAGCAAAATAATAGCTAATGAAAGGCGTTTTTGTTGCCCTCCTGATAGGTTTTTAACTTTTTCTTTTAGGTTTTCGAGCTTTAGTTTAGAGAGTATTTGTTTATACTGTGTTTCAAAATCCCAGGCGTTGTGCCGTTCCATCAGTTCAAAGGCTTTTTGATACGCCTTGTCATCGGTAGGGTTTTCGAGGGCTGCTTCGTATTGAGCAATTATTTTTAAGACCTCATTATCCGACGAAAAAATGGCTTCTTCAACCGTGTTTTCTGGGTTTAGATTAGGGTTTTGCGATAAAAAAGACATTTTTATATCTTTACGAATAATTATCTGACCCGTATCGGGCATGTCTTCGCCTGCAATTATTTTTAAGATAGAGGTTTTACCTGTTCCGTTTTTGGCTACAAAGGCTATTTTTTCGTCTTTATGGATGCTAAATGATAAGTTTTCAAAGATAGAACGCTCTCCAAACGATTTTGAAATGTTTTCAACGGATAGATAATTCATTTTTAATGGTAGTTGTTAATTTTTAAGGATAAATTGTAGAAATAAACAGTATTTTTTAAATTTTAAATAGTTCACAAAGGTAAGGAATGTTTTACAATCTGCATTTTTAAATTTACTAGGTAGTATCTTTTAAACTTTACAATTTGCCTAATCATTTGCTTGCATCTACAATAGTAGAAATTTAAAACGTCTTTTGAACGTTTTCTAAATGATATATGTCCCCAGTATCTACAATAGTAGAAATTTAAAACGTCTTTTGAACAAAGATACCGATAGAGTGGTACGGGGATCTACAATAGTAGAAATTTAAAACGTCTTTT
>CAYXAF010000100.1:0-2624 GCA_964463035.1 uncultured Flavobacterium sp.
TTTGTGTTTGCATTTTTATAGGTTTTATGCCTCAAATATACATATAATTATTTGAGTATCAAAATTTTAAATTATAGAAGTCTCCTTATATAAAAACGGTCTTTTTAGGCTTCAACAACTCGTTTTTAAGCTATTCCAATTTTATGATTTTGAATAGTAACTTAAAAACAAACCTCCTTTAAATCGCTTTAAAAGAGGTTAAATCTTTATATGTTTTAGAATTATTTTAAAAAATGGGGAGTTGTGCAACGGTTACCGATGTTGTGTGTCGAAATCCATTATTTCAATCTATTTTTAAGGTTTTCTGCGAGTGTTTTATATATTGATTCTTCTTTTGTAATAAAATAATCATACAAAAGATTTAAAGTTCTTTTATTAGGAAAAAGCGTTAAGATTATTTCATTAAATATTTCATCTTTTGTAAATAATTTCCTAAAAACTAATGGTTTTAAGTCCTTAATTTCGTTAAATGTATGTTCAAAATCTAAATCAAAATTAATTTCTGGTAATTCAGGGATTTCTTTTTTCCATTGTTCTAAATAAATCAATATTTCATCCCAAATATTTGTAAGTCCAAAATAATCAAATAATGGTTTGCCGTAGAAAATCTTTGTTTCTATTTTATAATCATTTGCCATTTTTAAAAGTTCTGTCTCATAGAATTTTCTATTCTTAACTAATTCAGGGTCAATAAAATAAAATATCCCAACTAATTCTTTTTCATTGTAATTTGATAGCATAATATTTAATTTTTTTTCAAAATTAGAGATTTGACCACGTTTTTTTGTTGAATCGTGATCGTCTCTAACTTTTTGCTCTATAAAATAGATTTTGCCATCTTTTTTAAAACATTGGTCAATATTTAAGGTGTCATTATCTCCATTAACATACCTTTTTGGAAGTAATTCGTAACCTTGCGATGCAAAATACTGTTCAATTATTTTCTCAAAGGCTTCTCCAAATCTTATTTCGTGTGATTGTAATAGGTTTTGAAGTATTTTTGCTTTAGGTTTGGTTGGTCTGAACAAACCAATATATCTGCTCGGTTTCTCTGAAATTTTTTCTAATAAATCTGCCTTTGATTTCTCAAAAATAATATCATTAAAAACTCTTTTAAAATAATTATATTCCATTATTTGCATACGATAAAAAATCATTTATTGGTTCACAAACTACATTATTTTCCAATTGTATCTCATTGTAATATAATTGTTTAGTTTTCAAAAATTTAGAATCATAATCGTGTCTAAATTGGTCAATACTAATGAAATTGCTATCTCTTTTTGCATACCAAAAATTCCAACCATTATGATTTTCTTTCTTTAAAATTGTAGCACTAATTTTATGTATAGAACCAATTTCCCCACAAAATAAAAGACTTGAATCGGCTTGTACTTGTGCAAAATACTTTCCGTCTTTTGAAAATAATTGTTCTCCAATTTTTACATAACCTTTTTCGATTAAATTTCCAAATGGTACTTTTGGTTTACGTTTTTCGATTTTATATTCTAAAAGTGGTTTTTCAATTGGAACAATTTTTTCAAGTCTATCGTTTGAAACTTGAATATAAAATGGTTCTTTTTCAAAACCAATGTATCTTCTTCCTAATCGTTTTGCAACCGCAGCGGTTGTTCCACTTCCTGAAAACGGGTCTAAAACTATATCGTTTGGGTTTGAGGTAGAAAGAATTATTCTCATCAATAATTCCGCTGGTTTTTGTGTTGAATGTGCTTTTTGTCCATTAACTTTAATTCTTTCATCACCTTGACAAATTGGGATTAACCAATCGCTTCGCATTTGCAAATCATCATTCATAACTTTCATTGAATGATAATGAAAAGTATAACTTGATTTTTGCGATTTTGTACTCCAAATAAGTGTTTCGTGAGCATTGTTAAATCGTGTTCCTTTAAAATTTGGCATTGGATTTGTTTTTATCCAAACAATATCATTTAACATCCAAAATCCGAGGTTTTGAATAATTGCTCCAACTCTATAAATGTTATGATAAGTTCCTATAACCCAAATACTTCCTGTTGTTTTTAACACTCTATGACATTCTTTGAGCCATTGTGTCGTAAATTTATCATATTCTTCTTTTGAGTCAAATTTGTCCCATTCATCAGTAACAGCATCAACTTTTGTTTGGTTTGGTCTATACAATTCGCCATTTAATTGTAAATTATATGGCGGGTCAGCAAAAATCAAATCAACGGAATTATCAGGTAATTTTTTGAGTAAGTCTATGCAATCGCCTTGATGTATTTTATTTATATCTATCGTACCTAATTTCATTGTAAAAATTTAAAATATGTTCAAGCGCAAATATAGTTTTTTTTTGCAAACTTTTTTTCAATTTTTTTGGCACACAACGTTCTCTGGCTTCACGTCTGTTGCTGCTGTAAAGACTGTCCAAAACAAAACTACGGAATTTTTTAGAAAGATAAATAGGAATAACCTGCTTATTTTCCATGAAAACAAAAACGCAAGCGCAAGCCCAGCAATAGTGTGAAACCGCTGTGCTTGTTGCACAACTACAAATATAAAAAAATAATTACACAATATAATGAAATATTTATTGATTATTTTATCAAAAATAGTTGTTTATATTGTTGATATTCAGT
>CAYXAF010000101.1:0-2472 GCA_964463035.1 uncultured Flavobacterium sp.
CGCTGAAGCGTGCCTGCATGGTGCCGCCGGATGCCGCCGGCAGACGATCCGGAATGCGCCGGTCCTCGATTTCCACGGCCCCCCCGATTGCCCCGCCACCATGGCGAATGGTGGCGGGGCCTTTCACTACCCGAATGCTTTCTGCCAGCAGAGGTTCGATCGTCACACCGTGATCGGGGCTCATGGCGGCTGCGTCATGCGTGCCCACACCCCCAATCAGCACGCGGGTGCGGGCCCCGTGCTGCCCGCGAATGAGCGGGAGGCCCACATTGGGCCCGAAGGTCGCGTTCGCCACGCCGAGTTCGTCTGCCAGAGTGGCCCCGAGCGTGGCGGACGCCCGGGCGGTCAGTTCAGCACCGTCCAGCACGCTGGCGGGCTCGATCAGGGTGGGTGTTGCG
The DNA here is from genome assembly GCA_964463035.1 of uncultured Flavobacterium sp. GTDB lineage: Bacteria > Bacteroidota > Bacteroidia > Flavobacteriales > Flavobacteriaceae > Flavobacterium. Next base: position 399 of record CAYXAF010000101.1, read on the forward strand.
TCGCGTGACGAGGAAACCTCGATCGTGTCCAGCACGGTCGGTTCGCGCGAACCCGATTCGGACGTCTGGCCGTAACTGGGTGTCGAAAACAAGGCGGCAGGCAGCAGCAGGGAGGGAATCAGAGGGTGGGCCATAGGAGATTGTTCGCAACCGGGTTGCATTCTGCGGCGAAAGCAGCCTATTATGCAACCCGGTTGCGTGCAACAGAGTTGCGCCTTTGCGGCAGGCCCAAGTCCTGGCCTGCGTGTGTCATTTATCCAGGGAGAACCCAATGAAACCGACTTTTGCATTTGCAGTCCTGATGGCTGCGTCCATGCCCGTACTGGCCGAAGAAGCACATCTCCACGCAGGCGACATCGAACTGGAGGTGGATGGCGGCAAACTGGTGGCGCACGGTGCGGTGCATTCACAATTCGGGACCGGCTACAGCATTTTCGAATCGGATTTCGGTGACTTTGCGGGTGGACCGTACCGGACGGACGACCCAGGCTACGACAGCGTGGAAGGCACGTTTGCCAATCTCGACATCATCAATTACCGGGCGCTGGGCAGCCTGTGGTTCTGGAACGGTACAAGCTGGGGCAATAGCGTGACCAATGCCGAGACGATCCGTCTCGACGGCAATTACGGCGAAGAAACCTTCTGGTCCACTGCGGGCGTAACGGGTGATGTCAGCGGCCTCGTCGGGCAGGCCGGAACCGACGGCAAGATCCATGAGCATCTGGACATGCGCATCAATGCCCCGGTGGGCTCCCTGCCTACGACAGGGGCCTACTTCGTCACGCTACAGCTTACTTCGGACAATTACAGCAGTTCCGATCCCTTCCTGATCGTGTTCAACAACGGTCTGGACGCGGGTGCGTTCGAACTTGCGGTCGATGCCCTGGTTACGCCTGTGCCTGAGCCGGAAACCTACGCCATGCTGCTGGCCGGCCTGGGGCTGATCGCCTTCAAGCTGCGTCGTCGTGCAGCTTGGCGAGCGGTTTGAAATCCAGCCCGGGAGGCCAAGGACATGAAAGACATGGCACGTTATGCGCGCGATAGCCTGGCAACGGCGCTGTTCGCAGGACTGGTCTGGTCGGCACCCGCGCAAGCGGTGCATTATGACGTGGCGATCCGGACCAGTGCCGGTCCGACGCCGGGCAGTCGCATCGAGACGGATTTTTTCGGTGATTTCGATCTGGCGGGCAAACTGCCTGTGGATGCGCTGACCGGCTACAAGATTTACCCCGGCTATTTCGATGATCTCGAAGGGGGCCCCCGGCTCACGGATGATCCCGGTTTCCAGGCATTCGCCGGCACGTTCCTGCCCGGTGAAGAGGTGCATTTCCGGGCACTGGGTGCGCTGGCGTATTACGACAACACACAGTCAGCCTGGACAGCATCTGCGCCGCAGGCGAGTCTGATTCTGTACGGTGGTGTACCCAACGACGTTGTGCTGAATTACCTGCTCAACCCGACGAATCCCGCAGCGCTGGCTGCCTATCAATTCTGGGAAGGGGGCACGCGCTTCAGTACCGGCGGGGTCGACGGACCGCTCAGTGCCGTGATCGACGACGCCAGTTCCAACGGCGCATTTCACGCCCATCTCGACTGGGAACTGGGCGCAGCCTCGCCAGCAGGGGTGTACCTCGTCACGCTGCAATTGTGGTCGCCGACCCAGGTGGACGGAGTCGCCAAGTATCTCGACTCCGATCCCTTCATGGTCATGTTCAAGTCGGCCGGCGTGCCGGATGCGCTCCTGACCCAAGCGCTCGACACCCGTGCCTGAACCCGCAACCTGGCTCAGCATGCTGGCCGGGCTGATGCTGGCGGGGCATGTCGTCCGCCGTCGTCATGGCAGGACGTAATCGATTTTTGTTAACCACGTTTTAGAACAGGAATGACCATGACTCACCTTCGTCCGATTTTTGCGGCCACGCTGCTGGCTGTGTCGATGAGCGCACATGCCGACGTACGATTCAACGACGGCATCGGACTCTATGTGGGACTCGACAGCCGCGAGACCTTTCCCAGCGGCGGCTATGCCGGCTTGCCGAATCCCAACTACAACCGGCTCAGCCTGTTGTTCGAC
>CAYXAF010000102.1:0-2022 GCA_964463035.1 uncultured Flavobacterium sp.
TATCAAAATAAGTGCATACATTTGACAATGATTTTAGAAAATTGTTAAAAGGGTTCTGCTTTTTTCTAAAATCAAAACGAAAAAAAAGAAATTTTAGAACCCATCTTAGGTATTTGTTATGAAGCAACTCCTTCCTGCGGTCACTATCTCGCTTGAAATGATTGAAAAAGCTAAAACGCTGATTCCACAAACCCAAGTAAACCGAACCGTTACCTCTAAAATCGATACTTTAACAGGGCATTTAGGCGAATTCGTTTTTGCCCAATGGTTGTATGGAGATTGGACAAAAAATTTGGTGGGAAACAACAAAGGAAAGCCAGATTTTGATAATATTGAAATTAAAACAAGTGCATTTCCGTTTAACGAAAACCTAAATTTATTAGTCCGTCAGGATTATGCCCAAAAAAGAAAACCAACCTATTATGTGCAAATAATTATTGATGTGCCTACCCGAAAAGCTACAGAAATTTTGCCGAATACAGTAGCCTATATTTGTGGTTTTGCTACTGCCACTATGGTTGATGCAGCACCGTTACGGGATTTTGGGAGTAAAATAGCCTCAAGTGGAGGCTATCTTTGCCATTATATTGCTATTAAGAATCTACAACCAATGAGTCGTTTTTTGAAATAAAAAACAACGCCTCCAACTTATAATAGCTAAAAGCATTGTTTTTATCTATTTTAGACACATTCAATCGTGCCTCTACTCATACTACAAAAATTATTCAGCGTCTTTTATTTCTTCATATTTTTTAGCAACAACATCCCAATTAATTACATTAAAAATAGCTTTTAAATATTCTGGGCGTTTGTTTTGATAGTTTAAATAATAGGCATGTTCCCAAACATCAATCGCAAGAATTGGGGTACCTTGTATGCTCATTTTTGGCATCAATGGGTTGTCTTGATTTGCTGTGTTGCCTACCACTAATTTCCCTGCTTTATCAACCACAAGCCATGCCCAACCGGACCCAAACTGATTAGTTGCTGCATCGGTAAGTTGTATTTTTAAAGCATCAAACGAGCCAAATTCTTTTACAATTGCTTCGGATAGGGCACCTTTGGGTTCTTTAGGAGCATTGGCACTTAAAATTTCCCAAAATAAATTGTGGTTATAATAACCTCCTGCATTGTTCCGAACGGCTGCATTGGTAAGATCTAAGGTTTGTAAAATTTGTTCAATAGTTTTCGTGGATAAAGGCGTATTTGCAATGGCTTTGTTTAGCTTATTCGTATACGTTAAATGATGTTTTGAATAATGAATTTCCATCGTTTTAGTATCAATATAAGGTTCCAACGCATTGTAAGCGTATGGCAAACGCTTCATTTGAAAAGTGCCTTCGTCTGCTTTTACCTCATCTGGGTTACCCATTTTTGGGGCTTCTTGTGGCTGGGCAGGTTCTGGAATTTCGACTACGGGCTCTAAATTGTTTTTTTGATTACAGGCAAGTGCAGCAAGTAATACAAATGCTAAAAGCGTTGTTTTTTTCATGATTTTATGGTTTAAAAAAGTTTATATTTTTATATATTTACGTAATGAAATTAACAATGCAAAAATATAATTTAAAAGCCGGAATTTATTATTCAAATTACAAGTTTTTTTGGATTATAACTAAGGGGGACTTCTAAAATTTTATATTGTTCCTTATCTCTTTACAAAAATAAATATTATTATAATAAACTATTGATAATGTTTATATATTCTTGCTTGGCTTCATCGGGCGAAAGATGGCTAATTTGCATCCAAGCATTGAATTTGAAAGCATTCCTAAGCCCCTGTGGTTCTTGATAGAAACCTATTTGTGCACCACTCGTTGCTTGCTTATAATAGGCATAAATCCGAAGCATCAAATCTTGTGGAAGTGCCTGAGTCATATTAGAGGCTCGTTCAAAAGCATATTCAAATTCTATATCTAATTCCGATTTTGACATTTTAATTTTAAAATATAATCTTATATATTGAGACGAATTCAAGTTATAAATGCAATTTTTTGATTAAATACATTTATTGATTTTTCAAAA
>CAYXAF010000103.1:0-616 GCA_964463035.1 uncultured Flavobacterium sp.
AGTTTTCCAGCAAGGAAGACCAACGGAACTCCTCTTCCTCGACGCGCCGCATCTCGGCAGACCAATGCTGTTCGTGACCGTCCAACTGGGCGAGGCGGGTTTCCAGCCGCAGGCGGGCGTCGCGCACGTGGGCGATTTCCGATTCGAGCCGTTTCACCTCGGCGTTCGCCGCATACATTTCCGCCTGCGCAGCATGCAGGGAATCGGACGCGGCGAAATGCGCCTCGCGGGACTGCTCGACGCGCGCTTCGACCTCGCGCAGAGCGGCGGTTTCCGCCTCGACCTTGTTGATCTGCTCGGCCACCAGGCGTTCGAGTTTGACCGCCTCGGCTTGCGCATCGTTGCGCTTCTTCAGCCAGAACAAGCTCTGGCGCCGGTTCAGGCGGGTTTGCAGATCGCGATACTGGCGCGCCACCTCGGCCTGGGTTTCAAGGCGCGCCACCTGGCTCTCCAGTTCGCCGCGAATATCGTCCACACGCGCCAGATTTTCCTTGGCGTCTTCCAGCCGGCCTTCGGTCTCCTTGCGGCGCTCCTTGTACTTGGTCACGCCGGCCGCTTCCTCAAGGAAGAAACGCAGTTCGTCCGGCTTGGCCTCGACGATGCGCGAGATCATGCC
>CAYXAF010000103.1:646-1863 GCA_964463035.1 uncultured Flavobacterium sp.
GAGGAACAGGTCGATCACGTCGCGGCGGCGCACGTGCAGGTTGTTGATGTAGTAATTGGAGTTGCCCTGGCGGTCGAGAATACGCTTGACCGTGATTTCGGCATACTGCGACCATTGGCCGGCGGCGCGGCCCTGCGCGTTGTCGAAGAACAGTTCGACGCTGGCGCGTCCGACCTCCTTGCGGTTCCCCGACCCCTTGAAGATCACGTCCTGGATCGACTCGCCACGCAACTCCGAGGCCTTCGACTCGCCCAACACCCAGCGCACCGCATCGATGATGTTCGATTTGCCGCAACCGTTCGGGCCGACCACGCCGGCAAGCTGGCCGGGAAACAGGACGGTGGTCGGCTCGACAAAAGACTTGAAACCGGCAATCTTGAGCTTGGTGAGACGCACTGGGAAGAAAACCTTGACGAGGGCGGCGGATTATACCGGCGACACTTCGCGCAGCCCGGATTCTCCAACCGGCAATACTCGGCGCCCCACAGGGACTTCCTTCGGTCGCTGGCGGGACGGCACATTCACGTCCCTGGCGATCCGCCGGCAACTGATCACGCAGCCAGCTCGGCCAGCCAACTCCCGGCGTGGCGGATCGCCACGGGACCGCGCTGCTCTTCCTGGCGCAGTTCGGCCACCAGTTGCACGGCGAGAGCCTGCGGAAACTGCTCCGCAAAACGTGCCAGCGGCCGATGCAAGCGGCTGTCGGCGTACTTGCATTCGATCAATTGCGTCAGTTGGTTGTCTTCGGCCAGGGCGAAATCGACCTCGGCGCCATCCTTGGTGCGGATGTAGTGCACCGTGGCGTCTTTACCACTGGCATCGCGCCGGAACTGGCTGTGTTTCAGCAACAGGGTGGCGACGGCGTTCTCGTAGCGTGCGCCAACGTCGCCACGCACCATGCCTGTATCGAAAAAATAGATCTTGGGTGTTTGCAGCAGTGCGCGGCCGATGTTGCGGTGCCAGGGTGGTACCGCAAAGACAATGAACAGCGCTTGCAAAATATCCAGATAACGCTTGAGTGTGGCCGGTGCGACCGCCAGATCGCGCGCCAGCGACGCCAGCGACAGCGGCGTGCCGACCCGCTCGCGTAGCAGATCGAGAAACAGGCGCAGGGTGGTCACCTCGTGCAGGCGCGAGAACTCCAGAACGTCCTCGCGCACCAGATCGGTGGCGTATTGCGCACGCCAGCGTTCGGCGTGTTCATCGGAGGCCGCCAG
>CAYXAF010000104.1:0-1862 GCA_964463035.1 uncultured Flavobacterium sp.
CGCTTTTAATAACCGATTCACATAAATCTTATAAAAAGTTTGCAAAAGAAAATCCTACCATAAAACACAAAACATTTATTGCAAAAGATCATATAAACAAAGAAAATAAAAAAATACATGTTCAAACAGTAAATAATAAACACAAAAAATTAAAACAGTTTTTAGACCCATTTAATGGTGTGAGTTCAAAATATCTCCAAAACTATTTGAATTGATTTGCCTATACAGAAAAATTAAGAGAAACAAAGCATACAATAAAGCAATGGATTATTAGCGGGATGATAGCAGGAAATACGTATGAACTTTTTTTACTTTTTAAACAAAATGTTGTTAATATTAGAATTTAGCCTCCTAAAGCAAGTAATGAAAGGAATATAAATGATTTAATTTTTTTCATCTTTATATTGTATTTGTTTTTAAAAATTTGTTTTTGAGAGTTAATAAAGTTTGGCTTAAATAAACTTTCACATATTTTTGTCGCAAGAAACTTAACCAAAATTAAATAAGTTTCTTGCAAAATTCGGAAAGAAATATTTTCTGTCTTTTTTTCTTTTCCATAACGTCGCTCATATAATGAGGTACAACGTGCGGGTATTGGCGAAGAAGGGGCATTTGAAATACGTCAGCTTGGATTTTGTACCAAAGCCAAATAGAATTACAAATGCTCAATTACTTCCGTCTGCCCCGCTTTTGGCAATACCTTGTTGGTAGCAGTTTTTTTTATTCAGTCCTATTTTTTTATATGATTTTTAAGTTGTAAAGTAAAATTTATTATTGAAAAAATAAGTGCTAATATAACATAAATGCTTCCATTGTCAATTACTGAAAATATTAGTAAAATAATCGAAACAACTAATAATGCTATTGTTACTTTATAATTCATAATTTTAGCAACTTAAAAATATTCCAGCAAGCGAAAGTCCATTTCCTACAATTGCAACCCAGCAGTTTGGTCCAGGAACAAAGCAAGAGGTTAATCCATATGTAGAAATAGCATTTGATGCTATTGATACTGCACAACCAGCACTCATTCTACTTGCTAAGTTTTTATTTGCTCCTGCTTGTGCAAAAACATCAACACCTTGACTCAAATAATAATCATTTATTACCATAAGTGCATTTACAAAGAAATTATACTTTTCAAATTCACTTGGCGAATAGTTTTGATTTAAAATTCTTGTTTGTAGTCTTTGAATTGATTGGTCAAAATTGTATGTGTCTAAATCATCAAAAAAACCATTTACAACATTGTAATCTTGTTGGTTTATATATCCATTTTGAATACAGTCATCAATAGTTGCATTTGGATTATCCATTAAATATTGGTCAAATTCTGTCACATAAGCATTTGTCCCATATTCTTCATTTATAGTTTCAATTGCATCTTCATAAGCTGCTAAACCAGAAACTTTTGCATTGGCTTTCTTCAAATTAATTTTATTTAAAGTGTTGAAAAGTCCATTTTTAGCATTATAGACAGAATAATCGAATTTGTTTGTTGTTAAATTTTCATCATCAGTTTTACAAGATGAAACAACTAATAGTAGAGCGAATAAGGCATAATTTAATAATTTCATAAGAATTTAAAATTTAAGTTAAACATTTAATTAATTTTTGTTTCATAGGCACTGTTTTTTTTAAAATTGCTACCAACGCGTTTTCGGGCTTTGCGTTCGGGCGGGTTTCGAAGCACAAATGCCCAATAGAAATACTAATGTTGAGTTTACAACTGTCAGCCCCACTATTGCCAATACGATGTGCTTGTTGCACAACTACAAATATAAAAAAATAATTACGCAATATAATAAAATATTTATTGATTATTTTATCAAAAATAGTTGTTTATATTGTTGATATTCAGT
>CAYXAF010000105.1:0-1835 GCA_964463035.1 uncultured Flavobacterium sp.
TTGGTTTCTTGAAACACTATTAGTTGTTTGATTCATTACGCCAATTTCTGTTCTTACATTTTTAGAAAACCTATATCCAACACCACCATAGAATCGATTGCGGTCAAAAAAGGTTTGCTCTGTATTCACAAAAATTTCATTGTAAAGCGAAAGATAAACAGTCTTGTCCTGCATTTGTTTATGATTCAAAGCAATATTTGTTGATAAAAAGTATCTTAACCGAAGTCTGAAATCGTCTTCAACGAATCGTTGCTCAAAACGATAGCGGTGCTGAAACGAAATTCTTCCAAAATTCTGCCTTGTAATAAACTGTTGATATATTCTGTGTTCGTTGAAATTAGTTTTGTTGTCAGTACCAGTAGTGTAAGGTTCGCTGTAGATAAAGCCATACCCAAGATGAATGTTATTATTGTTTTCTGTTAGGTTGTAGCCGATACCTGTTCTTAAGAGTAGTTGTTCAGTATCTCCAACAAAGTTGAAGTTTCGGTACTGTACTTCGTGGTGCCAATTCCAACGATTGTTTATTTTTTTGTCACCAAAATAGATTAACCAATTTCCAAAGTCACTCGGTTGAGCCATTACGGTCAGAGGGAAAAAAGCTAATATTATCAAGATTTTCTTCATTATATGTCTGTTTTTAAAATTGGTTATAATGCATAAAACTATGTGTAATAAGGGATGGTGGGTTACTTCCTGTTTACCTACACCGAAGTTTGAGCGGGGCAGTATGCCTATATTACCACTGAAACCCTTATTACACATAGCCTTTGTTAGCGTTTTGTACTTTGTTAGTCTGTGATTTTTATTTTTTTTCCGCAGGTTTATACGGTAAATGTGAGTCGTGTAAAATAATTTTCAATTTGCCGTCTTTATCTTTTGTGTAGGCAAAAGAATATTCCACTTTTACATCATCACCCCCTTTTGCAGGTGTGAAATAATAATTCCCCATTGCAATAGCCATATTTCCAATGATTTTCGTACCAATGTTTTCCCAGCGAACATTGCTCCATGGTTTTATTGCAAATCCATGGTCTTCGGTATAATTTTCATCCCCACCTACAAAGTATGACAATGCACCTTGAAAGTCTGTACGGAATTGTTTTTCAGAAGTCAATGTAGGTTTAAACAAAACGTTGCCTTCTTGATAATTGTAAAAGTTATTAATATGTTCAGTTGCAGCTGTTTTGTAATCACCTTGTTCCATATAAACTTTACCAATCTTAACAATACCTTCACCCCAAGCTTTTTGTGCATCTAAGACTTCCTGCTCTGTTATAACAGGTTTTGTCTCGGCTTGAGTAATAGTAGCATCTTCTTTCTGAGCGCTTTCCTTACAAGAAGTAATTCCTAACGAAAAAATCGCGCCAAGAAATACTTTGATTAAACTCGAATTAATCTTCATTTTAAAATTTGTCATTTGCATATAGTTTGTTTTTAAAATTTGTCCCTACTCTTTCAAGGATTTTCGGGATTCTCCTATTTAAATCATGAACGCTAACAGTTTTATTTAAGCAGTAGCGAGCAAATTTGCACTGATTTCTGCTTTTATCACCCGCGTTTGGTTTTTGCATTAGTTTGTCGCAAATATAAACATAAGGTGGTTCTAAAAAAAATTTTTTCGTTTTGATTTTAGAAAAAAGCAAAACCCTTTTAACAATTTTCTAAAATCATTGTCAAATGTATGAACTTATTTTGATATTTTTATCAAAAACTACAAGTTTTTTTTAAAAATTATCTATCTATCTATTTATTTATTTACCTGTATTTCAATTATTTAACGATTATTAAATTTAATCTCATCACTTGTTCGTATCGAAATAAATTGTAGGTTAGAT
>CAYXAF010000106.1:0-1728 GCA_964463035.1 uncultured Flavobacterium sp.
GAGGAATTTTATGGAATGATGAGGATATTGCAATTGATTGGCCGATAAAGGATGTGTGGCTTTCTGAAAAGGATAAAAAGCATCCGAAATTGGAGGATGCTGACAGGTAGTTGATTTTGTTCTAACTTTTTTAGAAGTGAAATTTTTGAAAATTTAGTTGAACAAATTAAATTGTAAATAAACAGGATTTTAAAAGAGTGCAGGGGCTTGGCTGAGGAAAAGATGTTTTAGCGCACTAAAGAAGATCATCGTTGATAAATGCACAGGTTTATGTGTTGCTCACGGACTGCGGGAACAAAATTACAAAATGCTGTATTTTTTTAACAGGAAGTAGTCCCAAAGCGAATATAACAAAGGCAATGAATCATAATAATACGCAATTTCAGAGTGTTAGTGAGGTGATAGAGTATCTAAAGCACATATTAAAACCAGAGTTACCGTTAATAAAAGCAGATGAGTGGAGTGTGTTAATCACTTTATTTTCAACAAAGAATAAATTTGAAGATGGGAAACTTTCAGAATTGAGTGAAAGGCAGAGAAAAATTATCAAATACTTGAAAGAAAACACTAAAATGGCAAGAAAAACCGTCAGGAAATGGAAATATAGGGATGCTATTGAAGATAAAAGCAGTTGTCCAAACCACATAAATATTACACTCACAAAAGAGCAAGAAGATTTGATCCTATTTGAACGTAAACACAATAAAAGAACAATTGATGAGATATATTTTGTTTTGAAGGATAAAATACCTGACCTTTATTCAATGAAAATTTATCGCTGTTTGAAGCGATATAATCTCAACGTTCTGCCAGTGGAACTTGCTACAGCAGAAAGAAAGATCAAAAAATTTAAGGATTATGGGATTGGGTATCTTCATATAGATGTGCTTTATGCTCCGAAAATAAACAAAGAGAGGAGGTATGTTTTCACATGTATTGACAGGGTTTCGAAGGTTGCTTATGTTGAGGTAAGAAGGAATAAAACAAAAAATGATGGAAAAGAGTTCCTTCAGAATGCTATCGGGTTTTATCCTTATAAGATCAATTATATTTTGACTGATAATGGGCTGGAATTTTGTTTTAATGCCCTTCCTAAAAAAAGAAAAACCGATAGGGTTCATCCGTTTGTTGAATTATGTAAGATAAATAAAATACGGCACAGAACAATAAAATTCAAGCATCCTTGGACAAATGGAATGATTGAAAGATTCAACGGAAAGATAAAAAGCAAAGTATTCCACAGATATTTGTTTGAAAATGTTGAAGACTTAAACACAAAAATCATTGACTATGTCAATGATTATAATTTCAACATACCTCTAAAGGGATTAAAGTTCAAAACACCAGCGGAATACTTAAAGGAAAATTTCGGTTTTCAACTTAATAAAATTAAAATTTCAAATATTTAATATTTAAATACAAATTAATATAAAATAAAAAAATTTAGTGGATACAACGTAGCGTTATAGAACAGATGGAAACTAAAAAGAAACAAAAATTTGCTAATGAGTCATATTAACAGACATTTAGATAACAACAAAGACCTTGACTTCGATAAGTTAAAGGTTTCTTTTGAATGGCGAGATAAAATTTATTCTGCTTATGCTGCTGCTTTATTCGTTTTAGTGCAGTAAAATATCATGCTTTAAAAACCAAAACCACAACTTTTTAAAGATGCTCCTTAAAAATGCAAAGGTGTTTTATAAGGGAAATTTTGCCGACTTGGAT
>CAYXAF010000107.1:0-1571 GCA_964463035.1 uncultured Flavobacterium sp.
TTAATCAAAATGTTAGATAAATATACTGTAACTTGCTGTTTTTTGACAACCCGCATTACAGCGCGTGAACGCTTACCACGAGATTATACAGCATTTTTCAGCATTGACCCACTACTGATAGTTAAAGCTATATAAATAATACACAAAAAAAAGTGTAGCATGTAAGATAAAAAATAAGATATTGCCATGCCTTCTGCTTTATAAAGATCGATAAAGAAAAAATTTAGCACTAAGAAAGTGAGTGCCCATATAGAATTAAGAAAAAATCCTACCCACATTGATGCGGAGCTGGCAATAATTTGACCTACTATATTACTTAAAGATATAAATAGTGCAGCAAAAGACAGCCATGCTAATATTGATTTTCCTCGCAAGAAGTCATGACCATATAATGATAGTATTTCTGAACTAAATATTATAATAGGTGTCGCTAATATAAAAAATATTAGCATATTTATAATGCTTGCTTGAGTTACTATTTTCCAGTAGTAATTATTATTAATATGATTGGCATGTGAAAGCATGGATAACAACATTGGTGTTAGTGCTAGTGGAGCAAATAAGATGATAGATTGCCATTGCTGTGCTGCGTTAAAAACACCTAGTTCGCTATAACCATTTGTTTGATTTATTAAGAGAATATTGGCAATCCATATCACCGGTGAGGTTAATAAAGCACTTAGTGCTGTCGGAAGTGCAAATTGCCATAATATTTCTTTTTCATGCCAGATGTTTTTTGTGGATTTTTTTATGTTTAATTCATTGCAGATTTTTTTAATGTTGTAACTGTTCATTGCCCATAAAACTAGCATGTTTATAGACAGCCCTAAGAGAGAACCTGTAACACCCCAATACCATGTTGACAATAAAATTAGTGGAAATGATGCCAAGCCACTAAATAAATTAGTTAACATAATTATTTTGAATTTCCCAAAACCTGATAGTACACCGATTTGAAAATTAGTTAATATAGTAAGAAAACCTAACAGTGCGCCAATTTTTATATTTAACTCAAGATGGACTTCGTTAAATACATGATTCGCTATTAAAGGGCTTGTTATTAATATGATGATGCTTGATATTGCTGCGCTAATTAAGGATATAAGGGATGTGAGAGTTAGTATTTTTCCAGATTTTACTGGATCAGATAAATAATAAACTGCTAGATATTTTGTTGCAGCGACACTCAAGCCCAAACCGGCAATACTTGCTGTGAGAACAACAGTGCTTTGAATAGTTGCAAACTCACCATATTCTTCACTTCCCAAGTGTCGTGCTATAAATATTGATGTAAGAAGTGTAATTCCCCTAGAAAATAACGAACTTAATACAGAAAAAAATGAACCAGAAATGAATCTATTATTTTCTTTGTTCTCTGAAACGTAAGTCCAAATGTGGTTAAATTTCATTTTCTAATTTCTTAACTATGTACTTAGCAGCGTTACCATCCCCATACGGGTTATGCGCTAAACTCATGGTGTGATAAGCAGTTTCATCGCGCAATAAAATTTCTACTGCCTGCACGATAGCATGAGTATCTGTACCCACTAATTGCACCGTACCTGCTTCAA
>CAYXAF010000108.1:0-1554 GCA_964463035.1 uncultured Flavobacterium sp.
GAGCCGGCCCGGTTGTATCTGGCACGGCGTGGCATTTCGATCAGCCCACCAGAATCGCTCCGATTCCACCCGTCGCTTCCGTATTACGACGGGAAAGAAATGGTAGGGAATTACCCGGCCATTATTTCGATGGTGTCCGGAGCCCAGGGCAACGCAGTGACGATCCATCGGATCTATCTGACTCAGGATGGCAACAAGGCACCGGTCAAAGCACCCAAAAAACTCATGATGTATCCCAGCGATCGGAAGATCGTCGGGGGAGCGATTCGGGTGTCGCCGGCAGCAAGGAAGTCATCCACCCTGCTGGTAGCCGAAGGGTTAGAAACAACGCTGGCCGTCATAGAAGGTACCAGAGAGGCAGAGTTCCCCGTTTGGAGCACAGTCAATGCGCTTTTGATGGAAAACTTTGTGCCTCCGGAGTGGGCAACCCGAGTCATTATTTTTGGTGACAAAGACCGGCCTACAGATCAACATCCAAAGGGACATGGACAGGAAGCTGCAAAGAAGCTTGTCCAGCGTCTCTGGCAACGCGGTATCCAGGCGTCAGCAATCATCCCGGCAGGAGAAATCCCGCCTGGCGAAAAGTCGCTGGACTGGCTCGACATCCTTAAAACCCAAGGCATCGCAGGTTTTCCGGTCATGAACATGATCGAGCGTGCCATGCGGAATGCAGCGTGAGGAGGCAGCCATGTACGGAGTCATCAACTTTTCGGTAATCGACACAACACCTGGCACCCGTTCGGCATTTGGCCCTCCATCCAACTGGGATGGAAACTACGTTGAGCTCATGCGCGAGCGCTGGAAGAACGATCCCGGCGTTCGTCAGCATGTGTTTGTCGTTGGGCGAATGCTGTTTCGCGACGAAAAGGTTCAATTCATTGGCCCCTTTGCCTCCGAGGCTCAGGCGATCATTGAGTCGGCCTATCCACATTAACCCCATCGGGGCAACACCCCGCTGGGGTGTTGCCCCATTCATCAAGGAGCTTTTATGGCAGTTTTATGCATTGACACGGCAGAAAAAGCAACCATTCTTGCTGCGTTACGCTACTACCAGCAACAGGGCCTGGGCGACCCATCGAATCGCAGTGAAGAAATTCATGACATTGCGACCGATAGTGGCAACCAGATCTCGCTCGACGAAGAAGGAATTGACGTGCTGTGCGAGAAAGTCAATTTCGGTGAAACGCCACTGATCTGCATTGGCCTTCATGGCGGTTTAGTGACCGGCGTGTCATCAACGGCGGAAGTTCATTTCGTGGTGCTCGACTATGACACTGAAGGGGCTTCCGACGAAGAAATCATGGCAATCCCATCACTTGATGGGGGTGGTCAGGCCAAGGTTTTGAAGCGAGCCATCGAGAAAACAAAAGTCGAAATCGATTCAGTTCTTGAGATCGGATCAGCGGTTGGCAGATTGATGTGTGAAATGGAGTAGCAACATCCCCAGCGCTCCGGCGCTGGGCTTTCCAGAGTGCATTCGAGAGTGCATTTCGGAAAGCTGAATTGTTCCCCCTGGCTACGCCATGAGGACATGAAGGTAGCTGGCCTTCTCAA